>JAJQBR010000055.1 GCA_021203185.1 Clostridiales bacterium
GCCCACCATGATGGAGAGGGTCCCCGCGTTGACGACCTCCTGCCAAATCGCGCCATAGCTGGCGTCGTACTCCTCCACGCTCAGGCTGTTGACGGTGACGGCCAGGTGCTGGTCCCGGTCATCCACGCCGTCGCCGGGGAAGTGCTTGACGGCGGCGGCCACGCCGTTGTCTCTCAGGCCCTTCAACTGCTCCTTCACGAAGCGGATGATGCGGTCCTGGTCAGTGCCGAAGGTACGCACGTTGGTGATGGGGTTGCGGAAGTTCAGATCCAGGTCGCAGATGGGGGAGAACGCCCAGTTGCAGCCCACGGCCTGTGCCTCCTTGCCTGCGATTGCGCCCAGGCGATAGGCGTTCACCGGGTCGTCGCTGGCCGCCACGCCCATGGGCCGAGAGAAATAGGTGCCGTCGGCGCAGATGCCGTTACCGCCGGATTCCAGATTGGCCCCGAACAACAGCGGGATGCGGGAGGTCTCCTGAATCAGCCGGTGGGTTTTCTGCACCTCCGCCGCAGGCATGGGCCGGTAGAGCATGGCGCCGGGCTTAAATTCCTCCACAAAGCCCTTGAGGAAGTTCTCCTCGGTGTTGCCGCCAATGGGGCAGAACAGCTGCCCGATTTTTTCCTCGTCGGTCATGGAGGCCAGGGTCTCCTGCACCCAGGCGACACCCTTGTCGTCCAGATAGAACGGGTTCGCTCTCAAATCAACCATTTTTGTTTCCTCCTGTCAATATTGATAAGCTGTTAGCCATTAGCTGTTAGCTACTAGCCAGGTACTACGAATCAAAAGCGCAGCACTTAAAAGGCAGCACCATCGAGCTAAGGGCGATATGGATGCTCTTAAAGCTGAGTAAGAGAGATGGTCAAATTTAATCGTATTCAGGTAATGTGTTATTTTGTATTCGTCCTTTGATAAGCTGTTTTTTCAGGTACTGCGAACCAAAAGCGCAGCGCTTAAAAGGCAGCACCACCAAGCTAAAAGCTAGGAGCTAATAGCTAACAGCTCAATTCACGGCGCGACGACCAAATCCTCCAGCTCCCCAATGGCGATTTCCAACTGCTGGGGGTCGAAGGGCAGGTAGCCCATGTGGGAGATATCCTCCAGGGTGTTGGCCTCCATCTCCGGGTTGCCGGACATGGCGATGCCCGCCAGGGCCGGGGTGTATTTGCCCAACACCGCGATGGCGTTGGGGTCCTGGGCCAGCCGTCCCAGGGTGGTCTGCCGGGTGTAGGGCTTGCGCAGATCCTGCTCCGGCTGATAGAGGAAGTCGTAGGCTCCGGCGGCGAGGGTCTGCGTCCCCGCCGGGTCGCCGGGCAGCGTGACCTCCGCCTCGCAGTTGAAGGGCACCTCGATGTGGGCCTTGAACTGCCCGTCAGGGCAGATTTCCCAGTTGCAGACGTAGGCGCCGTTGACGGAGGCATAGGAGCAGCTCACCTTGCTCAGACGGATGTCAGGGTGAGGCGCAATGGCTGCCCGGCCAAAGCCGGGGGTCAGGGGCCGGATGCCCGCTACATAGGCATAGACAAACTCCATGACCGAGCCGTAGGAGTAGTGGTTCAGGGAGTTCATGCCGGTGTCGCTGATGGTGCCGTCCTCAAAGACGGAGTTCCACCGCTCCCAAACCGTGGTGGCCCCCAGGTTGACGCTGTAGAGCCAGCTGAGGAAGCCCTCTTTCAGCAGGAAGTCATAGGCTTCCTCGTACAGTCCGGCCTCCGCCAGCACGGTACACAGCAGGGGTGCGCCCACGAAGCCGCCCTTGATCTGGTTCAGGTCCTGCTTGAGCCGGGTTTTGAACTGGCTGATGAGCTTGTCCCGGTCGCTGCCCAAGTTGAATTTCAGGGCGATGACGGCAGCGCTCTGGGTGTTGATGGCCAGTCTGCCGCTGGGGGTGAAGTATTCGTTGTCAATGGCGGCCTTGATGTGAGCCTCCAGGTCGGCGTAGTGGGCGGCGTCCTCCGTCTTGCCCAGCACCTGGGCCATCTCCCTCACCATCTGTGTGGAGCGGTAATAGTAGAGGGTGGAGACATAGGTGTCGTCGGTGCTGCCCTTGAAGCTGCTGGGGGTGGGGCCGTCCAGAGCCAGCCAGTCCCCGAAGGTGTCCAGGAAGTCGAAGAGATAGGTGCGGCCCCGCTGGGCGTCCTGCCGGTCGATGTAGTCCACCCAGGCTTTCATCATGGGGTAATCGTAGGCCAGCTCGTTTTTGTCGCCGTAGTAGGTGTAGAGGGTGTAGGGCAGGAAGGTGGCGATGTCGCCCCAGACGCTGCCGGCGGTCTCCTGGTGGCCGATGTTGGGGGTGAAGTTGGGCATACCGCCGTCCAGATAGGTTTGCTCGTCCTTCAAGTCCTTGATGTACTTGTGGAAAAAGGCGCGGGTGTCCATGTGGTAGCTGGCGGTGGGAGAGAACACCTGAGCGTCGCCGGTCCAGCCCAGCCGCTCGCTGCGCTGGGGGCAGTCGGTGGGGATGTCGATGAAGTTGGATTTCAGTCCCCAGACGGTGTTCTCGTACAGGCGGTTGATTTTGGGATTGCTGGTGGTGATATATCCGGTACGCTGGATGTCGGAGTAAACCACCCGCCCGATGAAATCCGCGCCGTTCAGTTCGCCCACCCAGCCGGTGACGCGGATGTAGCGGAAGCCAAAGAAGGTGAAGTGAGGGCGCACCGTCTCCGCTCTGCCATCGGAGACATAGATGAACTGGGACTGGGCGTCCCGGTAGTTGCCGTTGTAGAAATTGCCCTTTTGCAGGATTTCGCCGCAGTCCAGCACAACTTTCGTCCCCGCAGGGAGGTTTGCCTGGAACTCCACGAACCCGGCGAAGTTCTGGCCGAAGTCCAGCACCGTCTCCCCTGCCGGGGTCTGAATAACCTCCTGCACGGGAATACTCTCCATAGCCAGCACGGGAAGGCTGATGCGGTCCATCAGGTGGGAGAGGTCCAGATTCTTAGCGCCTGGGTCGGCGGCGGGGTCGGTCAGCACCGCAACAGGCTTTTTGGGGTTCTCCTTGCCTGCCCAGAGCTGGCGGTTCAGGGTCTCGCCCAGGTAGATGCCGGAGTCCTCCACATCGGAGCCGTAGTATTCCCAGCTTCCGTCGGTGGCAAGCACTTCTTCACTGCCGTCGGCGTAGTCGATGTGCAGCTCCGCGATGGCGGCCATCCGGTCGCCGTAGTTGTTGGCCTGGAGCGCCAGCCCGAACACGGACATATACCAGCCCTTGCCCAGCATCAGCTCCAGCTCGTTTTGTTCGCTCAGATACTCCTCCACCGGGATGGTGATGACCTGAATACTGCTGTCGTAGTCGCTGACGTAGGGGGTCAGGTATTCCTCCCCCAGCTTTTTTCCGTTAAGGTACGCTTCAAACAGCCCTACGCCGGTGACATAAAGCCTGGCCCGGGCCACGGGTTTTTCCACGGAAAACGCCCTGGTCATCACGGGATGGAAGGTATCCTCCTTCGCTGCGGCGATCCACTTGGCGCTCCAAGGTTCGTCCATCTTACCCGTCTCCAGCGTCTGAGTCTCGCTGACGGCGCTGTCTCCGGCGTCCCCGGCGACGCGAACCCGGTAATAATAGGTGGTGCGGGGCCGCAGCGGGAACTCCAGCGTTTCGCCGCTCTGGTTCAGGTCCGCGCCCTCTTTTTTGCAGAGCAGCTCGGTGAAGTCACAGCTTTCACTGACCTCAATGGCGGCGTTGGTCTGCCGGGTGCTGGCCGTATCGCACACGTTCCAGGAACACACCATGCCGTCCAGGGTGTATCCCAGGGGATTTTCGATGCCGTTGATTCTGACATTTGTAATTTTCATGGAGGTCGGCAGGTTGTCAATCAAGTGCAACACTATTTTCTTGGAAAAATACCTCA
>JAJQBR010000157.1 GCA_021203185.1 Clostridiales bacterium
TTCCGTTTGCTCAGCCGTGTGCGAAAACCCCTCCACCATGCTTCGCATGGTCCCCCTCCCCTTTCAGGGCAGGGAGCGAAGCGGAAGTGCCGCTTGACGGCGGAGGCGAGAGGTGTGGTCGGTTGCGGAGTGATATTCGCTAAAGACATGTTTTTTATCCAGTTAATTGCGTTTCAAATTCTCTCCTCTTTGCGAAAAAAGCAAATCAAACGACAAGCACTTTCCCCCTTGCCTCCCCTGAAAGGGGAGGTGGCGCGGCGTAAGCCGCGACGGAGGGGTTCCCGCTGGAATACTGATAAGCCTGATACAAAGGGACAACCACAAAATCCAGTAGCTGCCAAGCTAACAGCCAACAGCTAACAGCTAACAGCTACTACAACACACCAAACTCGCAGGAGGAAAAACTGCCATGAACCATCAACAACTGGCCGCTCTGCTCTTCCCCAACGTGACCGAAAGCCGGGAGGACGTGGAGGCCCGCTTCCCCAAACGCGATCTGCCGGAAGGGGCCAAAGTCACCCGCATCGGCCCCAGCCCCACGGGATTCATCCACCTGGGCAACCTCTACAACGCCATCATCGCCGAGCGGCTGGCTCACCAGAGCGGCGGCGTGTTTTACCTCCGCATTGAGGACACCGACCAGAAGCGGGAGGTACCCGGCGCGGTGGAGACCATTCTCCGCTCCATGGCCTACTTCGGCGTGTACTTTGACGAGGGGGCTGCCATCGACGGGGACAAGGGGGACTACGGCCCCTATCGCCAGCGCCAGCGGGCGGGCATTTACCACGTCTTTGCCAAGTGGCTGGTGGAGCAGGGCATGGCTTACCCCTGCTTCTGCACGGCGGAGCAGCTGGACGCCACCCGGGAGCGGCAGCAGGCCAACAAGGAACTGACCGGCTACTACGGCCCCTACGCCGCCTGCCGGAACCTGTCTCTGGAGGAAGTGCAGGCCAATCTGGACGCCGGAAAGCCCTGGGTGCTGCGGTTCCGCGCCCCGGAGGAGACGGGGACGATTCTGGTCAACGACGCCATTCGCGGCGCGCTGAAAATGCCCTCCAACAACATGGACTTCGTGCTGCTGAAATCCGACGGCATCCCCACCTACCACTTCGCCCACTGCGTAGACGACCACCTGATGCAGTCCACCTACGTCATCCGGGGGGAGGAGTGGCTGGCCTCGCTGCCCATGCACGTGGCCCTGTTCGAGGCCATGGGCTGGGAGGCGCCCATTTACTGCCACACCGCCACCCTGATGAAGCTGGACACCGTCCCCGGCGAAAACGGCGGCGAAAAGCAGATCAAACGCAAGCTGTCCAAGCGGAAGGACCCGGAGCTGGCTCTGGCCTACTACCAGCAGGAGGGCATCTGTCAGGACGCGGTGTGGGAGTTCCTGCTGACCCTGCTCAACTCCAACTATGAGGAGTGGCGCATCGCCAACCCGGAGGCGTCTTATCTGGAGTTCCCCTACACCCTGGAGAAGATGAGCAACTCCGGCGCGCTGGTAGACCTGGAGAAGCTGGACAACATCTCCAAGGACGTTATCTGCCGGATGTCCGCCGAGGATGTCTACGAGAAGTGGTCCGCCTGGTGTAAGGAGTACGATCCCGACTTCTACGCCCTGTTGACCGCTTACAAAGATAAGACCCTCAAGGCCCTGAACGTGGGCAAGGGGGGCAAAAAGCCCCGGAAAGACCTGGTCAGCTGGAAGCAGGCGTGTCAGTTCATGTCCTTCTACTACGACGAGACCTTCCAGCAGGAGGACGAGTTCCCCGAACAGGTGGACGAGGCCACCCGGAAGGAGTTCTTCCGCCGCTACCTGGAGAGCAACGACTTCTCCGCCGACCAGAGCGCCTGGTTCGCCAACGTCAAGGCCATCACCGGCGACATGGGCTTTGCCGTCCGTCCCAAGGACTACAAAAAGCACCCGGAGGACTACAGGGGCAGCATCGTCCACACCACCAATATGCTCCGCATCGCCCTGACTGGCCGGGCCAACGCCCCGGACATCTGGGAGGTCAGCAACGTGCTGGGGGAGGACTGCGTGCGGGCGCGCATCGAGAAATACCTGTAATTCAATGAGCAATGTGCAATGATGTGGGGTACCCCGTCATTGCACATTGGTTTGTAGAAGAACGAACAAAAAGGAAGCAACCCCCATGATTACCTACACCGAAGAAAAAACCTTCACCGTGGAGCAGGTACAAAACTTGTTCCTCTCCGTGGGCTGGGTCTCCGGGGAGTACCCCACCCGGCTCCACAAGGCGTTGACCCATTCCTCCACCGTTATCACCGCCTGGGACGGGACGCGGCTGGTGGGGCTGGCCCGCGCGCTGGACGACAGTGAGCTGGTGGCCTACCTCCACTATGTCCTGGTGGACCCCGCCTATCACGGCCAGGGCATCGCCGGGACCATGGTGGAACGGATGAAGGAAAAGTACAAAAACTACCTCTACCTCGAGGGGATGCCGGAGGAGCGCAAAAACGCCGCCTTTTATCAGCGGCACGGGTTCCAAGTCATGCCCAACGGCGTGGCCCTGCAAATTTGCAATTTCGCGGACAAGCGGTAAAGGAGACGTGTGTTTATGAACCAACTGCTCATCATGGCCCCCTTCCGTCCCCATCATGTGGAGCGCATCCGGGAGGCCGCAGGCGCGGGCTGGGAACTGGTGCTTTTGCCCCAGGACGCCCCGGCAGAGGAGGTGCGCCGCGCCCTCTCCACCGCGCAAGTGGTCCTCGGCGGGCCGGACCCCGCCCTGCTGGGGGAGAGCAAGAGCCTGCGCTGGGTACAGTTGACCTGGGCGGGGGCTGACAGCTACACCCAGGGGCCGGTGCCCTTCCCGGCGGGGGTGCGCCTCACCAACGCCAGCGGCGCGTTTGGGGTGGCCATCTCCCAGTATGTGCTGGGCCAGACCCTGGCCCTGCTCCAGAACCTGCCGGGCTACTGGAGCCAGCAGCAGCGGCGGGAGTGGGCGGACCGAGGCCCCATCGGTTCCCTGGACGGGGCCACGGTGCTGATCTTCGGCGCGGGCAACCTGGGCGGCGAGACCGCCCGGCGGCTCCAGGGGTTCGACACTTACACCGCGGGGGTCTGCCGGAACACCTCGAACCCCCGGCCTTATTTCCAGGCCCTCTGCACTCTGGAGGAGGCGGAGACCTGGCTGCCCAAAGCCGACGTGGTGGTGGGCTGCATGCCCTACAACAGCGAGACCCGCCGGTATTTGAACCGCCAACGGTTGGCGCTGCTGAAGCCGGGGGCGGTGCTGGTCAACGTGGGCCGGGGCAACTTCGTGGACTGCGACGCGCTGGCGGAGATTTTGAACCGGGGCCAACTTCGTGGCGCGGCGCTGGACGTGACCGACCCGGAACCGCTGCCCAAGAACCATCCCCTGTGGAGCGCAGAGAACTGTCTCATCACCCCTCACGTGTCCGGCGGCTCCTTCGGGCGGCTGGACGCCATCGAGGACATCATCTGCGACATCTGCTGTGAAAACCTCCGCCGTTGGAATAAAGGGGAACCGCTGAAAAATGTGGTGTATTGAGGGTTGACATTCACGTATCAGCGTGTAAAATGAAATCTACCGCAGGGGCGCTGGGGGCCATCCCCGGCTGAGATGGAGGCGCGCAGCCTTCGGCTGTGATAAGCTGTTAGCCGTTAGCTGTTAGCTGTTAGTCAGGCTATGCAAGCGAAAAGCGTAGAACTGAAAAGGCAGCACTGCCAAGCTAATGGCTAAAAGCTAATAGCTAATAGCTCTTCACAGGGCTGCGCAAACGGAATC
>JAJQBR010000098.1 GCA_021203185.1 Clostridiales bacterium
GCATATTCTCCGTGTTCGATCTGCACCAGCTTTTCCTCCCATTCCGCAGTCATGGACGGGGACTGGAGCTGTTCTGGTGTGACCGTGATCAGAGCTTTTCCCTTGTCCGTGGGCAACAGATTTTTGACCTTTCCGCTGCCTTGTCGCTCCAGAAAGCCCTTTTGCACTAGCTTTTCGATGATGCCCGCACGGGTGGCCGGGGTGCCAATGCCGCGTCGGGAAAAGCTGCACTCCGCTACGTCCGCCTTGCGCCGGACGTCCACTCCGTTCCGTTTTCCCTCCTTCCCCCACGCAACCCGCTTCGCTGGGCTTGCGCGGGGACCCCAATTTTCGGCCTCATCGGGAAATTCGTCTGCGCTGGCAGTCTCCATCGCCTGCAAGAGCAAATCTTCTGTAAAGTGTTTCGGCGGGGAAGTTTTTCCCTCTTTCATGTTCACGCTGGCGATAGGTAGAGTACAATTCATGCTCAATTCAGGCAGGATAAGGGCTTGCTCCTCAACCTTGTTAGGGAAGAAACGCTTCTCCACCGCTTTCCAGCCCTCATCCAGAACGGTCCCTCCCTTAGCTGTGAACACCTGACCGGCACACTCCAATTCCACGGTAGTCTCTGCATAGCGGTGAGGCTCACCAACGGCGCAGAGCAGGCGGGTGGAAATCAGTTGCAAAATTGCAAATTCGCCCTTGGGCAGCGCCGCAAAATTGCAAATCTGCAATTCGCGTGTGGGAATAATAGCGTGGTGGTCGCTGACCTTTTTGCCGTCAATCACCTGCGTCACATGAACGGGAAGGTTCCCTTCCGCGCTAAAAGCGGCGGCGGTGAGAGAAACCAGTCCCGGCAGCAGATCCGCCATGTCCTCCGTCAGATAACGGCTGTCTGTTCTTGGGTAGGTTGCCAGTTTTTGTTCGTACAGCGACTGTAAGTAGGTAAGGGTCTGCTGTGCCGTAAAGCCCAACAGCCGGTTGGCGTCCCGTTGGAGCGTAGTCAGGTCATAGAGGGCAGGAGGCTTCTCCTGTTTCTCTTTGCGTACTACCGTTTTCACCACGGTCTGCATCTCCTTTTTGCAGGCGTCCCACAAGGCGACCGCCGCAGATTTTTCTGTGAAACGGTCACTCACTGCTTCAAAGCAACCTGACAGGAGCCGTACCGTGTAGAATGGCTCCGGTACAAAAGCGCTGATGGCAGCCTCTCGCTGCACGACCATCCCCAGCGTGGGCGTCATGACTCGCCCCACGTTCAGCGTCTGCCGATACAGGCAGGAAAAAAGCCGGGTGGCATTGATACCAACCAGCCAGTCGGCACGCTCTCGGCAGAGGGCAGCTTCATACAAAGCGTCATATTCACTTCCCGGTCTCAGGTTCTCGAGCCCTTCCCGGATGGCGCTGTCCTCCATGCTGGAAATCCAGAGCCGTTCAAAGGGCTTGGTACAACCGCACTTGTGGTAGACCAACCGGAAAATCAGCTCACCTTCCCGTCCGGCATCTGTGGCGCAGATCAGGCTCTCAACATCTGCCCGGTTCATGAGCTGATGGAGAATCCCGAACTGCTTCTTCATGACCGGGGATACCTGATACTGCCACTGACGGGGCAAAATGGGCAAATCCTCTTTGCGCCATTTGGTATAGCGCTCATCATAGATCTCCGGCGCTGCCAACTCCACCAGATGTCCGACGCACCAATTGACGATGTAACTGCTTCCTTCCAGATAGCCGTTCTGCTTCTTTGTTGCGCCCAGCACCTTCGCTATACTTATGGCGACTGAGGGTTTCTCGCAGATGACCAATTTGCTCATAGGCAACACACTCCTCCCTGATTTTGAGCAAAAGAAAAGCAGCCTTGAAACGAGGGCGTTCAAAGACTGCTATGTTCAGTGATTATATTTTGTATGGAAGTCCAGAATGGCAATGGCAAGTTACCTATATAGGAAGAATTGATTTATGTTTTTGTTATGTTCCAAGAGAAACATAACAAAAATAGAGAAGAACATAAGAACTTGTCGAAATTTTTCTTACGTTTCTTCTTTACTTCTTCAGTTCTGTGTGTTAGCATAAGAGAAAAGATGCAGTTATTATAGCAGAAACAGGAGGCAACAGCATGGTTGAAAAAGAGCTTCACGATTTAATACAGTCTATCCAACTGCGAGGCTGTGAGGAGCAGACAACAGAAGTGAAGGCCGCCCACGGCGGATGTCCTGAGCGGTTGTATGACACTATTTCTTCTTTTTCCAATCAAAACAGCGGAGGAACCTTTGTTTTCGGCTTGGACGAAAAGAGCGGTTTTACCAAGGCGGGCGTATATGACGCGCAAGACCTTCAAAAAAAAGTTATGGAGTACTGCGAACAGATGACGCCGGTGGTACGTCCGATCTTTACCGTATGCGATGAGGAGGATATGGTATTCGTTTCGGCAGAAATTCCCCCTGTTGACGTGGCAGACAGACCCTGCTTCAAAACCGCCAAAGGCAGATTGCAAGGCTCCTATATCCGTGTTGGAGATGCAGATAAGCGAATGACGGAATATGAGGTGTACAGCTACGAGGCATTCCGAAAAAAATACCAGGATGACGTCCGGATCGTGGAACGCGCCTCCATAAACGTTCTGGACCAAACTAGCTTAGAGGAATACCTTTCACGTAAGAAAGCGGATCGGCCCAATCTTGCACTTTCTTCTCTGGAGCAGCTATATGAACTTACCGGAATTACAAAACAGAATCAAATCACATTGGCGGCGCTTTTGCTGTTCGGTGTTTATCCCCAAGCCTATTTTCCGCAGCTCAGTATTATTGCGACCTGTGTACCAGGTCGTGAAATAGGGAATGTTGATTTGTCCGGGAACCGATTTACAGACACAAAACGTATTGAAGGAACCCTCCCAGATATGTTGGAAGGTGCATTGGCATTTGTGCGAAAAAATATGAGGACTGCTACAAAAATAGATAAAAAGACTGGAGCAAGAATCGATTTGCCGCAGTATCCTATGGATGCCGTTCGTGAAACAGTGTTGAATGCTCTCATTCACCGGGATTACAGCATCCATACGGAGGGTATGCCAATTCAGCTGGTAATGTATGCAGACCGGATGGAAATTATCAACCCCGGTGGATTATATGGGCGGCTTACTGTTGATCAGTTGGGCCATGTGCAGCCGGATACGCGAAACCCGGTGCTGGTTACTGCAATGGAGACCCTGGGAAAGGCTGAAAACCGATATTCTGGTATCCCGACAATACGATACGCAATGAAGGCGCAATCCCTTCCAGAGCCATTATTTGTAGATTCTCGTGGACAATTTAAGGTTGTGTTATATCATAAGGCAGAGGCAGCGGAAGTGTCTGCCCAGACTCCTGTAGAGGAAACCAATCCGCCATTACAGACCGTACAGATTCGGGACGATAAGGGACTGCTGGAATTTTGCCGCACACCAAGAAGCCGCGCAGAAATCATTGAATATCTGGAGATTTCCTCTGGCCAGTACGCGCTCCGCCGTTATCTGAATCCATTGGTTCAAGCGGGAGCAATTCAGTTGACGCTGCCGGATACTCCGCGCAGCCCTAAGCAGCGCTATGTGACAACAAATCAATAAAAATTATGGCGTGGCTGGCTTTCCAACCACGCCATAATTTATCTCATTCCCATATCAGGAGTACAAAGCGTAAATCTTAATTGGCAGCAGACCATAATTTCATGTGTTTGCTACAATAAAACTACAGCATAGGGCGCCGTAAAAATACAGCACTTGA
>JAJQBR010000139.1 GCA_021203185.1 Clostridiales bacterium
GTTCTCCCTGCCCCAAACACCCAACGGCAAGCGCCGGTCAACCCATAACGGGCTGACCGGCGCGTTTTTGCACGCAATTAGCGTTGTCACTCCCCGACCACGATGCGAAGCTGTCCGTCCTCGGCGATTTTCAGCCGCATGGTTTTGAGGTGTCGGTTATAAAAATTCACTTTTTCCCTGTCGCTCATCTGCACCCACGTGCTGTGAAACGCCTCGTCTAGCATGGTTCTTGCATTGAGGTTTACCGCCTCGTCCAGCCGATTTTGCACCTCCGACAGCAGCGTTTTGGTTTTGATGGCGTAGGTGGCCCCGGTGCAGAAATCGTCGATAAAGCAGTAGGGACGGCCCTGGCTCTCCAGAGCGTTTCGGATTTGCAGGCCGCTTTTGGCCTTCTCCAGCATGACCAGAAAGTGGATGCCGGGGAGGGACTGAATCAGCGCCCAATAATCGCTGTCGCTGGAGACCAAAATCACCGAATCCACTTGGTTCAGATAGACCTCCCGGCAGGTGTTGGCGGCCAGGGTCATATCCACCTGAGATTTGTGTTCGTAGATCCTGCCCACGACGATGTGTTCCGTGTCGTAATCGGAGGGAATGCCCATTTTACAGAGAGTCGTCCACGCCGCGGTGGTGTAGTCGGAATCGAACAGCTTAATTTTGTTAATGGCGCTTTTCTGGGCGGCGTTGAGACTGGACAGCACCGCCGCCAGTTTGACCGGGTCGCTGTTTTCGCAGTCCACCACGATGAGGGTTTTCTCGTTGCGGCCGATGAAGTCGTACAAATCGTCCATCTTCTGGTCGCCGGCCCCCCGCACCAGACTTTTGTCCTCGAAGCTGTCGCCGTGTTTTTCGTAGAGGAGCCGGACAAATTTGTAATCGGAGTTGAGGATGTTCCCGCAGCCGTCCTGGTCCCAGTTCATGTAGCATTGGTAGGGGTAGCGGTTCCGATTTGTGTTGTAATATTCCCCTGCGGCCCTGATCCCCTCTTTTTTGAAGCCGTTGGGCATGAGGAACAGCGGGCGGATATACTCCCAGCGCACCCATTCGGGGAACAGCTCTTTGACGTTGTTGATGTGGTTGGAGATTTCCCGGTTGATGGTCAGTATGTACTGGTTGACCTCCGGCTTGGTACTTTGCAAGTCGATGCCGTCCGCCAGCAGACCGTTCACTGCGTCTGTGGGAATCAGCTTGGGCAGGGACGATAAATTTTTCAGGTCGTAAAGAAAGGCCGCGCGGATTTGGGAGTACTCCTGTTCCAGCGCCGTCCGTATCCGGCACAGGTTGCGGATGATGCGGGCGTTTTTCGTTTGGTCGTGCTTCTGGAAGTTTTCGGTGAGCGGTGGGTCGTGGGCTTCAAAGTGGCGGTACTCCACCCCCACCAGATACATCATCAGAGCCACCAGATTGTATGTGTTTTTGTGGTCGTTGACCGGAAGCGGCTCGGTTTCCTCTGTGGAGAGCAGGTTGCCCAGTTCTTCCAGTGATTTCAATGTTTTCCGCTTCGGGTCTGCGCCGGGCGGCGCCTGTTGCTGGATCTGTGTACGCATATGGTATTTCCTCCTTATTTCATTTCGTCTGTATTTGCGGCGGTCACGGCCAGTCAGCCGGGGCCTCCGCTTATAGTATACCACACTTTGCAAGGGTTTGGGGACTTTGTTGTATGTTTTTTCAGCAATCCCATCTCAAAATAGGATTCCCATGCGAAAAACCGCCGCCGTGCTTGACAGCAGGTACATTTTGTGGTATCTTAACAGGACAGTGAACGCAAAAAGCGTCACGAAGGGACACACCACCTCGGGTGCGATTCTTCGTGGCGCTTTTTTTGCGTGAGGGAGGTGGAAAAGCTGTGGTAACCATCAACGGAGAACCGGTCGCCGCCGCCGGGGAGAGCATCGCCCACTATCTGGAGCGGGCGGGCTGCCGGAGGGAGTACATCGTGGTGGAGCGGAAGCTGGACATCGTCCCCAAGACGGACTATGAGACCGTCATGATCCAGGACGGAGACACCGTCGAAATCGTGCAATTCGTAGGAGGTGGCTGACGTGGTTCCCACAAGGGAAGAACTGGACCGGGCCTTTGACGCCCGCTTTCCCCAGGCGTTTCACCAGGCGGTGTCCTCCGCCCTCTTTGGCGATTATTCCATCGTCTGCGAAGCCTTTGACCGGCCGGAGGAAAAAGCCATGCTGGTGAACACCCTTTTGCGCCAGTGTCCCAACACCGTTGTCGTTTGGGCAACGGCATGGCGGGCTATGGGGACGCCAACCAAATCCGAACCCGGCGGGTCATGTCCCGGCTCTACGTCTGCGGGGACGGTTCCTCCGATGTGGGGGACGAGTAGTTTGAAATCAACGACAATCGCAGCTTTGCGCGGATGTACCACGACATGGAGGAGGACGGCTTGCAGCCCGTCCTGAACGATTACCTCTATGTATGAGTGCATGATTGCACTCTATGCCAGCGGGACTATCTGGCGCAAATCAAGCGCGTCTGCGCGGCTGGCCCAAAGCGGTGCTGCTGCGGGAAAAAGACCTTTCCCTGCCGGAGCTGCTGGCCTGCGGCGCCGCCGGAGGCTGCATGATGTCCGGGTTTATGAGATTGTGAGGGAGATTTTCCTCTCCCAATTTGCTCAAATAGATTCCAACAGCGCGTTTTGACGCAAATCGCAACCGCTTTTTGCAACAGGCGCCGCATAAACAGCGGAAGCCAGAGTCTCCCCTGGCTTCCGCTGTTGTTTGTATAGGATTGCAATTGCCGGGCGAAAGCTCTGTGAGACATATATTTTCCCTTGCAGCCTTTTCCCGGGGAAGCGCGAAGACGGCACCGGAATTTCCCATCAGGGCTGTTTTCAGGAAAGAAAAGGGGATAAGGTTATGCTCCCTTCTCCGCCACTATGCCCCCATCGTCGATGGTGATATTGGAGCCGGGCAGACCTGCCAGATAATCATACATGGCCCGCTGACTGTCCGCACTCTCCAGCCAGGTGACGGTGGCGCTGGCCTGCTGCCTGGCGGGGACGATTTGGCAGGAGACCTCCTGCACGCCGTTTTTGTCACCCGCCAGGGTGACGTTGACCAGCATGGTGTACTCCTCTTTGCGGCTGAACCAGTAGTTGCCCAGGGAGTAGAAAATGGGGACGCCGTTGTAATACCGCACCCCCTGGAGCTGGTGGGGATGGTCGCCGATCACCAAATCGGCCCCCGCGTCCACCAGTGCGTCTCCCACCTCCGTCTGGTATTCCTCCAGGTCGGCGGTACCCTCAATGCCCCAGTGCATATAGACCACCACAAAGTCCGCCTGTTCCTGGGCCTCCTGCACCCGCTGATAGAGCAAATCGGTGTCGTAGGCGGTGTAGAAGGTCCCCGGACTGTCGTTGGTGGCGGGTTTGGTCTGAGCCGACCACTCCACCCGGCTGGCGGCGATATAGGCCACGGTGCAGTTCTCCAACTGGGCGTAATAGACGGCGCTGGCTTCCTCCAGATTTTTCCCCGCGCCGATGCGGGCGATACCCGCCCCGTCCAGGGTGTCCAGCGTGTCCAACAGGGCTTCTTCCCCGTAGTCGTAGATGTGGTTGTTGGCCAACACCGCTACGTCCACCCCCAGTTCCTCCAGCGCGGAGACACGGGAGGGACTGGCCCGGTAGGTGTAGGTTTTGCCCTCCAGGGGCGTTCCCCGGCTGCTGTAGGTGAACTCGTTGTTCAGGCACATGATATCCGCACCCGTCATGTAACTGCGCAGCGTCTCGCTGACGCAGCCGGAGACACCGTAGGAATCCAGCGCGGCGGCGGTGTACTGCCCTTCCGCCAGATTCACGTCCCCGGCGAAGCAGAGGGTGTATTCATAGGCGGTGTCCGGGTCGGGGTCAAGGTTCACCGGCTCCGGCTCCGTGGAACTTTCCTCTGCGGTTTGGGTGGAACTGTCTCCGGCGGCATCGGCGGGGTCGGTCTCCGGCTCGGTTTCGGCGGAAACCTCCGCCGAAGTCACTGCCTCAACGCTTTCCTCCGCCGAAAAACTGGATTCTTCAACCGCCGTTTGGCCGCAGGCGGTCAGGCTCAGCGCCAGCGCCAACCCCAGCAGCAGAGAGAGGTCCTGCCGGGTGCGGGTTTGCCTGCTCATGGCTCGTCCCCCAGGAACACGTCCACGCCGTTGACCTCTACGTCCTCGTCGGCCCGAATGAGCAGGTACTTCACCCCGTCGATGACCCGCGTCTGCACCAAATCGCTGCGAGAGGGATCCACTTGAATGACCACGCTGGGGGTGCTGACGGAAAAGTGGCGGCTGTCGATGAGGTTGCCGGGGTTGACGGCCTGTCCGGTGCCAAACTCTGTGTCGAACTGGACGTTAAAGGCGGCCCGATGCTCCTCGGAGATGTCGCAGGCGTCCAGCATTTCGCCCACCTCGTCCCGTGTGACCACCAGCGGCTCCGGGGACTTGCTCTCCTTGTGGGCGGAAATCAGATTGGTCAGCTGTTCGTGAACGGTTTGCACCACCTCCAACCGGCAGTCGTCCCCCAGGGCGTTGGAGAGGACGGCCTCGAAGCTCTTTTTCTGCTCGGCTGCGGGTTTGGGCGGCTCGGTGCGGAACACCGCCTCTACAAAAGCGGGGTGGCTGTCCTCCAGATTCCGGGAGTAGAGCAGGGCGTTATAAAGGTTGGTGCTGCGGTCGTCGAAGGCGGGGAACAGAAACCCCAGCTGGGGTGGGGAAACCAGCCAGTCCCCCTTGCTGGTGTGGAACGCCTGCTCCGAGGTGTCGTAGCTCAGACCGGGTTTGGTGCGTTTCACCGGGCAGATGCTGCACAGCAGGAAGGAGAACACCTCCTCCGAGGCGTCGTTCTGCCTGGCCCCGTCCCGGCTGCGGAAGGGTACGTCATAGGCGTTGTGAGCCAGCAAAATCAGGTAATTTCCCTCAAATTCCACCGAATTGATGACTTTTTCGTAGAACTGCTGGCGGCTTTCTTCGTCCCGGAGCTTGCTGTCCCGCATCTGCATGAGCAGGCCGTGTTCCGGGCTGTCCGCTACCTGCCGGGTGGAAAAGACGATGTCCAGCAGATTGCGCCCCAACCCGCCGGAGAGAACCTTTTTCAGCAGCGTTAAGTACTGTTCGGTTTCCTCCTCGGTGAGCAGGCCCAACGGCTGCTCGAAGGTGGAGATAATTTCCTTTTGTTCGTTGACATAACACCCGTACACACGGGAAATGCTGTGTCGGTCCGGGCGGAGCTGTCGCCGCAGCTCCGCCACTTCCTTTTCAATCATGAATATCCTCCTTCACGTCGCCGCGAGCGGTGACGATTTCGTAGCCCGCCAGCCGTACCCGGCCCTCCAGACAGAAGCGGCACTCCGCCGCCTCCTCGCCGGTACAGATTTTGTTCTCGTACAGCGCATATTTCTCCCGCACGCCAACAGGAGACAGGTTGGGCATGACCACGTTGGCCCCGGCCTGCAAGCCCAGCTCCCGCCCTCTGGGGTGGATGGTCCCCAGGGCGGTGGTGGCGGGGATGAGTGCGTAGGGGAACATCAGCCGCAGAATAGACACCATCCGCAGGGTCAGGTGCAGGTCGCCGCTGGGTTGGTCGTGGAAAGGCGTGTCTGGGTGGGTGATGTAGGGGCCAATGCCGATCATGGCGGGCTGGAGCCGCTGCAAAAACCGCAGGTCTGCCAGCAGGTGTTCCGGCGTCTGGCCGGGGGAACCTACCATAAACCCGGACCCCACCTGATACCCCAGCTCTTTCAGGGTAAAGAGGCAGTTCTTCCGGTGTTCCAGGGACAGGGAGGCCGGGTGCAGCAATTGATAGTGGTCGTCGCTGGCCGTCTCGTGGCGCAGCAGGTAGCGGTCCGCCCCCGCCGCCCGGTAAGCGGCGTAGCTTTCCCGCTCCTTCTCCCCGATGGAGAGGGTGACGGCGCAGGCGGGAAACTCCCCCTTGATGGCGCGGACCATGTGGCAGATGCGCTCATCGGTATACCAGGGATCCTCGCCCCCCTGCAAGACGAAGGTGCGGAACCCCAGCGCCCACCCCTGGCGGCAACAGTCCAGAATCTGTTCCTCCGTCAGCCGATAGCGGTCGGCTTTGCCGTTGCTTTTGCGGATGCCGCAGTAATAGCAGTCGTTTTTGCAGTAGTTGGTGAACTCGATGAGGCCCCGGACATAGACCTCTGTGTCGTACCACTTCCGGCGCTGAGCGTCCGCCGCCTGGGCCAGTTCCGCTTCCCACTCCGGGCTGGAAATCAGGGTCAGCAGTTCCCCGTCCGGCAAATCTCTGGTCTGAGCCAGCCTGACAATGCTCTCGTTCATGGCGCGCCTCCTTCAGGAATGACTTTTCGCGTACAGGGACATTATAAAAGAGTTGCACCCGCCTTGCAAGAGGAAAACTTCGGCCCGGCCACCCTACTTTTCTCATTTCCTACTTGACAAATAGGAATTGATGTGATATACCCTTATTAGTTTGGGAGACAGGCTGGAGTTGTCTCGTGTGCCGCTCCCAAAAGGTTCCATAACAGAAAGAAGGTTCCCTGATGATATACTTTGACAACGCAGCCACCACCTCCGTCAGCAAAACCGCGCTGGAGGCCATGCTGCCCTGTCTCACCGAAAACTACGGCAACCCCTCCAGCCTCCACCTGATGGGGCAGGAATCCAACCAGGCGCTGGACGAGGCCCGGCTGACTGTGGCAAAGTGCCTGAACGCCCGGCCCGACGAGATCTACTTCACCTCCGGCGGCAGCGAGGCCGACAACTGGGCCATCACCCAGATGGCGGAGCTGGGGGCGAAAAAGGGCAAAAAGCACCTGATTTCCACCACATTTGAACACCACGCCGTCCTCCACACTCTCAAGCGGCTGGAGAAGGCGGGGTATGAGGTCACCTACCTGGACGTTCACGAGGACGGTCTGGTGCGCCCGGAGGAACTGGAAGCCGCCATCCGACCCGACACCGCCCTTGTCACCATCATGTACGCCAACAACGAAATCGGTACCATCCAGCCCATCCCGGAGCTGGGGGCCATCTGCCACGAGAAGGGCGTGCTGTTCCACACCGACGCGGTGCAGGCGGTGGGCCACCTGCCCATCGACGTGAAGGCCCAGAACATCGACCTGCTCTCCCTCTCCGGCCACAAGTTCCACGGGCCAAAAGGCGTGGGCGCGCTGTACTGCCGCCGGGGGATTCGCCTGACCAACTTCATCGAAGGCGGCGCTCAGGAGCGCAACCGCCGGGCCGGGACCGAGAATATGCCCGGCATCTGCGGCATGGCCGCAGCCTTGCAGGAGGCGGTGGACCACCTGGAGGAGAACGCCCAGCGGGTGTCCTCTTACCGGGACCAGCTCATCGAGGGTCTGTCCAAGATCCCCTGCTCCCGGCTGAACGGCGACGCCAAGCAGCGTCTCCCCGGCAACGTGAATATGTGCTTTGAGGGCATCGAGGGCGAGTCCCTGCTGCTGCGGCTGGACCTGGCAGGTATCTGCGCCTCCTCCGGCAGCGCCTGCACCTCCGGCAGCCTGGACCCCAGCCATGTGCTGTTGGCCATCGGTCTGCCCAAAGAGGTGGCTCACGGCTCCCTCCGGCTGTCCCTGGACGAGGTGAACACCCAGGAGGAGGTGGACTACACCCTCCAGCAGGTTCCCCAGGTGGTGGCGCTGCTGCGGGATATGTCCCCCGTGTGGGAGCAGATGCAGAAGGAAGGCAGGGCGTAGCCAGCTGTTAGCTCTTAGCTTTTAGCTATTAGCTTTGCAGTTCTTTACTGTTGGCGCTGCGTCTTTGATTTGCGGCGGAAGACCAATGGAAAACACGTTTATCTCTTAACAGAATCGTTTGGCTTTTAGCACTTTGCTTTTGGTTTGCAGTACCTGACTAACAGCTAATGGCTAACGGCTAAAAGCTCATACTAATTTGAAAGGACTTTGATACTATGGCAATGGCATACAGCGATAAAGTGCGCGATCACTTTGCCAACCCCCGCAACGTGGGCAAAATCGAGGACGCCAGCGGCGTGGGCGAGGTCGGCAACGCCGTCTGCGGCGACATTATGAAGATGTACCTGAAAATCGAGGACAACATCATCACCGACGTAAAATTCAACACCTTTGGCTGCGGCGCGGCCATCGCCACCAGCTCCATGGCCACCGAGCTGATTAAGGGCAAGTCCATCGACGAGGCTCTCCAGCTGACCAACAAGGCCGTTGTGGAGGCTCTGGACGGTTTGCCCCCCGTTAAGCTGCACTGCTCCGTGCTGGCGGAGGAGGCGGTAAAGGCGGCTCTGGCCGACTACTACACCAAGCAGGGCCTGCCGGTGCCGGAGGCCTGTCAGGCTGCCTGTGATTACAACTGTGAAGCCTGCGGCATCTGACCGGCTGGCCGTAGTGGGGATGAGCGGCGGAGTGGACAGCTCCGCCGCCGCCTTGCTTTTGCGGGAACAGGGCTGGCAGGTGGTGGGCGTCACCCTCCACCTCTACGATAACGAGACCGCCGGGCTGGAGCCGGGGCGCACCTGCTGCTCCCTGGAGGACGTGGAGGACGCCCGGCGCACCTGCTGGCGGCTGGACTGCCCCCACTACACCCTGAACCGGAAAGATCTGTTTCTGCGGGAGGTCATCACTCCCTTTGTGGAGACCTACGAGGAGGGCCGCACCCCCAACCCCTGCATCGACTGCAATCGCTCCGTCAAGTTCCCCGCCCTGTACCAGACTATGGAGACTCTGGGGGGCAGCGTCGTCGCCACAGGGCATTACGCCCAGGTGGAGCGCAGCGGGGACCGGTACCTGCTGAAAAAAGGGAAAGACGCGGCAAAAGATCAGAGCTATATGCTCTACACCCTGACCCAGACCCAGTTGGCCCATACAGTGTTCCCCCTGGGTGGGCTGACGAAAGACGAAGTGCGCCGACTGGCTCAGGAGCGGGGGCTGACCTCCGCCGCCAAGCCTGACAGCCAGGACATCTGTTTCGTCCCCGACGGGGACTATACGGCTTTTCTCCGGCGGCACACCGGACGTACGCCGGAGCCGGGGCCTTTTGTGGATCCGAAGGGCCAGGTGCTGGGTACCCACCGGGGGCAGCTGTGCTACACCATCGGCCAGCGCCGGGGGCTGGGGGTCTCCGCCCCTCATCGGCTCTACGTCTGCGAGAAAGACCCCGCCGCCAACACCGTCACGCTGGCGGAGGAATCCCGCCTCTACCGGCGGGAGATGGACGCGGTGCGGCTGAACCTGACCGCCACAGACCGGCTGGACCGGCCCGTTCGCCTGAACGCGAAAATCCGCTACCACCACCGGGAGCAGCCCGCCTGGGTGGAGCAGACCGGCCCGGACAGCGTCCACGTCACCTTCGACCAGCCCCAGCGGGCGGTGGCCCCCGGCCAGTCTCTGGTGCTTTACGACGGGGACTATGTGGTGGGCGGCGGCGTTATCGTGTAAATGAAACATATAACCGATTTTTCGGCGCAGAAAGGGGAGCGTTGCAGAACAAGAAAAACTGCAACGCTCTTTTTTCGCAAGTTCGGAAAGAAAACAGAAAAAATGGCCGACAGTCAGAAATGGCAGGTTGAAGGCTCCGTGACAAAAAGCAAAGGTTAGGCCATCCCACTTCGGGCGCCTAACCTTCGCCTTTTTAGGACTGCTTTGCAGGCTCACTCCACGGATTTCAAAGATTCCGCCATATCGATGCCCCTGATTTTCCGGCGGAGGATCTGGTCGGTGGCCACGGTGAACAGAATGACCATGCCCACGGTGAGCAGAAAGCTGACCGGTTTGACGACGGTTTTGAAATACACCATATCCACCTGAATTTGGGCGATGACAAAGGCGTGGAGCGCTATCCCCAGGGGCAGGCCGCAGCAAATGCCCATCAGGGAAAGGATGAAGTTCTCCCGGAACACGTAGGCCCCCGTCTCGCGGGCGTGGAAGCCCAGCACCTTGATGGTGGCGATTTCTCTGGCCCGCTCGGAGATGTTGATGTTGCCCAGGTTGAACAGCACCACAAAGGCCAGCGCCCCGGCGCAGGCCAGCACCAGAATGACCACATAGTTCAGGCTCTGCATCATGTTGTCGATGGCGGTGCGGGTGTCCGACACCACCGAGACGTTGGAGACCTCGTCCAGGCCGGAGAAAGCAGCGGAGACGCTGTACTCGTCCACATCCTCGTTCAGCCGCAGCACAAGAGTCTCCGGCTCACAGTCTTTGGAAAAGACGGCGGCGTAAGTTTCCCCGGTCATATAGACGTAGTTGTAAACATAGTTCTCCACAAATCCCACCACGGTGGCTTCGCCTCTGGTGCTGTCGTTGACGGTGAGGGTCACGGTGTCGCCTACCTCCACCCCGGCCAGAGCAGCCAGCTTTTGGGTGATGAGAACCTCTCCTGTGCCGGGATAGGCCACAGTCTCCCCGTTCAAATGCAGGTCAAAGACCTGAGTGATGTTCTCGTCGTCCGAAGCGACAAAGTACACCGTCTTGGTGGCCTCGCTGCCGGTCAGGTCGCCGGACCACATACGGGCCACCGCCTGGGTCTCGATTTGCGCGCCGCACTGTTCCGCCGTCCAGTCCAGGTCCTCCTGGGTGATGGGGTCGTCATAGGTGACGGTCAGGTCGTATTTCTGGATGTCGTCATACTGATAGTTGGCGATATCTGCGATGGAATCGTTGATGCCAAAGCCGGTCAGCACCAGAGCAGTACACCCGGCGATGCCCAAAATCATCATAAACATCCGCTTTTTGAAGCGGAAGATGTTCCGCAGGGTCACTTTGTACAGGAATTTCAGTCGGCTCCACAGGGGGGTGATGCGCTCCAGGAAAATGCGCTTGCCCGCCGCCGGAGCCGCCGGACGGATCAGGTCGGCAGGGGTACTCTCCATGGTGCGGCGGCAGGCGAACCAGGTGGTTCCTGCGGAGCAGAGCAGCGCCGCCGCCATGGAAATCGCCAGCAGCGAATAGTCGTATACGCAGATAAATCCCCTGATGTTGTACATCATCTGATAGGCTTTCCAGATGACAAACGGGAACAGGCACCCGCCCAGGAAAAAGCCCAGCAGACAGCCCAAAATGGCCGCCGTACCGGAGTAAATCAGGTATTTGGTCAGGATGGAACCTCGGCTGTAGCCCAGGGCGCGCAGGGTGCCGATTTGGGTGCGGTCGTCGTCCACCATGCGGGTCATGGTGGTAGAGCAGACCAGCGCCGCAATCAGGAAGAAAAACACCGGGAACACTCCGGCCAGCCGGTCCACAATTTGGGAGTCGCTCTCGAAGGTGACATAGCCGCTGTTGGTGCTGCGGTCCAGCACATACAGTTCCACATCCTCCAGGTCGGCCAGCTCTTTCCGGGCTTCGGCCAGCTCCTGCTCCGCGTCGGCGATTTCTTCCTCAAACTCGGCCATGCCGTCCTCGTATTCCGCGAGACCGTCCTGGTACTCTGTCAGACCGTCGGCGTAGTCCGCTTCGCCGTCCTCGTACTCGGCCAACCCGTCCTCATACTCCGCCCAGCCGTCGGCCAGGGTTTGCACTCCCTCGTTGTAGCTGTCCAGCCCCTCATAATAGGCTTCAATGCCCGCTTCAAATTCCTCCAGGGAGGCTTTTGCGCTGTCCAGCTTGCTCTGCTGGGTGATTTTCTGGGTGTTCAGCTCCGCAACGCCGGCATTGTACTGGCTCCAGCCCTCCTTCAGCGCGGCCCGGAGGGTTTCCAACTGGGCCTCGCTTTCGTCCAAAGTGGCCTTCGCCGCGTCCAGGGCGGTCTTCTGGGTGTCCAGTTCTTCGGCGGCGGCGTCCAATTGAGCCTTTGCCTCGTCCAGAGCGGCGGCGGCAGCTTCCAGCGTCTGCCGGGTCGCGTCCAACTGAGCGGCGGCCTCTACCATCTCGGCGGCGGCTTCCGCCTGGGCCTCGTACTGGGCTAAACCGGCCTCATAAGCGGCCAGATTTTCCTCGTACTCCGCCAGGGCGGCATCATATGCTTCGCAGCCCGCCTGCCACTGGGCCAGCGCCGCTGCGTATTCCTCCGAGTCCGGGTCCATCTGGGCGAGGGATTCCTCCAGCGCGTCCAACTGGGCTTTGGTTTCGTCCAGGGTTGTCTTCGCCTCGTCCAACGTGGCGGCGGAGGATTCCAACGTCTGATGGGTGGTTTCCAGCTGTGCGGCAACCTCCAGTGCCTCATCTAACGTCATGCCCGCAGCCGATTCAAACTGCTCCAGCGCGGCCTCGTACTGGGCCAGCCCTTCTTCATAGGCTGCCAGATTTTCCGCGTATTCGCTGAGGGAGGCGGTATACTGGTCATACCCTGCCTGCCATTGGGCCAAACCGTCCTCGTACTGCGCCGTCCCCTCGGCAAGCTGGCTTTCGCCATCGGCGAGAGTTTCTTCCAGTTCCTCCAACTGAGCTTTGCTGTCGGCGAGGGTGGCCTCGCCCTCGGCGACGGCCGCGTCCAAAGTGTCCTGTCCCTCGTTGTAGGCGTCCCACCCGGCGGCAAGGGCGCTTTCCCAGGAGGTGTAGCCGCTCTGAATGGCCTCCGCACCCTCGTCTAACTGGGCCTTTGCGTCGTCCAGCTCCTGTTTCGCGTCGGCAAGCTCGCCCTCGCCGTCCTCCAGTTCCTGGAGTGCGTCAGACAAGGTTTCTTTGGCCTCGTCCAATTCGGCTCTGGCGTCCTCCAACTGAACGCGGGCGTCCTCCAGCTCTGCCCACGCGTCGTCCAATTCTTCCTCCGCCTCGGCCTTTTTGTCCGCCAACTCCTGTTCGCCCTCGGCAATCTCCTGCTCTGCGTCGGCAATCGTGTCGTCTACCCGCCGCTGCACCGACTGGGTGGCGGCGGCCTCCACGTCGTCGGAGAGCGCGTCGATGGCGTCGTCATATTCGTCGCTGTAAAGCTCCAAATCCTCCGTGTAGGTGACGTAGATCTCCATATAGTATTCGCTGGCGAAGCCCTCTGGCAGAAGCAGCACAAAGCCGGTGATGCTGCCGTTGCCCAGAGAGGTGGTTCCTCGGGAGGTGTCCAGATACAGTGGCGTCCGGCAAATGCCAACGAGAGTGTACTCCGTATAGGCGAAGTCCTCCAGCGTGTCCTCGTCGTTGCAGTCCGCCAGGGAGATGGTCTGCCCGATCATATCCTCAGTGAAACACCGGGAATCCCCCAAAACCTCGTTGCCCGCCTGGGGCAATTCTCCCGCAATCAGCTCCGGTACGTTGATGCCGTCGTTCAGGGCTTGGGCGCGGTAGACCAGGCTGTCCGAATCCTGCTGCCAGACGAAGTCGGCGTAGTAGGACCCCACGGCGTACTCCACCCCGTCCACCTGGGCCACGGCCTCCACATCGTCGTCGTCAAAGCCCCAAGTGGAGAGCAGCCGCAGGTCGAACAGGTTGGAGCTTTCGATGTACTGAGTGAAAACCGTCATCATGGCCGGCCGGGTCAGCTTTAATCCGGCGAAAAAGGCCACGCCCAGCAGGATGATAAGGACGATGGAGATGTATCGCCCAATGCTGCCGGTGACGCTCCGCCGGATGTTTTTTTGCAGCGCATTTGTCATGGCATCACCACTCAATCTGTTCCACCGGAACAACGTGGTCGTTGCGGCGGGTGGAGTGGATGGCGCCGCTCTTGACCCGGACGATGCGGTCCGCCATGGCCGAGAGGGCGCTGTTGTGGGTGATGATAACCACGGTCATGCCGTCCCGGCGGCAGCTGTCCTGGAGCAGCTTGAGGATGGACTTGCCGGTCTCGTAGTCCAGTGCGCCGGTGGGTTCGTCGCACAGCAGCAGCTTGGGCCGCTTGGCCAGCGCCCGGGCGATGGAGACCCGCTGCTGCTCGCCGCCGGAGAGCTGGGCGGGGAAGTTGTCCATCCGATGCTCCAGCCCCACGTCCCGGAGAACCTGCCGGGCGGGAATGGGATTCTTGCACAGCTGGGCGGCGATCTCCACGTTTTCCAGGGCGGTCAGGTTGGGGATCAGGTTATAGAACTGGAACACAAAGCCGATGTCGTACCGGCGGTAATTCTCCAGTTGAGCGCGGGTAAAGCCGCCGATGTCCACGCCGTCCATAATGACGTTCCCGGTGGTCAGCGCGTCCATGCCCCCCAGGATGTTCAGCAGGGTGGTCTTGCCCGCGCCGGACTCGCCCACAATGACGCAAACCTCGCCCTTTTCAATCTCAAAGCTGACGTTGCTCAGGGCCTTGACCTCTACGGTTCCGGTTTTGTAAATTTTGGTTACGTTTTTAAATCGGACAAAGGCGCTCATGGCGGTTCCCCCTTTATTTCGCAGAGTATATTATATCAAAACGGCCGGTTCCTTTCCTAAACAGTTTGTAAATACCCCGACAAATCCTTGCCGTATCAGAGAAGGGAGCGTTCCCGCAAGATTAAACCGATTAACTGGGAAAAATGATAAAACCGGCCTTGAAATGACGGGAGGTTTCGTGTATATTTAGTATAGAGTAAAACGAACGCGGCAGAGGGGCTGCGCATACGCAGCTTTCCGCCGCCCGGCGGCGACTGCCGGAACAAACTGTGATATTCAGGAGGATTTTGACATGGCTATTTCTGCAAACGGAGCGAGAGAGGCTGTTTTGGCCGGGAAAACCGCGCTGGGCATCGAGTTCGGCTCCACCCGCATCAAAGCGGTGCTGGTCGGCCCGGACAACGGCCCCATCGCCTCCGGCGCCCACGACTGGGAAAATCGGCTGGAAAACGGCATTTGGACCTACTCTCTGGAGGACATCTGGACAGGCCTCCAGGATGCCTACGGCAAGCTGGCCCAGGACGTGACTGCCCAGTACGGCGTAGACCTGGAAACCGTGGGGGCCATTGGGTTCAGCGCCATGATGCACGGCTACATGGCCTTTGACAAGGCGGGGAATCTGCTGGTACCCTTCCGCACCTGGCGCAACACCATCACCGGCCCCGCCGCCGAAGCGCTGACCGAGCTGTTTCAGTTCAACATCCCCCAGCGGTGGAGCATCGCCCACCTCTATCAGGCCATCCTGAACGGGGAAGAACACGTCCCCCAGGTGGATTTCTTCACCACCCTGGACGGCTACATCCACTGGCAGCTCACCGGCCAGAAGGTGCTGGGCGTGGGCGAAGCCTCCGGTATGTTCCCCATCGACAGCGCCGCCTGTGACTACGACCAGCGGATGATCGACCAGTTCGACCGGCTGGTGGCGGACAAGAATTATCCCTGGAAGCTGCGGGATCTGCTGCCGAAGGTGCTGAACGCCGGTGAACCGGCGGGCGTACTGACCGAAGAGGGCGCCAAACTGCTGGATGTCACCGGCAAGCTCAAGGCCGGTATCCCCCTGTGTCCGCCGGAGGGCGACGCGGGTACCGGCATGGCCGCCACCAACAGCGTCAAGCAGCGCACCGGCAACGTTTCCGCCGGAACCTCCGTGTTCTCCATGGTGGTGCTGGAGAAGCCCCTGAGCAAGCCCTATCCCGAAATCGACCTGGTGACCACCCCCGACGGCAGCGCCGTAGCTATGGTCCACTGCAACAACTGCACCTCCGACCTGAACGCCTGGGTGAACCTCTTTAAGGAGTTTGCGGAGAGCTTCGGCATCGAGGTGGACATGACCAAGCTCTTCGGCACCCTCTACAACAAGGCGCTGGAAGGCGACCCGGACTGTGGCGGGCTGCTGGCCTATAACTACTTCTCCGGCGAGACCATCACCGGCTTTGAGGAGGGCCGCCCCCTGTTTGTCCGCCAGCCGGACAGCAAATTCAACCTGGCCAACTTCATGCGGGTGCATCTGCTGACCTCCCTGGGGGCCATCAAGGTGGGCAACGACATCCTCAGCCGGGAGAACGTCCGCATCGACCGCATCACCGGCCACGGCGGGCTGTTCAAGACCCCCGTGGTGGGGCAGAAGCTGTTGGCCGCCGCGCTGAATGCTCCCGTTTCCGTCATGGAGACCGCAGGTGAGGGCGGCGCTTGGGGTATGGCCCTGCTGGCCTCCTATATGCTGAACAAGGCCGAGGGCCAGCCCCTCTCCGATTTCCTGGAGAGCCAGGTGTTCGGCGGCAACACCGGCGTCACGCTGGAACCCGACCCCGCCGACGTGGAGGGCTTCAACACCTTCATCCAGCGGTACACTGGCTGCCTGTCCATCGAGCGCTCGGCGGTGGACACCCTGCGGTAAGCCATGAGACAACAGCGAGGGTATCCCTCTGTCCAAATTACTCCCAAGGCCGAGCGGGCCGTCAAGCGGGGCCACCCCTGGGTCTACGCCGGCGAGATCAAGTCCGCCAGCGGGTCGCCGGAGAATGGCGGCCTGGTGGACGTGTTCGCCGGGACAGCCTACATGGGTACCGGTTTCTACAATGACAGCAGCAAAATCACCGTCCGGCTGCTCAGCCGCAACGCCAACGACCGGTTTGACGCCGCCTTCTGGCGGCGGCGGGTGGAGTACGCCGTCCGCTACCGCCAGACGGTCATGCCGGGGGCAGACTTCCGGTGCTGCCGCCTGATTCACGGGGAGGCCGACCAGATGCCCGGCCTGACCGTGGATCGGTACGGGGAACTGCTCTCCGTTCAGGTGCTGAGCTTGGGGATGGAGCGGGTGCAGGACATGGTTTTTCAGGCCCTGTATGAGGTTCTGACCGGCCTGGGAGAGGACATCCGGGGCATTTTCCTCCGCAACGACGTGGCAATCCGGGAGCTGGAGGGGATGGAGCAGCAAAAGGGCTGGTATCCGCTTCCAAATTTGCCCACGCGGCCGAACACCGTCACCGAAATCGAGGAGAACGGTGTTCGTTACCTGGTGGACGTGGAAAACGGCCAGAAAACCGGCTTTTTCCTGGACCAGAAGTACAACCGACAGGCGGCGGCCCGACTGGCAAAGGGGAAACGGGTGCTGGACTGTTTCACCCACACCGGCTCCTTTGGTCTGAACGCCGCAAAAGCGGGGGCGGACCACGTCCACAGCGTGGATATCTCTGCCAGCGCCATCGAAATGGCCCGGGCCAACGCCCGACGCAACGGTCTGACCAACATCGACTTTGAGGTGGCGGATGTGTTCGACCTGCTGACCCGGCTGGGGGAGGAAAAGAGCCATAACTACGACTACATCATCCTGGACCCGCCGGCCTTCACCAAGAGCCGGGACACGGTGGAGGACGCCGCCCGGGGCTACAAGGAAATCAACCGCCGGGCCATGAAAATTCTGCCCCGCGGCGGCTACCTGGCCACCTGCTCTTGCTCCCACTTTATGACACAGGAGCGGTTCGAGGGGATGCTGCGATCCGCCGCCTGGGACGCGGCGGTCTCCCTGCGGCAGATCGAGCAGCGCCAGCAGGCCCCGGACCACCCCATCCTGTGGAACGTGCCGGAGACGGAGTATCTGAAATTTTACCTGTTTCAAGTTGTTTAAACGTCCAAAAAGGGACTATGTCACGTTATTGTGGCACAGTCCCTTTTGCATGGACGTATTATTTGGAGAAGCGGGAGAACAGACCGCCCTTTTTGCAGGGTTCCGCCGTAACGGACAGCACCTGGTACCCCGTCTTTTCGATGGCGGCCCGAAGCTGGTCCTCCGGGATGTCCGTCTCGGTCAGAATGACCGTTTCCCCCTTGCTGTGGGAGGAGGTGACTTTTTTCACGGGGAAAGCCCCGCGAATGGCGTCGTTTACGTGACTCTCGCACATACCGCACATCATGCCGTCGATTTTCAGCGTCAGCTTTGTCATTCTAAAATACCTCCGATAGTCGTATGGTTTAAGTGGGTGATAAGTTGCTTTTCTGCACAAAATAGGAGGCCGTTCTTTTAGAAGTGCCGCCTATTTACATTGTAAATTGCACATTGCTAATTGCTAATTGGCCTGCTTCCGGTAATGGGAAGGGGAGACCCCGAACTCCTGCCGGAAGGCCGCGCCGAACTGACTGACGCTGCCATACCCCACCTGTACAGCCACTTCTGCGATGGGCAGAGAGGTGGTACGCAGCAACTCCGCCCCCCGGCGCAGTCGCAGCTGGCGCAGGCAGGTGTGGAGGGGGCAGCCGTAGAGCTGGCGAAAGCAGCTTTTCAGCAGGGTAGAGGAGACGTGGAACCGGCTGGACAGGTCGGGGATGGTCAAATGTTCCCCCAAATGATCCAGCATATAGTCATGTACCTGGCGGGTGACCTGAATCTGGCGGCTGTCGTAGTAGGCTGCCCCGGGGACGGCGGAGACATTCAGTCCCCGGCAGCTCAGCAGATACAGCAGTTCCAGTACCTTGAACGCGCAGTAGTCGGCCTGCTCCCCGGCGGGGAGGCGGGCCAGCACCTGGAACAGTGCGGCGGTCCAGCCGTCCCGCTCCAGCGCGGCGCAGCCGCCCCGGGCCTCCAGCAGACGGTCGATGGCGGCCCAGTCCAGCGGGGCGGGGAGCGGGCGGTCAGCGACCCGGCGGCGGTCCACCGCCAGCAGGATACAGGCGGTCTCTGCCGTGTCTGCGGAGGCGGGTCGGGGTTTGGCCTCCCCCCAGCGGCCCACCAGCAGGACGCTTTTTTCGCCCATCTGCGCCGTCCGGCCAACCGGAAGGTCGATTTGCACCTGCCCTTCCCGGCAGAAGGCCACCCCCAGGCAGTCTCCAGGCGGCGCGGAGCCGTGAGGCCCATCGCCCCAGACCCATACCCCCGGGCAGCGGGCGCTGTTTGGTTGTCTGGGTGGATTTTCCATACGGCGGCTCCTAAACGATGCGGATTCAGACAAGCGTTAGCGGTAACTAACTTATTATACGTGCAGAAAGCGCAGAAAGTCAAGAGGGAAAAGCCGCTGGATTCCGAAAATGAATTGTAAAATTGCATAAAAAACGTAGCTGTTTTTTGTGCAATACGAACCTTGACAGGAATATGTTTGTTTGGTAACATATATACAAGTAGTTTGTGACTGGTAATGCAGGCAAGGCCTACGGTTCGACACGAGATAGTTTTCTGTGGGGAACTCTATCTCTATCGGCGCGGCTGCGTCTGTTTTTTCTTTTGCTCAAGAGGGGAAGGAACACGAGTGAAGGTTGTCAAATCCTTGAACAACAACATGGTTCTGGCTCAGGATGAGCAGGGGAGCGAGTGCATCTGCCAGGGCAAAGGCATCGGCTGGCAAAAACGCAGCGGCGACAGCGTAGATACCTCGCTGGTGGAACGTCGTTTTATACCGGAGAACCAGGACGAAAGCCGCCACTTCCAACAGCTTTTTTCCGAGATTCCCGAAGAATATTGGGCCATTGCGGAGGACGTGGTGGACTATGGCCGCTCGCACTACGGCGTCAAGGTTTCCCAGAAAATCATCCTCCCCCTGTGCGACCACATGGCGGGCAGTGTGGAGCGCTACCGCCGGGGTGTGAAGTTGGAAAACCCCATGCTGTGGGACGTGAAGCGGGTCTACCCTAAGGAGTTCAAAATCGGGCAATACGCCCTGGAACTGCTCAAAGAGCGCTTCGGTGTGGAGATGAAGGACGACGAGGCGGCGTTTCTGGCGTTCCACTTCGTCAACGCCCAGTTGGACGGGAACACCCAGGGGGTGTCGCCGGACACCATGGCGAAGCTGGCCGGTCACGTCATCGACCTGGTGCAGCAGTCCTTCCAAATCACCCTGAACGAGGACGACTGGAACTATCAGCGGTTTCTGACCCACCTGAAATTTTTCGTCAGCCGGGTGGCCCAGCGTCAGACCTACGAGGAGGACAGCCACAACGAGCTGTATGACGAGCTGAAAGAGCGTTATCCCCACGTTTACCAGTGCGTGGAGCGCATCGCGGACTATATCCTCATCAATTTTCATTACGACGTCGGCGCCGAGGAACGGCTCTACCTGATGATCCACGTGGAGCGGGTCACTCGCCGGAACCGGAACCGGGGCTGACGGGACAAGTTCAAAATTTAACAGCGATTTTTGTACAGGATTGTGACCTTAAGTGGGCAAGGCCTGGGAAAGATAGAAAGGGACGCACCATATCCCTCTGCTTTTCCGGCTTTGCCCTGTTTTTTGTATGTTATAGCGGTTGGCGCGCACCGCTTATCATAAAATCCAAATTCTATTCTAGGAGGAAGAAGAAAATGGCATTAGACTATGTCGAGACTTCAAAAAAGATCATTGAAGCCGTTGGCGGTGTCTCCAACATCGCCAGTGCCACCAACTGTATGACCCGCCTGCGTCTGGTCCTGAACGACGAGAGCAAAGCGGACGACAAGAAGGTGGAGAAAATCAAGGGCGTCAAGAGCGTCATCAAGCAGGGCGGTCAGTACCAGATCGTCATCGGCAACGAGGTCTCTAACCTGTTCAAGGAGTTCAAGAAACAGGGCAACTTCGGCGCGGAGGGCGGCAGCGCCGCTCCCAAGAAGGCCACCGGCAACCCCATCCAGCGGCTGTTCGGCTTTATCTCCGGCTGCATGACCCCTATGCTGCCCGCCATGCTTGGCTGTGGTATGATGAAGGTGGTTCTGACCCTGCTGACCACCTTTGCAGGGCTGCCCACCGACGGTTCCACCTATATCATCCTCACCGCCATGGGCGACTGTTTCTTCACCTTCCTGCCCATCTTCCTGGCCTTTAACATCGCCAAAAAGATGGACGGCTCTCCCATGCTGTTCATGGCTGTGGCCGCCGCCATGGTCTATCCCGACCTGGTCACTTTGATGGCGGGCAGCTCCCTGGAGCTGGGTACCTTCCTGGGCATGGACTGCACCTATCTCTTCGGCATCCCCGTCATCTGCTCCACCTACACCTCCTCCGTCCTGCCCATCCTGCTGATGGCCCCGGTGATGAAGTGGGTGGAGGACTTCGCAGACCGGGTGTCCCCCAACGTGCTGAAATCCTTCCTGAAACCCCTGATTTTCCTGGTTATCTGCGTTCCCGTGGCCCTGATTGTCCTTGGCCCCATCGGCAACATCCTCGGCAACGCTCTGTCCGGCGTGTTCAACTTCATGTACACCAACTGCGCTTGGCTGACCATCGGCGTTCTGTCCGCCATCATGCCCTTCATCGTTATGACCGGTATGCACTATGCGCTGGTTCCCCTCTGCACCAACAACCTGGCCCTGTTGGGCTTTGACGCCCTGGTGCTCACCACCATGTTCTGTTCCAACCTGGCTCAGGGCGGCGCGTCCTTCGGCGTCGGTCTCAAGAGCAAGGACCAGGAGACCAAGTCTGAGGGCATCGCCTGCGGTATCTCTGCTGTGGTGGCCGGCGTCACCGAGCCTGCCATGTACGGTATCAACCTGCGCTATGGTACGCCCATGACTGCCGCTGTTATCGCCGCCGGTATCTCCGGCCTGTTCTGCGGCATCACCAACGTGGTGGGCTACGTGATGGGCGGTTCCCCCTCCCTCCTGACCATCATCTGCTTCATCGGCGGTGACAACCCCATGAGCGGCGTGATCTTCGGCGCCATCGGCGCGGTGCTCTCCATTGCCATCTCCTTCACCCTGTCCTTCATCATGTTTAAGGACCCTGTGGAAGAGGAAGAAGAGGACGAACCTGCGGAGGAAGCTTCCGAGTCCGCCCCCAAGCCCCTGGTCCAGACCATCACCCTGTCCGCTCCCATGACCGGCGAGGTCGTGAAGTTGGCCGACGTGCCCGACCAGGTCTTTGCCTCCGGCGCTCTGGGCGAAGGCGTCGCCATCATCCCCACCGTGGGCAAGGTGGTCGCTCCCTGTGATGCAGTCGTTTCCGCCACCATGGACACCAAGCACGCCATCGGCCTGACCACTCCCGAAGGCATGGAGCTGCTCATCCACGTTGGCCTGAATACTGTGGAGCTGAACGGCAAATTCTATGACTACAAGGTCAAGGAGGGCGACAGCGTCAAGCGCGGCGACACCCTCATTGAGTTTGACATCGACGGCATCAAGGGCGCGGGCTATCCGCTTCACACCCCGGTGCTGGTCACCAACTCTGACGAATACGTCTCCATCAAGCCCGTGGACGCAGCCAATATTCAGGCTGGTCAGGACCTGATGACTGTGGTATAATCAGTAATATGTAACCCCCTTTCCCTCTGTCTCCCGCTTCGGCGGGGACAGAGGGGGAATTCTATCACCCTGAAAGGAGCAAACTTATGTCTGTTTTGCGTAAAGACTTCCTCTGGGGCGGCGCGACCGCTGCCAATCAGTACGAAGGGGCCTGGGATGTGGACGGCAAAGGCCCGTCTGTCTCCGATATGTGTACCAACGGTTCCCATACCACCCCCAAGCGCGTCACCCCCACCTTTGAGGAGGGGACCCTCTACCCCAGCCGGGAGGCCACCGACTTCTATCACCACTACAAAGAGGACATCGCTCTGGCCGCCGAGATGGGCTTCAAGTGCTTTCGGATGTCCATCAACTGGACCCGCATCTTCCCCACCGGCATGGAGACCGAACCGAATGAGGCGGGCCTGGCCTTCTACGACAAGGTCTTTGACGAGCTGAACAAGTACGGCATCGAGCCGCTGGTCACCATCTCCCACTATGAGATTCCCTACGCCCTGGTAGAGAAGTACAACGGCTGGTACAGCCGGGAGGTCATTGACTGCTACGTCCGCTACTGTGAGGCCATCTTTGACCGCTACCAGAACAAGGTCAAGTATTGGCTGACCTTCAACGAGATCAACTGCGGCACCATGCCCATGGGTGCGATCCTGTCACTGGGTACAATCAAGGGCTACTGCGGCCCAACGGACAAGGTGCCGGACGAGAAGCAGATCCGCTATCAGGGCCTGCACCACCAGTTCGTGGCCAGCGCCAAAGCAATCAAGCTGGCCCACGAGAAGTATCCCCAGTTCCAGATGGGCTGCATGGTTTGCTTCGCCACCAAGTACCCCTACACCTGCAATCCCGACGACGTGCTGAAATGCCAGAACGAAATGCGCCAGTTCAACTGGTTCTGCTCTGATGTCCAGGTGCGGGGCTATTATCCCACCTATATGAAGCGGTTCTTTGCGGAGAACGACATCACCATCGACAAGGAACCCGGCGACGATGAGATTTTGAAACAGGGTACCGTGGACTTCTACACTTTCAGCTATTATATGAGTACCTGCGAGTCCGCCGACCCCAATGTGGCCTCCACGGGCGGCAACCTCATCGGTGGTTGCTCCAACCCCTACCTGAAGGCCAGCGACTGGGGCTGGCAGATCGACCCCAAGGGCCTGCGCTATACCCTGAACGAGCTGTATGACCGCTATCAAATCCCGCTGATGGTGGTGGAGAACGGCCTGGGCGCGTATGACAAGCTGGAGGAGGACGGCAGCATCCACGACAGCTACCGCATCGACTATCTGCGCCAGCACATCGAGCAGATGGAAGAGGCTGTCAAGGACGGCGTGGACCTGATGGGCTACACCCCCTGGGGCTGGATCGACGTGGTCAGCGCCTCCACCGGCGAGATGGCCAAGCGCTATGGCTTCGTCTACGTGAACAAGTACGACGACGGTACCGGCGACTTGGGCCGCCGCAAGAAGGACTCCTTCTATTGGTACAAGAAGGTCATCGAGAGCAACGGCGATGAGTTGTGATTGAGCTATTAGCTCTTAGCTTTTAGCTGTTAGCTCGGTGGTACCTCACGAATAGTGGGTTGCTTTTCACCCTAAGCAGCAGCTATCTGTTTGCAGCACGAAACGAACGACTAACAGCTTTTGCAAAGAGGGGGCAGGTGAACAAACCACCTGCCCCTTTTCCGCAATGAGGTGAACTATATGCCAAAAATTATTTTTCTTGACATCGACGGCACCCTGGTGGACTACGAGAACCGCACGC
>JAJQBR010000020.1 GCA_021203185.1 Clostridiales bacterium
ACCTGGGAGCGGGGGCCTGCCTCCGGCTTGACCATGATGCTGCTTTACTTCTGCTTCGTCAGTATCCTCATTGGGTCAGCGCTCTCGCTGCTCATCACCTATCTGCCGGTGCGCTACATCAACAAGGTCATCAATGGGATGTACCGGTTGGCGGAGGGGGATTTTTCTGTCCGCATCCACACCAAAGTACCGGGGCCGGGGCAGGACATGGCCAGGGCGTTCAACACCATGGCCGAGGAGCTGGAAAACACCGAGCTGCTGCGCTCCGACTTCGTCAACAACTTCTCCCACGAGATGAAAACCCCCATCGTCTCTATCCGGGGCTTTGCCCGGCTGCTGCGCAAGCAGCCGCTGACTGAGGTACAGGCCCAATACGCCCAGGTCATCGCGGAGGAAGCCCAGCGGCTGTCGGTGATGACAGAGAAAATATTGAGCCTGACCCGAGTGGAAAACCAGACGATTTTGACCGGTGTGATCCCCTTCAACCTGTCCGAGCAGCTCCGCAAGAGCATCCTGCTGCTGATGGAGCGCATCGAGGCCAAAGAACTGGAGCTGGAGGCGGACTTCCCGGAGGTGACGGTTTCCGGCAACGCCGAGCTGCTGGAGCAGGTCTGGGTCAACGTGCTGGACAACGCGGTGAAGTTCTCCCCGGAGGGCGGGACGGTGGCCGTCTCCATCCGGCCGGTCGCGGAGGCCGTTACGGTTTCCGTTCTGAACCAGTCGGAACCGCTGCCGGAGGAAGCGCAGCGGCGGATTTTTCAGAAGTTCTACCAGGCGGACGCCTCCCACAGCGGGGAAGGGGCCGGCATCGGCCTGTCGCTGGTGAAAAAAATCGTGGAGCTGCACCGGGGAACAGTTCAGGCGGACTGGGAGGACGGGGTGTTCTCCCTCCGGGTGACGCTGCCCAACGACTGGGAGGACGACGAACCGTGACCCCTTTCCTGTTCCTTTACAATTCCTTCAAAGGCGGTTTCGTTTCAGTTTAGGTTTCACAGGTAAAATGCCTTCTGTAAGCATCGACAGAAGGCATTTTTAATGCGCATAAGGAGGCACAACGCCATGAAATCTGAGAAACGATCCTGTACCGGTCGCAAGGGGCTGCTCTTTGCCCTCGCCATGCTGACGATTTTTGCAATGGCATACCTGAAGGGCGGGAAGGAGGCGTGATTGCATGAGAGCAAGGTTAAAAGCAGTGGGGCAGGCCCTGTGGCGGCACAAAATTCGGACGGTAATCGTGGCGCTGGTCGTTATTTTCGTCCTGGTGCAGGTGCTGCTGCCCAGAGACGCCACGTCAGGCATGACGGGTGAGACCGCCGAGCTGCGGGACATCACCACCTACAACAGCTTTGTGGGCAACGTGGAGGCGGACTCGGAGCGCAGCGTCCTGGCCAAGGCCAGCGCCGAGACGCTGGAGGTGCTGGTGGAAGAGGGCGACACCGTAGAGGAAGGCGACGTCATCGCCACGCTGGACACCTCCGACGTGGAGTACAGCATCGCCCAGAAGGAGGCGTCCCTGGCCTCTACTCAGACCACCAACGAGTACAACATCAAGGACGCCCAGACCAACTACGACAACGCCAAAGAAGCGCTGGACAGCGGTCTGAACAGTTCCGTCGTCAGCGCGAAGTCGCAGATGGATTCCGCCAAAGAAGCCTACGAGACAGCCAAGTCCAACTACAGCTCCGCCAAGTCCCAAATTAACAACGGGACCTATTCCGCTACCGCCTCTTATTACACCGCCCGCAGCGAGGCCAAAGCCGCGCTGGCAACGGCCCAGGCCAATCTGGAGGACGGAGAGGAGGAAGCCGCCGCCTGCGAAGCCGACCTGGAAGAAGCCCAAGCCGCATTGGAAGCCGCTCAGGCGGACGAGACCATTACCGACCTGTCCAGCTACGAGGCGGCAGTTACTGCGGCCCAGACTGCGCTGACCACCGCCCAGACGAACCTGACGTCGTTGGAAGCCGCCGTGACATCCGCAGAAAGCGCCTACGACACCGCCTGCGACCAGTTCGACAGCGCGAAGGAATCCGCCCTCAGCAGCCTCAGCGACTCGGTCAGCTCCGCAAAGACCACCTACGACAACGCCAAAAAGAGCTATAACGCGGCGGTTCTGGCGGCGGAGCAGCAGCTGGAGACCTACGAAAACTCCCTGGAAAAGACGGAGGCCACCGCAGACACCACCACCAGTGAGCTGGAGCTGCAAAACCTCTATGATTCGCTGGAGGATTACACCATCACCGCCCCCTGTTCCGGAACCATCACCGAGTTGAACATTTCCGAGGGCGATATGACCACCAACGGCCTGTCTGTGGCTACCATCTCCAACCTGAACGCCATGACCATTTCCATTACCGTGGACGAATACTCCATCATCAACACCTCTGTGGGCAGCGAGGTCACCATCTATGTGGACTCCATCGACAGCACCTACACAGGCACGCTGACCTGGATCGCCGATACCGCCACCATTTCCAACGGCGTCTCTTTCTATGAGGCGGAGGTCAGCTTCACGGCGGACGACCTGGTGCGCAGCGGCATGAGCGTGGAGGTTCGCCTGACCAACGTGGACGAAAAGGACGCGCTGTCCATCTCTGTGGATGCCCTGAATTACAACGATGACAACACCGCCTATGTCTACATCCTGGACGAGGACGGCAATGTGGTCACCCAGGCCGTGACGCTGGGGGTTTCGGACGGCAGCTATGTCCAAATTACCGACGGGCTGGAGGAGGGTGACAGCGTTTTCCTGGCCGGTTCCTCGGATGGCTCTATTTCCTCTACCATGGAGAGCCGGGCTGAGATGGTCTCCGGGGTACTCGGGACGGGGGACTGACGGATATGAAGCTGAAAATGCCATTCCGGCGGGAAAAGCCGGTCTATGACCCCGGCGCCACCGTTTACCAGTCCCCTACCGGCCAGCATGAAGAAATCCTCAATATGCGCGGCATTGTGAAGGAATACCCCATGGGTGAAGAGGTCTCCGTGGTGCTGAAGGGCATCGACCTTTCCGTTTATCGGGGAGAGTTCCTGGCGGTGCTGGGGCCTTCCGGCAGCGGCAAAAGCACCCTGATGAACATCATCGGCTGTCTGGACACCCCCACCGCCGGGGAATACTACCTGGACCACCAGCACATCGCCCACCAGGACGAAAAGACCCTGGCCCATATCCGCAGCAAGGAGGTGGGGTTCATCTTCCAGTCCTTCTACCTGCTCCAGCGGCAGACCGCCCGGCAAAACGTGGAGCTGCCCCTGATTTATGCGGGACTCCCCGAAAAGGAGCGCAAGGCCCGGTCGGAGGAAATGCTGCACATGGTAGGGTTGGAGGACAAGATGGACTACTACCCCAACCAGCTCTCCGGCGGCCAGCAGCAGCGGGTGGCCATCGCCCGCGCCATCTCCACCGACCCCACCATTTTGCTGGCGGACGAACCTACTGGCGCGCTGGACCAGAAAACCGGCGCGCAGGTGATGAAGATTTTCCAGCAGCTCAACAGCCAGGGCCGAACCATCATCATGATTACTCACGACGCCCACATCGCCGGTTACGCCAAGCGAATCGTGCGGATTTTGGACGGAAATATCAGTGAAGGAGAGGTCGCGGATGCGTAGATTGGGTATGATGAAACAGAGCTTCCGAATGTCGGTGGAAAACATCCTCGGCAACCGGATGCGCTCCTTTTTGACCATGCTGGGCATTATCATCGGCGTGGCGGCGGTCATCTCCCTAATGACCATTGTTACCGGTGTGACGGACTACATGATGAGCCAGTTTTCCAGTATGGGCGCCGACTCCATCACCGTCAGCGTGACCGGCACCGTGGTGAAGAGCGGCCTGACGGAGAACGACCTGGCAGACATCGAGGCGTTGGACAACGTGGCCGGCACCTCCCCCTCCATTTCCGTCACCACCAACGTGGTACGAAACGGGCAAGTCAGCGACGAGGTGACTGTCACCGGCAAGAGCGATATGTATTTCATTCACAACGATGAAATCACCTATGGCCGGGGGCTTTACAGCACCGATATGGATGGCAGCGTCCAGGTCTGCGTCATTGACAGCGCCTGCGCCCAGACGTTCTTCCTGGGGGAAGACCCAGTGGGCCAGCAGATTCAGATTGGCGGCGTACAGTTCACCGTGGTGGGACTATGCGGCGCGGACGACAGCCTGCTGAGCAGCTTTACCGGCGGCAGCGGAGACGACGGAGTCATTTACATCCCCTATAAGAACGCGCTCCTTCTGAACGGGCGCAACACCATCACCAGCCTGGAGGTCTACGTGGCGGACACCGAGCAGACCGATGCCCTGGTAGACGAGCTGGAGCAGCTGCTGGACAACACCTTCAACAACGCGGACAATGCCTATTCCGTCATCAACATGAGCAGCCTGACGGACATGATGAACACCATGCAGACCATGATGACCAGTCTGCTGGCAGGCATCGCCTCCATCGCGCTGCTGGTGGGCGGCATCGGCATTATGAACATGATGCTGGTCAGCGTCACCGAGCGCACCCGCGAGATTGGCCTGCGGAAGGCCCTGGGCGCGGAACCCAGCACGATTCAAATTCAATTCCTGATGGAATCGGTGATTTTGTCGGTGCTGGGCGGGTTGATTGGCATCGCCGTGGGTGAACTGATCTCCTACGCCGCCGCGCGGATGATGGGGCTGGATTTCGCCCTCAATGTGTCCGCCATTGCCCTGGGCTTCGGCTTCTCCCTGGGCGTAGGCGTACTGTTCGGCTGGGCGCCGGCCCGGAACGCCAGCCGGTTGAACCCCATCGACGCGTTGAGGAGCGAGTGACGGTTCCAATACGAAACACAGATACAGAACGCAAAAAATGTTGGGGTCAGGCGCTTACCTGATCCCAACATTTGCTGTTTTTTTACTGTGTTATGTTAGATTCCGGCCAGAGTTGCGAACGGCTCAAAGGGATAACCAGTTAATAATTTTCCGCCCGCACCTCGAAGTAGGACTGGGGGTGCTTGCACACCGGGCAGATGTCGGGGGCCTGAACCGCCAGCACCATATGGCCGCAGTTGCGGCACTCCCACAGGGTCACGCCGCTCTTCTCGAACACTTCCTTGGCCTCCACATTGTGGAGCAGCTTGCGGTAACGCTCCTCGTGGGACTTCTCAATAGCGGCTACGCCCCGGAACTGCTCGGCCAGGGCGTGGAACCCTTCCGCGTCCGCGTCCTTTGCCATCCGGTCATACATATCCGTCCACTCGTAGTTTTCGCCTTCGGCGGCGTGGAGCAGGTTCTCGGCGGTGTCGCCCACCTCACCCAGCGCCTTGAACCACAGCTCGGCGTGTTCCTTCTCGTTGGCGGCGGTTTTCAAGAAGATGTCCGCGATCTGCTCAAACCCGGCTTTCTTGGCGACGCTGGCGAAGAAGGTGTACTTGTTGCGGGCCTGGGATTCCCCGGCGAACGCCTCCCACAGATTCTTCTCGGTCTTGGTTCCGGCATAGGGGTTCTTGACGGGAGCAGCGGGAGCGGGTGCGTCCTCGATTTTCTCAAACTTGCTGGCAGGCGCCTTGCACAGCGGGCAGCGGAAGCCCTCCGGCAGGGGTCCTTCGTGGATGTAACCACAAACAGTACATTTCCATTTTTCCATAGCTGATTCCTCCGTTTTTTAGATTCCGGTTGTTGGATACTTATTGGTCGTTATGTCAGTCGGCATAGTACCCGTGGCGGCACTCGTGGCCTTCTCCGTGGTGGTGGTCCTCGTGGTGGCTGCACTGCGCGTCCGGGTTATACGACAGATCCCCCGCCAGCAGCGCCTCCACTGCCGCGTCCGCCTCGCCGGTGACGCCGCCGTATAGCCGGATGCCCACGGAGGCAAGGGCGGCCTGTGCGCCGCCGCCGATGCCGCCGCAAATCAGGACATCTGCCCGTAGCGCGCTCAAAATCTCCGCCAGCGCGCCGTGGCCCTGGCCGTTGGTGCTGACCACCTGAGAGGAGACGATTTTGCCGTCCTCTACGTCGTAAACCTTAAACTGCTCGGTGTGGCCGAAGTGCTGGAACACCTGGCCGTTTTCATAGGTGACTGCAATCCTCATGGTGTTGTCTCCCTTTGGTCTTTGAAAGGTTTGGCAGAGTTCCTGCTTAAAGCAGTCCACCCCGCAGAAGCGGTTCTCGCCGCAGCAGAGCCGATATTCCCCGCCCTCGATTTTCAGAGGCCGTCCGTCCACCAGCATATCCGCCAGCTTTTTCCGGGCGGTGTCGTAGATTTTCTGGGCCGTGGTTCGGGCCACTTGCATCCGCTGGCTGCACTGTTCCTGGGACATACCCTCCCGGTCAATCAGGCGGATGGTTTCGTACTCGTCCACGGTCAGAATCACCGGCTCCTTCCCCGCTCCGCCCGCCGCCGGGACAAATTCCAGCGTCTGCGGAAAACGGCAGATCATTCTGCACTTGGTGGGCCTGGACATCTCATCACCTCTCCGGGTCTTGCTCTGGTTCTATCATACACGTATTTTTGGCATATGTCAAGAACTATTTTCGGCATATACGGAAATCCATTTTGTAACCCGCCTGTTATTTTTCTCTGCCCCAGCCCTTGACAAAGAACCTTTATTGAAAAACTGGTTATCCCTTTTACTCAGCCTTATGAGCATTTTAGCTATTAGCTATTAGTTTTTAGCCATTAGCTTCGTGGTTCTTGGCATTACTTGCTACGTTTACCGTTTATATGACTTTACAAACGGGTGGTTTCACTCTCAGCTTCCTTTTTAGCTGTTTGCTTTAAACCGGCAGCACCTGACTAACAGCTAACAGCTAACGGCTAATAGCTTATCACAACGCGGCTGATTCAAAGGGATAGTCAGATTTCATGATTTTACAACGAAGAGTTGCACGAAATATGCCGTCCATCCCCAGCAGAGCAACAAATTGGCAAGCCGTCTGCGGGCATAGAACCGCCGTCTCCGCTCATACTATCGCTGTCGCTTCCCAACGGAAGGGGCAAGAAATTGTAGAAAGAGAGATGTTTTTTATGTCCAGTAACAACAGCGGCAGCAATAAGCTCGTCATCCCGGAGGCGCGCCAGGCGATGGATCAGTTCAAGATGGAGGCCGCCAACGAGGTGGGCGTCAACCTGAAGCAGGGCTACAACGGCGACCTGACCGCGCAGCAGGCCGGTTCCATCGGCGGCCAGATGGTCAAGAAAATGATCGAAGCCTACGAGAACGGTCTGAAGTAACCTTCCCCGTTCAACTGGCGTTGATTCCCCTGGGGAGAAGGCCAAATTCTCCCTGAACGCAGAGCGAAAGGACCTGCGGGGCATGTGCCTCGCAGGTCCCTTTTTGCAGGTTGGGGAATGTTGGCCTTTTGCAGACACAAACAGGGTTTTGGTTGCATAGCACAGCGAAAAGTGATATGATGCAGGAGCGGCGGGCCAAACGTCTGCCGCCAACACGAAAAGACGGGGAGACGACAAAAGAATGGATACCTCAGAGCATTTAAAACACCGCTACCTGGCCTGTGAGCGGAAGGGCGTGTTTCTGCTGCTGATGACCAGTGCCGGAATGATGGGCGCGTATACTTATAATCTGCGGGGCGGCGTATTCTGCAACGCCCAGACCGCTAACGTGGTGTTGATGGGCATGGCGCTGGGCAAGGGCCAGTGGCGGGAGGGGCTGTATTTCCTCATCCCCATCACTGCCTACATCAGCGGGGCCTTTGTATCGGAGTTTTTCCCCAGCCCGGTGAAGAAAATGGGGCTTTTCCGGTGGGATACTTACTTAATTGGCGCGGAAATGCTGGTGTTGCTGCTGGTTGGGTTCATCCCCCTGACGGTGACGGACCGGGTAGTGCAGGTTATCATCAACTTTATCTGCTCCATGCAGTACAACACCTTCCGGCAGGCAGAGGGCGTCCCCATGGCCACCACCTTCTGCACCAACCACATCCGGCAGATGGGCATTTCCCTGGCCAAATACGCCCGACACAGGGACCGAAGCGCCCTGGAACGGGGCCTTATGCACCTGCGGATGGTGGGCTGCTTTCTGGGAGGCGGCATCGTGCTGACCGCCTGTTGTGGTCTGCTCCAGGCCAAAGCCATCTGGCTGGCCATCCTGCCGCTGCTGGTCAACTTTTTGATTCTGGCTCACGCGGACCTCTTTCAGGAGCATGAGCTGCTAGAGGAGAAGCCCGCAGGCCATTGATTTGCCTGCCGAAAGAGAAAGAAGGCGCACCCACATGGCGGAACACATACGCACAGCCACCCCTGGCGACGCGGCGGCATTGTTGGACATCTACGGGCCGTACATCCTGGAAACGGCAGTGACTTTTGAATACGACGTACCCTCTCCGGCTCAGTTCGCCCAGCGCGTAGCCCACACCCTGGAGCGCTACCCCTGGCTGGTGCTGGAGGCGGACGGACAGCTGGAGGGTTACGCCTACGCCGGGACCTTCATCGGGCGGCGGGCCTGTGACTGGGCGGTGGAGGCCAGCATTTACATCCGCCGGGACTGCCGGAGTAAAGGGTATGGCCGACGGCTTTACCAGGCGCTGGAGGCGGTGTTGCTGCGGCAGAACGTGGTCAACGTCAACGCCTGCATCGCCTGTCCGGAGGTGGAGGACGAATATTTGAACCACAACAGCGTCAATTTCCACCAACACATGGGCTACCGCATGGTGGGTGGGTTCCACAAGTGCGGTTACAAGTTCGGGCGGTGGTATCATCTGGTCTGGATGGAAAAACTGCTGGGGCCGCACCTGGACGACCCATCGGCCTTTGTACCCTTCCCGGCGCTGGAGAGAGGACAAGTGGAGGAAATTTTGGCGCGATTTTGACAAAAATATGCCCGCCGAAGCAGAGAAAATCTTGCTTCGGCGGGCGTTTGCTGTTTGTGATTCAAATTATGTGGCGCTGCGGGCCGCCCGCTTCCTGTGGTGAGCGGTCGCGGCGGCGGGCTGGGGCTTGGAGGATTTCCGGGCCTTTTTCGCTTTTTTGGCCTTGTGTGTGGACTGGGCGCCCTTGACTTCCGGCTCGGTGGGTGCGGCTCCGCCGCCACCGGTGGAATCGTGGGGGGCGTTCTGGCTGCGCTGCTTCTCGTTGATGATGAGCATTTGCAGCCGGTTCTCGATGTTGGCGAAGCTGACATCCGGGTCGTAGTCCAGAGGCAAAATCTGCGCGTCGGGATAAAGGGCCTTCAGCTGCTTGGAAATGCCGCGGCCCACCACATGGTTGGGCAGACACCCGAAGGGCTGGAGGATGATGAACGCCCGGCAGCCGTGGGCGGCGTGGTGGAGGATTTCACCGGGGATGAGTACGCCCTCTCCCGCATCGAAGGTGTGGTGAATGATGGGGTCGCTGGCCTGCACCAGCTCCGGCATCCGCACGGCGGGAGAGTAGAGGGGATGCTCTTTGGCGATGCTGTCGGTGATGGAATGGGCCACCTCAAAGGCTTCATCCGCCACCCGATACCAGACCTTCTCCCGGACAGGCTTGTGGACGTGGTACTCTTTCACCTGGCTGTCCTTATAGAAGTAGGTCTTGCGGATCACGTCGGTCATGCGGGCCTCGATGACCTCCATGCCGTTGCGCTCCAAATAGGCTTCGATGTCCCGGTTGGCCCCTGGGTGGAAGTTCAGCAGGTACTCGCCCACGATGAGTACAGTGGGCTTGGGATGGGAGCGGTCGTAGGGGACTTCCTTCATCAGCTGGATGGCCTTTTGGAAGCCCTTCCTTGCGCCCAGACTGCCGTGCCGCTCCAGTCCCTCCATCACCGCGTCGATGCCCGCCTCAAAGGCTTTGTCGGCGCTGCCCGGCTCCAGCTCGTAGGGGCGGATTTTCCGCAGCAGTTCCTCCAGCGCGTCGATCATGGGCAGACCCATGGCGATGTTCACCGAGGCGGCGACGCTCATGTGGTAGCCGGGGTGCATATCGTGGCTGTCCTGGTCGTCGTTGGTGACAACGGGAACATTGGGATAGCCCGCGTCGTCCAGGGCCTTGCGCAGCAGGGCGCTGTAATGGGTCAGACGGCAGTCGCCCACATATTTGCCCATGCCGATGGCCACGTCCTTGCCGTCATACTTGCCGCTGCGCAGAGCGGCAAGGGCCTCGCCGATGACCATTTGGGCGGGGAAGCAGATGTCGTTGTGGACATACTGCTTGCCCAGGCGAATGGCCTCGTCCCGGCCCATGTCCAGCGGCTCGGTGCGCAGGCCGTCCCGGCCCATGGCGGCGGCCATCAGGCGGCAGAAAGCGCGGGAGGTGTTGGGGATGAGGACGATTTTCTCCTTTCGGTCCTCCTTGGTGAACTTCACCGGGTAGGGATCCTTCAGGGGACGAACAGTGAGGGAGTCCTCGTTCGCCCGCCGCATGGCCAGGGTCTCCACAAAGGAGCGCACCCGGATGTTCAGCGGCCCCTGGATGTCGCTCTCGTCCACCTTCAAAATCAGGGGGGTCTTGCCGGAAATTTCCCGCATCAGGCGGATGATCTCGTCGGAGAGGTAAGCGTCGTGGCCGCAGCCGAAGCTAACCAGCTGCACATATTCCAAATTGGGGTCGCTGGCGGCCATGACAGCGGAGGACAGCATCCGGGCGTGATAGTTGTTCACAATGTCCAGGGTGCTTTTGTGCAGCTCTACCTCGTTGGCGTGGGGCAGGCTGTCGGCGGTCAGGACGGGGATGCCCAGCTTGGTGAACATCTCCGGCAGATCATGGTTCACCAGCGCGTCGTTCTGGTAGGGCCGGGAGGCCAGCACCACGGCGTAGGTGTCCTTCTCGCGCACCTCGTCCAGCACCTTCTGCCCCGCCTCCACCATCTGGCGGCGGAAGGATGCCTGCGCCTCGTCCCCCGCCTGAATGGCGGCTTTGGTCAGATCCCTGGGAACCTGGAAGGTGGACTCCATATAGGAGCTGAGCTGGTCCAGCCGGTCGGCCTCGGTGTACCAGTGGAATAAGGGCGCGTCATAGGGGATGCCCCACTTGGCCGCTGGGTTGTCGGCGTTGCGCAGGACGATGGGGTAGCCCTTGACCACGGCGCACATGGATTCGCTGGTTTTCTCCGTGTTCTCGGAGGGAACGGTGGTGATGGAGGGCATAAAGATGCGGTCTACCTTTTTTCGCACCAAATCCCGGATGTGGCCGTGAACCAGCTTGGCAGGGAAGCACACCGTATCCGACGTGACGGCGGACAGGCCGCTCTCGTACATCTTCCGGGTGCTGGGGGCGGAGAGCTGGACGGTGAAGCCCAGACTGCGCAAAAAAGCGTTCCAGAAGGGCATGGAGTCCCAGAAGGACAGCACCCGTGGGATGCCGATGGTGATGTTCCGCTTGGGGGCCAGCTCTGGGCAGGGGTAGTCCTGGAACAGCAGCTTCTGCCGCAGGGGGTAGAGGTTGGGAACTTTGGCCTTTTGCGCGTTCTTTTCCCGCAGCTGGGCGCGAACGCTCTCGTCTTTGGGGTCGCCCAGCACCTCGCCCCGCTCGCAGCGGTTGTTGGTCACCCAGGACGCGCCGTTAGAGAAGGTGACGATGGCCCGCTTGCAGTGGTTGCCGCAGAAGGGACAGGGGGCGTTGGCCTCCTGGGTATAAGTAAAGTCGTCCATGTCGTCCAGCCCGATGAAGGTGTGTTCACCGGTGGCCCGCTCTTTGGCAATCAGCGCCGCGCCGATGGCGCCCATCACGCCGGGGTAAGGGGCGCGGGTCACGGGGCGGCCAATGTGTTCCTCCATGGCCCGGAGGACGGCGTCGTTGCGGAAGGTTCCGCCCTGGACCACGATGTTGTTCCCCAGGCTGTCCAGGTTGGAAATGCGGATCACTTTGGTAAAAACGTTCTCGATAATGGAGCGGCACAGGCCGGCCATGATGTCGCCGGGGGACTTGCCGCTGCGCTGCTCGGTGATGATGCTGCTGTTCATAAACACGGTGCATCGGCTGCCCAGGCAGGCGGGCTGGGGGGAGCGGAAGGCTTCCTCCGCGATCTGCTCCACGGGGATGTGGAGGGAGGAGGCGAAGTTCTCCAAAAAGGAGCCGCAGCCGGAGGAGCAGGCTTCGTTGACCACGATGTTGGTGATGATGCCGTGGTCCAGCCAGATGGCCTTCATGTCCTGCCCGCCGATGTCCAGAATGAAAGTGGCGTCGGGGACGTATTTGGCGGCGGCGCGGGCGTGAGCCACCGTCTCCACCGCGTGGCACTCGGCGGAGAACGCTCTGGCGAACAGCTGCTCGCCGTAGCCAGTGGTGCCGACCCCCAAAATCTCCAGCTCCGCTCCGGCCTCCCGGTAGCGGTTCCGCAGAGCGATGAGGGCGTCTTTCGCTACCTGGAGGGGTTCTCCGGCGTTGGGTGCGTAGAAGGAGTCCAACAGGTTTTCGTCGTCGTCCAGCAGGACGAACTTGGTGGTGGTGCTGCCGGAGTCGATGCCCAGCCAGGCCCGCACCTTCTGCCCCTTGTGCAGGGGGATGGGTGTCTGAGCGGGGAGGGCGTGGGCGGCTTTCCAGTCGTCCCGCTCCTGCTCGGTGGCGAAAAAGGGCTTGGACTGGCTGGCGTTGGCGTGTTCGCTGCCCTCGTACCACAGCAGCTTTGCCACCAGCTCCGGCAGAGCGACTTCCCGGCTGTCGGCGCACAGGCCGTCCAACGACAGGGCTGCGCCCCGGGCGATGATCAACTCCGGGTGGTCGGGCTGGAGGGCTTCGCCCTCTTTCAGATCCAGCCGCTGGCGGAACACGTCCACCAGCGTGGGGTTGAAGGTCAGCGGCCCGCCCTCGAAGGCCACCGGCGCGGTGATGTCCAGCCCCTGGGCCAATCCGCCGATGGTCTGCTTGGCGATGGCGTGGAAGGTGGACAGGGCCAGGTCAGCCTTAGGGACGCCCTGGTTCAGCAGGGGCTGGATGTCGGTCTTGGCGTAAACGCCGCAGCGCCCGGACACGTCGTAGACGGTGGTACCCTGGGCGGCCAGGGCGTTGAACTCCTCCACCGGCACGTTGAGGATAGAGGCCACCTCGTCGATGAACGCGCCGGTGCCGCCGGCGCAGCTGCCGTTCATGCGCATATCGGCCACTTCCAGGGCGCCGGTCTGGCTGTCCCGCCGGAAAAAGATGATTTTGGCATCCTGCCCGCCCAGCTCGATAGCGGTCCCCACGTTGTCATAGCGGGCGCGGAGGGCGGCGGCGTTGGCCACCACCTCCTGGATGAAGCTGGCGTCGATGGCGGTGGCGATGGCTTTGCCGCCGGAGCCGCACACGGCCACCCGGAAGGTCTGCTGGGGGAATTTTTTGTCGATGTCCTCCAGCACCTGCCGGACGGTGCGGCTCTGCTTGGCCCGGTGGCGGATGTAGCAGGAGTAGAGGGTGCTGTCGTCCTCCGGGTTCAAAACGACGGCCTTGACGGTGGTGGAGCCGATGTCAAGGCCCAGGTAGAGGGGTTTAGTGGAGATGTCATTCATAGCTGGGAAACCTCATAATCAGTCAGTTGTGACCGTTTAAACAAAAAGCGAAAACCGGCGCTCCAAACGGTCCAAAGAAGCGCTTTTGCGTTCGCAGCCGCCCTTTCGGGCGGGAAAATGTAACCTTACACGGCCTTTTTGCCGCGTTTTTGCCCCTCCTGGGTGGGACAGGAGGCGGGGAGAACCGCAGGTTCCGGGTCGGGCAGCTGGGCGATGCGCCCGACGATGCGCACATAGCTGGCTGCGTCCTCCTCCCCCAGGTACTCCAGCAGCAGAGTGCAGCAGGACAGGTAAAAGGCCCGTTTTTCCTGGGCGTACTGCCGCCCGTCATCGGTGAGGAACACCTGGAGCATCCGTCCGTCGTCCGGGTTGGCCCGGCGCACCACAAAGCCTTTTTTCACAAGGCTGTTCAGGATGGCCGCCACCCGGGAGGTGTTTACCTGGAGCCGCTGGCTCAGTTCCTTGGGGCTGACGCCGTCCCGCTGAAACACAAGGTAGTTCAGCGCGGCCAGCTCCCCGTGGGCCATTTCCGTCATCTGCCGCTGGACAATGCCGCCGTGCATTTCGCCGAGGAGCATATGGTCGAGCAGCTCCCGGGCAAGGGGTTCGTAATTCATGGGTCGTTTCGGAGACGCCGGAAGCGGGGCCAGTCGTCTCCATTCCTTTCCGAATAGTGGAAAAAAGCGTTTAATTAGCTCATCCTATGAGCAAATTTTAGTTGCAATTTTCGACTTTGTCAACCGGTAAAATCACGAATACAGGCCCCGGTTTCCCCCACCGATACGGTGGATATGCGAAACCGGCGGTCATTTTTTTACTGGCATCAGCAAAACAACAAAAAACAAAAGAGAAAGTGCAGCGGTTTATGTCCAATTTATACAAAATTTTCAGTTCGGAACTGCCGTTCCTTTTTTAAAATGGGTTCCCTTTACCCTGCCTTTTGTGATATAATGGACGCAGGATTTTTACGACGCACGAAAGGGGAAACCGCCATGCTCCATCTGCTGCTGGGCCGGGCCAAAACCGGCAAGACCACGGAACTGTTCCGCCGCATTGCGGCAAACGGGTCGGAGCGGCCCCAGGTGCTGCTGGTGCCGGAACAGTATTCCCACGAGACGGAGCGCCGCCTCTGCCGGGCCGGGGGCAACCGGACGGCGGGGTTCTGCGAGGTGCTGTCCTTCACCCGGCTGGCCAACCGGGTGTTCACCAGGGGCGGCGGACTGGCGGAGCCGGTGCTGGACGGCGGCGGGCGGCTGCTGCTGATGCACGAGGCGGTGCAGGCCACGGCGGGGGTTCTCTCTGTCTACGCCAAACCTTCCCGGAAGGTGGCTTTTTTGGAGGGGCTGCTCTCCACGGCGGACGAGCTGAAAAGCTATTGCGTCCAGCCGGACGACCTGCTGGCGGTGGGCCGGGAGGAAGAAGGGGACGCGGCGGCGCGGCTCCGCGACCTGGGCCTGATTCTGGGGGCCTATGAGGGTCTGGTGGCCCGGCGGGCCGCCGACCCCAGGGACCGGCTGACCCGCGCCGCCGAGCGCATGGGTGCCTGCGGCTATGGGGCAGGCTGGGACTTTTATGTGGACAGCTTTACCGACTTCACCCCCCAGGAGTTGCTGCTGTTGGAGCAGCTCTTGCGGCAGGCCGCCTCGGTCACGGTGGCGCTGACTTGCGACACTCTGGCCCCGGAGGGGGCGGAACCCCGGACTTTTGCCCGCAAAACCGCCCTGCGGCTGCTGGATATGGCGAAGACCGACAACGTTCCGGCGGACTGCCAGACCCTCACCGGGCGCAAGGACGGCTGCCCCCCGGCGCTGGCGCTGCTGGAGGAGGGGCTGTTCGACCGAAATCAGTCCGCTGCCGAAGTACCCCCGGAGGGGGTGAGGCTGCTGACCGCCTCCGACCCCTACGCCGAGGTGGAGGCCGCAGCGGGGGAAATTCGCCGCCTGGCGCGGGAGGAAGGGCTGCATTACCGGGAAATCGCCGTCTCTGCCCGAACCATGGAGGACTACGGCGATTTAATCGAGACGATTTTCCAGCGGTACGAGATTCCCGTGTTCCTGGGCCAGCGGGAGGACATTTTGCAGAAGCCCATCCTGACTCTGCTGACTGCCGCCCTGGACGCCGTCGGCGGGCGGTACGAGTATGATGACCTGTTCCGCTACCTGAAAACCGGTCTGGCGGGGGTACCGCTGGAGAAAGTCGATTTGCTGGAAAACTACGTCCTGCGGTGGAACCTGCGGGGCAGCCAATGGACCCGGGAGGCCCCCTGGAACTGGCACCCGGAGGGGTATGGTCGGAAGTGGACCGACGAGAACCGGGCGCTGGTGGAACAGCTGGACGGGCTGCGCCGGGACATCATCGCGCCCCTGGAGCGGCTGCGCCAGACCCCGAAAGGGCCGGGCAGCGAGCTGGTACAGGCCCTCTACGGCTTTTTGGAGGACATCGACCTGCCCCAGCGCCTGACCGAGCGGGCGGAGGCCCTGCGGGAGCGGGGCGACTTGCAGCAGGCGGAGGAATACCGCCAGCTGTGGGACATCCTCTGCGGGGCCATGGAGCAGTGCGCCCAGCTGATGGGGGACGACCCCCTGACCATGGAGGAATTTTCTGACCTGTTCCAGCTGGTGTTGAGCCAGTACGACGTGGGGACCATCCCCGTCTCGCTGGACCGGGTGGCCGCCGGAGAGATGGGACGGCTGGCCCACCGGGAGACGAAAGTGCTTTTCCTGCTGGGAGTGGACGACGACCACCTGCCTCTGGTGACCCAAAACCCCAGCCTGCTCACCGATGAGGACCGGCTGCTACTCAGCAGCCGGGGCTGTGAATTGGCCCCGGACGCGGACGAGCGGCTGGATCGGGAAAACGTGCTGGCCTGCGATGGGGTGTGTATCCCCTCCCGGCGTCTGTATTTCAGTTGGGCGGCGCGGGGAACCGGCGGCGGAGAGTGCCGCCCGGCGTACCTGATTCGGCGACTGCGGCAGTTGTTTCCCACGTTGGAAGTGGAAGAACCGGACAATGCGCTCCGCTACGGCGCGCCCCTCCCCGCCCTGGACGAGGCGGCCCGGGGCGGCAGTCCGGCGGTGTTTGCTGTTCTCGGAGAGAACCCGGTTTGGGCCGGGCGCACCCAAGCCATGCGGGAGGCGGCTGCCTGTCAGCGGGGACGGCTCTCCCGTTCGTCCACAGACGCTCTCTATGGCAAAAAAGTGCGGCTCTCCGCCTCCAAAATGGACACCATGAAGAGCTGCCACTTCTCCTATTTTATGCAGTACGGCCTCCGGGCCAAGGCTCGGAAACCGGCGGGCTTCGACCCGCCCCAGGTGGGGACCTTTGTCCACTACGCCCTGGAACACGTCCTCCGGGAAGCCCAGGAGCAGGGCGGGGTCAAGGCACTGGAGCCAGAGGAAGTGCAGGCGCTGACAAAACAGGCGGTGGAGCGCTACATCCGGGAAGAACTGGGCGAACTGGAGGAGCAGACCCCCCGGTTCCGCTACCTGTTCCGGCGGCTGACCAAATCGGTGGACCTGATTGTGGAAAACGTGGCCGATGAGCTGCGGCACTCCGAGTTCCAACCCATCTCCTTCGAGCTGGGCTTCGGGCGGGGGAAGGATTTGCCCCCGGTGGAGCTGAAAACCGAGGGCGTCACCCTGTCCATCTCCGGCTTTGTGGACCGGGTGGACGGCTGGGTCTACGGGGACAAGCTGTACCTCCGGGTGGTGGACTACAAGACGGGGAAGAAGTCCTTTTATCTCACCGACGTGTGGCACGGGCTGGAAATGCAGATGCTGCTCTACCTGTTCACCCTGGAGGACGAGGGCAAGGCGCTCTACGGGAAGGACATCGTGGCCTCCGGCGTACTGTATCTGCCCGCCAGGGACCTGATTCTGCCGGGGAGCCACGGCATGACCGAGGAGGAGCGGCGCAAGGCGCTGGACACGGCCCTCCGCCGCAGTGGGATGCTGCTGGACGACACCCAGGTACTCCACGCCATGGAGGATATCCCCCTGGGGGAGGGTCCCCGGTTTCTGCCCATCAGGGTGGCCAAGCGCACCGGAGCCATCTCCGGCGAAAGTCTGGCCACCGCCGCCCAGTGGGGCAAGCTCCACCGCCACGTAGGGGAGATTTTGCGTGAGATCGCCCGCGAAATCGCCGCCGGGGACATCTCCGCCGATCCCTACCTGCGCTCCGACGGGCACAGTCCCTGCGACTACTGCGACTACGCCCAGGCTTGCCACTTCGAGGAAGGGCAGGGTGGCGACTGCCGCCGGTTCCTGTACAAGGTGCAGGGCAAGGACTTCTGGGAGAAGGTGTGAAAGAGCTGTTAGCTATCAGCTTTTAGCTGTTAGTCAGGCACTACGAACGAAAAGCGAATCGCTGTGAATTGTTACCACACACCTACACAAAAGAAATTTTTGCATAAATTATCCGGGACGCCCCGCAGGACGCCCCGGATAATGGGCCACATTTGTTGTCTGTTGTGCGGTTAAACCCTTACTTGATTTCCAGCCGACGGCTGGTGGGAACCGTGACGGCCCGCTTGGGCAGGGTCAGCTTCAACACACCGTCCTCGTAGGCGGCGGAGATCTGACTGCTCTCGATGTCGGAGATATCGAAGCTGCGGCTGTAGGAACCGTAGTAGCGCTCCCGGCGGAGATAGTTGCCCTTGTCGTCCTTCTGGTCGTTCTCGGCCTTGTGAACCGCCTGGATAGTCAGCCGGTCATTGTTGATGTCGATTTGAATGTCCTCTTTGGCGAAGCCGGGCAGCTCGGCTTCCAGGGTGTAGCTGTCGCCCTTGTCCTGAATGTCGGTGTGGAAGGCGCGGAGCTGGTTCTTCCCGAAAAAGTTGTTGTTCATCTGATCCACATCGTGGAAGGGGCCATAACCGGGATGACCGTAAAACATAATTTCTGCCATAATAAATAACCTCCTGACGTGAGTAAAGACTGTTGACAGTTGATACATTGCAGTTCAATCAAACATTCATTGGTGTCAAGCCTCTTTTTTATTTCTAATGATAAGTATACGCCGGAACTGTGAACAATGCTTGCGATTCCTTTGAACAGAATGTGAATTTTAGCACTTGAGATTTGTGATTGCTAAAAATGAGAGCCTTCCGTTCAAAAGAAGGCGGCATCTGCTAAAGGGAAATCCGGTTCAAAAAAGGGGCGCTCCGAAGAGCGCCCCGGCGTCGGGTCACAGATTGTCTGCCTCTCGGCTGGAAAATTACTCGATGGTCAGCCGACGGGTCTTGGGGATGGTGACGTTCCGCTTGGGCAGGGTCAGCTTCAGCACGCCGTTCTCGTAGGCGGCGGAGATCTGACTGCTCTCGATCTGGGAGATGTCGAAGCTGCGGCTGTAGGAGCCGTAGTAGCGCTCCCGGCGGAGATAGTTGCCCTTGTCGTCCTTCTGGTCGTTCTCGGATTTGCGCACCGCCTGGATGGTCAAACGATCCTCATCGATGTCGATTTGGATGTCCTCTTTGCGGAATCCGGGCAGTTCCGCCTCCAAAATGTAGCTGTCGCCCTTGTCCTGAATGTCGGTGTCAAAGTTGCGCACCTCGTTCTTGCCGAAGAAGTTGCTGGTCATCTGATCCACATCATAGAAGGGGCCGAAGATGGAACGGGTAATAGGCATCATTTCAAACATAATCAATTCCTCCTGCATTTGAGTGAGTGTAAGGCTTTTGGTTTGCTGTGATTGGAAGTTCCACTAAGCATCCATTGGTATCAAGCCTTTCTTTTTGTTTCTGAGGATAGAATACCCCGAAGCTGTGAACAAGGTTTGCGACTTTTATGAACAAATTATGAATTTTTAGCATTCTATTGCATCAAGTGCTAACATGGGCCGAAGGGCATAGAAGGCCCGTGACAGGAAAGGAACGTGGTGGATATGGCTTTTGCGTTGACGCCGGAGCAGAGCGCCGTGGTGAACGACCGGGGCGGGGAGCTGCTGGTCTCCGCCGCCGCCGGTTCGGGCAAGACCCGTGTGCTGGTGGAGCGGCTGCTCAGCCGGGTGGAGGACGAGGGACTGGATTTGGACCAGTTTCTGGTCATCACCTTCACCAAGGCGGCCGCCGCCGAGCTGCGGGATAAGGTTCTGGCGGAGTTGAACCTGCGCCTGGCCCAGCGGCCCGACGACTGGCACCTGCGCCGCCAGACCACCCTGATTTACCGGGCGCAGATTTCCACCATCCACTCCTTCTGCACCGCCTTTCTCCGGGAGAACAGCCATCTGCTGGATTTGGACCCGGACTTCCGGGTGGCGGACGAGACGGAGGCGGAGCTGCTGCGGGTGCTGGTGCTGGATCGGGTGTTGGAGGAGCGGTACGAGCGTCTGGACGAAAACGGCTTTGCCGGGCTGGTGGACGCCCTCTCCGCCGGACGGGACGACAGCCGTCTCCGGGACATCACCCTGGACATCCACCGCCGCATCCAGGCCCACCCTGACCCAGCCCGGTGGCTCCGGGAGCAGGCGGCGGCCTTTGATCTGTCCGATGTGAAGGACGTAGGCAAGACTGCCTGGGGGCAGCTCTTGATGGAGGATGCCAAATCTCAGACCGAATACTGGCGGCAGCAGATGGTGGGGACGCTGGACATCCTGCTGGAAAGCGGGGACGACGCCCTCATCGGGGCCTATTCCGAATCCATTAACGGCACGTTGGACAGCCTGGACGACTTTCTGGCCGCCCTGGACCGGCGCTGGGACAGCGCCCAGGCCCTCTGTGACATCCGGTTCCCCACCCTGGGCCGCTCCCGGAAGATTCAGGACAAGGAGGCCCAAAATCGAGTGAAGGCCGTCCGGGACAAGTGCAAAAAAAGCATGGCGAAGCTGGCAAAGCGCTTCGAGAGCGGCAGCCGGGAGCTGCTGGAGGACCTGGAAGCGGTGCGGGAGCCTGTGAATGAGCTGTTCCGGCTGGTGCAGGACCTCCAGGACGCCTACGGACGGGAGAAGAAAAAGCGCAGGCTGCTGGACTTCAACGACCTGGAGCATTTCACCGTGGAGGCGCTGGTGCGGGACGGCGCGCCCACGGCGCTTGCCAAACGCTGGCAGGAGCGGTACGCCGAGGTGATGGTGGACGAATACCAGGATACCAACGCCGTCCAGAACGCCATCTTCTACGGCCTGACCGACGGGGGAAAAACTCTGTTCCAGGTGGGCGACTTGAAGCAGTCCATCTACCGATTCCGGCTGGCCGACCCCACCATCTTTTTGAACAAATACCACGCCTTTGTCCCCGGCGAACAGGCCAAGCCCGGCCAGCCCCGGCGGCTGGTACTCAGCCGGAACTTCCGCTCCCGGAAAACGGTGCTGGACGGGGTCAACTTCCTGTTTGAACACCTGATGACCGCCCCCTTTGGGGAAATCGACTACACCGAGGACCAGCGGCTGAACCTGGGGCTGCTGGACCAGCCCCGGCGGGAGGACGACCAGGTGGAATTAAATGTAGTGGATCTCTCCACGCTGGAACAGGAGGAGGGGCAGGCCAGGCCCCCGCGGGATCAGATGGAGGCCCGGTTTGTGGCCCGGCGGGTGCGGGAGCTGTTGGACCAGCCTTATCTGGTGACGGAGGGGGACGGGTTCCGCCCGGTGCAGCCCAACGACATCGCCATTCTCTACCGCTCCCCCGGCGCGGTGCTGCGGTATCTGACCGCCGCCCTGGACGAGCTGGACATCCCCTGGCAGAACGAGGGGTATGAGGACTTTTTTGCCGCCACCGAGGTCAGCGTGGCCCTGTCCTTTTTGCAGATCATCGATAACCCCCGGCAGGACATCCCCCTGCTCTCTGTTCTCCGCAGCCCGGTCTATGGGTTCACGGCGGATGAACTGGCCCAGCTTCGGGCGGCGGAGCCACAGGGGGACATCTATACCTGCGTAGCCCATGGCGCAGAGGACGGGAACGCGCTCTGTCAGCGGTTTTTGGACGACCTCTCCGGTCTGCGGGTGCAGATGGTGGACAGCTCCTGCGCCCAGCTGCTGTGGTATCTCTATGACCGGATGGGACTGCTGGCCCTGTTCGGGGCCATGTCCGGGGGCCAGCGGCGGCAGGAGAATCTGATGGCCTTTTACGACTACGCCCGCACCTTTGAGGGCCAGGGCCACCGGGGGGTGTTCGCCTTTGTGGGACACCTGCGCCGCTTGCAGGAGCAGGACAAAAATCCCGCCCGCGCCGGGGGCGGCGGCAGCGGTGTGCGCATCTTGTCCATCCACAAGTCCAAGGGGCTGGAGTTCCCGGTGGTGGTGTTGGCGGGGCTGGCCCGGCAGTTCAACCGGGCGGACGAAACGGCCCCCATGCTGTTCCACTCCCAGCTGGGGGTGGGGCCAAAGCGGTTAGACCCGGAGCTGCGGGTGGAATACCCCACGTTGGCCCGAACAGCGGTGCAGCTCAAGCTGAACAAAGAGGCCAAGTCGGAAGAACTGCGGCTGCTCTACGTGGCTATGACCCGGGCCAGAGAGAAGCTCATTATGGTGATGAGCTTCAACGAGGCGGAGAAGGAGTTGACTAAGCTGCTGCCCGACGCCGGTCCAAAGCCGGAGCCGGAGGCCCTGTTTCAGCTGGACTGCGTGGGCAAGTGGGTGCTGCTGCCTGTGCTGGCCCGGCCCGACGGGGAGGCCCTGCGCTTCGGGCAGCGCCCCGGCGCCTATGTCAAGACCATCGACCATTGGGACATCCGTCTGGTTCACGCGGACAGCAGTTGGCTGACGGACAGCGTGGCTCTTCGCCCGGCGGAGCCGGAGACAGCTTTCGAGCAGCCGGACGAGGCGGCAGTGGCGGAGCAGCTCCGCTGGAGGTATCCCTGGCAGGATCTGACAGAGCTTCCCTCCAAGGTGACGGCCACTCAGATGAAGGGCCGCCTACTGGACGAGGAGGCAGCGGAGGAGACGGCGCAGCCCCTGCCGCCGCTGGCGTTCCGCCGTCCGGCCTTTGACCAGGCCCGGCGGGGCCTGACTGCGGCCCAGGCTGGCAGCGCCATCCACGCCGTCATGGAACACATCGACCTGAACCGGGCGGACACCGTCCGGGGGGTGCGGCAGGAGCTGGAACGGCTGACCGCCGGGGGCTGGCTCTCCCCGGAGCAGGCCAAAGCGGTGAATCCGTCCCATGTGGCCCGGTTCTGGGCTTCGCCCCTGGGACGGGAGGCTGCCGCCTCCCCCCAGCTTCGGCGGGAGTTTAAGTTCTCCATCCTGGCCCCGGCCGGGCGGTTCTACCCCGCCGCCGGGGCGGGAGAGGAGGTGCTGCTCCAGGGCGTGGTGGACTGTTGCTTCACCGGCCCGGAGGGATTCACGGTGGTGGATTTCAAATCCGACCACATCCGGCGGGGCGGCGAGCGTCAGCGGGCGGAGGAGTACCGAGGGCAGCTGGACGTTTACACCCAAGCCCTGGAGGAGATTTTTGGCCAAACCGTGACCCGGCGGGTGGTGTGGTTCTTCCAGACCGGCCAGGGCGCGGAACTGTAATAGAAAATCCGTACAGATGGACGAAATTTTTTCGCAAAAAGCCCTTGCATTTTGGGGAAAGGCGTGCTATGATAACCTCTGTTGTATGTGATTTTTCTTTTCTTATTTTGTCAATTTGAAAGAGGTGAACAAATATGAAGGCAGGGATTCATCCCGATTACCAGCAGACCACCATCCGTTGTGCTTGCGGCGCCGTCTACAAAACCGGTTCCACCAAGAAGGACATCCGCGTGGAAGTCTGCGCCAAGTGTCACCCCTTTTTCACCGGTAAGCAGAAGATGGTGGATACAGGTGGCCGCGTGAGCCGCTTCAACAAGAAGTTTGGCTTCGACAACAAATGAGAGGTTCTCGGGAAAGCGAACGCTGCGTTGCAAAACGCGGCGTTTTTTCCTTTTTTGCGGCGGCGTTGGAGAAATGCACTTTTCTTTTGCGGCGGGATAGACTATAATAAGGAACGAAACCGGTTATCTCTTTTGGTCAGCAGGATAGCTCTTAGCCTTTAGCTTTTAGCTTTTAGCTTCGTAGTGCTTCGCATTATGTACTGCGCTTATCGTTTGCCTTGCTTTACAAACGGGAGGTTTCGCTCTCAGCCTCCTTTTTAGTTGTTCTCTTTAGACTGGTAGTATGTGACTAACAGCTAACAGCTAACGGCTA
>JAJQBR010000029.1 GCA_021203185.1 Clostridiales bacterium
AGTATATACTGAATTTAATGAAAGGAGGGCTGCTCATGGCCATAGAATTTCTGCCTGAATGGATGGTGAATCTGGACGAAGAAGATTTAGCCTTTGTCCGGCGCTTCGTGCTGGCCTCCGGCTCGCTGAAAAAGGTCGCCGCCGAGTACGGCGTCTCTTACCCCACCGTCCGGCTCCGGCTGGACCGGCTGATTCAGAAAATCGAGCTGGGCGAGAGCGGCGAAAAGGACCCCTACATCGCCCTGGTCAAGCGGCTGGCCGTCAACGAAAAGCTGGACTTTGACACGGCGAAGCTGCTCATCAACGAATATAAAAAGCAACAAACGGGGTAAACGTCCAACTTTAGGAGGAGGTATCCGAATATGAACAGTTCTGCGACATTGCTGCTCGTCATTTTCCTGGTGCTGCCCGTCGGGGCTATCGTTCTGCAAATTTTTCTCTCCCGGATGGAGAGCCGTGTACCCGGTCTGATTCTGCCGGGGCTAAACCTGGTGGTTTCCGTCCTCACCGTGCTGCTGATGGTGTTCAACGCCGACAGTCTGATGGAAATCGTTACAACCATTTTAATGGCACTTCTGACATTCAACATCCCCACCCTCGTGCTGCTGCTGATTTACTACGTCTGCCGGAGGAAGTACCGCAAGCAGAGCCAGATGGACAAGATGCGGATTCAGGATCTGTAAATGTTATGCAATACATAACAGCGGCGGTTCCCGCAAAAGGGAGCCGCCGCTCGCTCTATTTTCCTCAAATTTTTTTGCAAACGGGCCGCATAGTCCGGTTTTCGGGACTTTGACTTTGCTATACTATCCTTATCACAGGAAACCAAACACGACATCGATAAGGAGGTAAAGTTATGTCAGTTGAAATGCGCAATGTTCGCGGCCATGTGGAAGTCTATGATTTGTACGGCCAGTTCCTGTTCTCCGCCGACACCGTCAGCGAAGCCTGGGCGGAGCTGCGGGAGGAGGAGGAGTGGTTGAACCAGCAAGAGCGGTACGCCTCATAAGCAGAGAGTGCAGCTTTTCGGCGGTTTGGGTATAATTCTGGAAAAATCGGGTTATCCTTCCTGCATGGAGGTAATTTAACCATGAAAAAACATTCTTTTACCCAAAAGCTGACCAATTTCCTCAACGGCAGGGGCTTCTACATCGCCCTGGCCCTGTGCCTGGTCGCCATCGGCGTGTCCTGCTGGTATCTGTGGCAGGGGGCGACCCTGGCAAACGAGATGGCGGAGGAGGCCAGTGCGGTGGAGACCGTCACCCTGGAGCCGGAGGAATCGGAGGAGACCGCCGGAGATGCGGACATTTCCACCGACCCGGCGGACACCGGGGAACTCGACGAGGAGGACGCCCCCAGCGACGCTCCCGCCGCCTCTGAAACAGAGGACACAGAGACTGCCGAAGCTGCCGAAACTGCCACAGTGACCGAAGAAGCCGCCGAAACCCTGGATCCGGTGACGGAAACCGCCTCCGAAGTCTCAGAATGGATCTGGCCCCTGGAGGGGGCGGTGGTGGCCGCTTTCTCCAGCGACACCCTGACCTATAACGAGGCCCTGGGTGACTGGCGTACCCACAGCGGGGTAGACCTCTCTGCCGAGGTGGGCCAGGAGGTGGTGGCCGCCTGCGGCGGCACCGTCATCTCCGTCCAGGACGATGTGCTGCTGGGCCGGACGGTGACGGTGGACTGCGGCAGCGGCCTGACCACCCTTTACGGCAATCTGGCGGAAGATGTGGCTGTCACCGCCGGGGACACCGTCTCCGCTGGTGATGTCATTGGCACAGTGGGGGAGACCGCCTCCGGCGAGCGCAACGAGACTGCGTGGCTCCACTTCGCCGTGGAGCAGGACGGGGAGGCGGTGAACCCCATGACGTATTTGGAGTGATTGCAGCTTAAAACCCGATGACCCCCAAATGCTCCAGCAGAATTTTGACCCCCATCAAAATCAGCACCAGACCGCCGACCAGCTCCGCACGGGACTTGTACCTGGCCCCGAACACGTTGCCTACCTGCAGGCCCACGCAGGACAGCACAAAGGTGATGCAGCCGATGAAGCACACCGCCGGGATTATAGCCACCTGCAAAAAGGCGAAGGTCACGCCCACGGCCAGCGCGTCGATGCTGGTGGCCACAGCCAGCGCCAGCATCGCCCCGAAGGCGAAGGAGGCGTCGATCTCCTCCGCCTCGCCCCGGGACTCCCGAACCATATTGCCGCCGATCAGCGCCAGCAGCACAAAGGCGATCCAGTGGTCGATTTGCTCCACCAGGCTCTGAAAGCCGCTGCCCAGCAGATAACCGATGAGGGGCATCAGCGCCTGAAAGCCGCCGAACCACAGCCCCACACACAGCATATGCCTGGGCCGCACCCGTTCCACCGAAAGGCCCTTGCACACCGCCACCGCGAAGGCGTCCATGGACAGGCCCACCGCAATGACAAACAATTCCCACAGTCCCATATTTTGTTCCTCCTCGTTCGCTTCTCCGAAAGCGTTTCTTCTGCGGCGCTGCCATAACGCGCCGCATTTTTTGTGTCGGCATAAAAAAGGACGAGACCCATCTGCTCCTCATGCAGATAAGTCTCGTCATTTCAGCCGGGGCCAGGAATTGCTTCCAGGCTGTTGACCCCGGCGCACAGTTGCCATAGTTGTGCCGACTACTCCCTTATTCCTTTGCATCATACCACATTCGTTCGGCAAACGCAAGGGGACAATTTTCACTTTTTGTCGCTACTCCACCCGGTAGAACAGCATCTCCTGAGCGGCGCAGTAAAAGGTGTCGTCGCTGACCTCGGTGATATAGTAGGTCAGCCCGGCGGTCTCGCCGGGGTACTCAAAAATCACCAGCTTGGGGCAAAGTCCCGCCGCCGAGCGGTTCAGGATGGCGCAGTCGTAGGTCTCCTCTTCCATGTCCAAATAGGAGATGGTGACAGTACACTGGTTGCCGTCGAAGTACAGTTCCTCGGAGTCCCCGCCCAGGTTCTTCCACAGCCAGCGGCCCTGGAGGGCGGTCATGGTCACGTCGGGATAATCGGGGTCAACGGAGGTGTCCAACCCTTCGGAGGCCAGCCACGCGGCGATGTCCTCCGACGCCTGGGGAATTTCCTCCCCAGAGGAACTCCCGCCCCGGCTCCACAGGCTGGGGAGACGGAGCATGGTCAGGTTGGAGATTTTATAACAGACGTTATGGTATTGGTAGGGCGCGGCCAGGGGAAACACCACAAAAAACAGGAACGCTCCCGCCAAAATCACGCCCAACAGGGCCAACAGCCCCTTGCGCAGCACTTTCATGGGGTCACATATCCGCCCAGTTGATGACGTCCTTGTTCTTGACGAAGTATTCCACGCCGGAATACACCGTGGTCACCACAATGACCCAGCAGCACAGGGTATCCAGCAGCGGAATGGACACCGCCAGCATCAGGATGATACAGACCATGGTGGAGGCGGTTTTCACCTTGCCCGACCAGGCGGCGGCAATAACCTTGCCCTCGCTGGCGGCCACCAGCCGCATGGCGGAGACGGCGAACTCCCGCGTCAGCACCACCAACAGCATCCACGCCTCCATCCGGCCCCAGGCCACAAACATACACATGGCGGACGTGACCAGCATCTTGTCCGCGATGGGATCCATGAACTTGCCGAAGTCGGTAATCATGTTCCGGGAGCGGGCGATATAGCCGTCCAGAAAGTCGCTGAGACTGGCGATGAGAAAGACGGCCAGCCCCACCCAGACGTGATAGGGGAAGTCCAGGTAGAGGACAACGAGAAAAACGGGGATCAGAACGACCCGAACCATAGTGATTTTGTTTGCAGTATTCATAAGGCAAATCTCCTGAAAAACGGTTCCGGCATTGCGCTGGGAAAGACTGTTGCGGTAAAATCCAAAGGTTACTCGTCTGTGTCCTGGATTTCCCCCATCATATCACCATCCACCGTGTCCGTCAACAGGACGGGGACGAAGCTGCCGACGGGAATTTCTCCTGCGGCGGTGAAATAAACGTGGCCGTCGATGTCCGGCGCATCGGCGTAGGTGCGGCCCCGCCAGCAGCCCATTTCCTCATCGAAACCCTCCACCAGCACCTCCACGGTCTCGCCCAGGCGGGACTCGTTGTATTCGTCCATCACATCGCTTTGGATGTCCACCAGCAGCTCCAGCCGCCGGGCGGCCACCTCCGGCTCCACCTGGTTGGGCATGGTGGCGGCGCGGGTCCCTTCCTCCGGGGAGAACTGGAACACCCCCGCCCGCACCAGCTTCTGCTGGCGGAGGAAGTCGCACATCTCGTCGAATTTCTCCTCGTCCTCGCCGGGGAGGCCGGTGATGAGGGAGGTGCGAAACACTACATCGGGTATTTTTTGTCGAATTTTATCCAGTAAGTTGATAATTTCCGCCTTGGTACCCCGCCGGTGCATGACCGAGAGCAACTCATCGTTGCAGTGCTGGAGGGGGATGTCCAAATAGTGGACGATTTTCGGCTCCGTGGCGATGACCTCCAGCATTTCGTCGGTCAGGTCGTCGGGATAGAGGTAGTGGAGTCGAATCCAGCGGAAGTCCAGCTTGCACAGCTCTCGCAGCAGGTCGGGCAGCTTGTGGGTGTGGTACAGATCGGTGCCGTAGCGGGTCACGTCCTGGGCGATGAGGATCAGCTCCTGCACCCCCTGCTCCGAGAGGTATTTGGCCTCCGCCAGCAGGTTTTCCATGGGGCGGCTGCGGTAGCGGCCCCGGATGCGGGGGATGGCGCAGAAGGCGCAGTTGTTGTTGCAGCCCTCCGCCACCTTCAGGTAAGCAAAATACGGCTCGGTGGTCAGCACCCGCAGCCCCTCGTCGTCGGTGCGGTTGATATCCCCGTAGTATTCCGGGAACTGGTCGGCCATTACGTCCTCAATGGCGGCGACGATGTCGGTGTAGCTGCCGGTGCCGAGAACGCCGTCCACCTCCGGGAGAGATTCCTTGATTTCCTCCCGGTAGCGCTGGCTCAGGCAGCCGGTGACCAATATCTTGGTCAGGGAGCCTTCTTCTTTCAGGTGGGCCATGGCCAGGATGTTGGCAATGCCCTCCTCTTTAGCGGCGTCGATAAAACCGCAGGTGTTGATAACGCAGACATCCGCCCCCTCCGGCTGGGCGGCGATGGTGTGGCCCGCGTCCTGCACCAGGCTCATCATCTGTTCCAGGTTCACCCGGTTTTTATCGCAGCCCAGGGAAATGAAGGCAACTTTGTAGTGGTTCATGTGGATTCCTCGTTTTCAGAGTACAAATTGATACTTATGCAGCAGGAATGTTACCCTTCCTCCCGCTCTGCTAAATACCGCTCCAGCCCCTCTTTGACCTCCCCCCAGGAGAACCCCCGGCGGAGCAGAAAGTTCTGCACCCGATTCAACTCTTTGGGGTCTGTGGGGTCGGAGAGCCGCTGGGCAATCAGGCGGTCGATGGTCCCGGCGCTGTCGGGCAGCTCCTCCAGCGCCCGGGGCCACAGGTCACGGGGGATTTTCCTGCAAAAAAATTCCTGCTCCAGCTTTTTGCGCCCGTAGCCCCGGGCGGCGTAGTGCCGGGCGACGGAGGCGGCATAGCGACTGTCGTCCAGCACCCCCAGCTCTTCCAGCCAGTCCGCCGCCTGCTGCGCACAGGCGGGGTCCTCTCCCTTTTCCCGGAGCTTTTGCAGCAATTCCCCCCGGGAGAGCAATTTACTGGAGCAAAGCCGGGCGGCGGCGGACTTGGCGGAGGACAGTTTGCCGTCCTGCACCAGAGCGGCGTATTCTTCCTCAGAAAGCTCCTGTCCGGCGAACAATCCCCGGAGCAGCACCTCGTCCTCGGTGAGCTTGATTAGTTCCTTGTCCTGGAAAAAGACCAGCACCCGGCCCTTGACGTGTTTAGAGGCTTCCAGCCGTATGATTTTCGGCATCAGCCCTCAAAGTCCTCGGCGGAGATGTCCAGCCCGTTCATCAGCTTGTCGAAGTCGTCCATGTCCCTGGGGGCGGGGGCCTGGACAGGCGCAGGTTCGGCGGCGGGAGCCGCCTCTGCGGGGGCGCGGCCTGCAGCTCTGGCGGCGGCCAGTCCCTGACGGCTGAGCAGCTTGTAGGCGTTGGCGCGGATGGCGGCGTCCAGCTTGGCGGCTTCGTCCGGGTGCTCCTGGAAGTAGAGCTTGGCGTTGTCCCGACCCTGGCCCAAACGGGTCTCACCCATGGAGAACCAGCTGCCGGACTTCTCCACCAGCCCCAGCTGGACGCCCAGGTCCACCAGTTCGCCCATTTGGGAGATGCCCTCGCCGTACATGATGTCGAACTCCGCCTCTCGGAAGGGGGGCGCCACCTTGTTTTTGACCACTTTGGCCCGGGTGTGGTTGCCGACGACCTCGCCGCCCACCTTCAGGGACTGAATACGGCGGATGTCGATGCGGACGGAGGCGTAAAACTTCAGCGCCCGGCCGCCGGTGGTGGTCTCCGGGTTGCCGTACATGACGCCGATTTTCTCCCGAAGCTGGTTGATGAAGATGACCACGCAGTTGGTCTTGGAGATACACCCGGCCAGCTTCCGCAGGGCCTGGCTCATCAGCCGGGCCTGGAGGCCCACAAAGCTGTCGCCCATCTCGCCCTCGATTTCGGCCCGGGGAACCAGCGCCGCCACCGAGTCCACCACCACCACGTCCAGTGCGCCGGAACGCACCAGCTGTTCGCAGATTTCCAGCCCCTGCTCACCGGTGTCCGGCTGAGAGATGAGCATGGAGTCGATGTCCACCCCCAGGGCGCGGGCATAGCTGGGATCCATGGCGTGTTCCGCGTCGATGTAGGCCACCTCGCCGCCCAGCTTCTGGGCCTGGGCCACAATGTGCAGCGCCAGGGTGGTTTTGCCGGAGGACTCCGGCCCGTAAATCTCCACAATGCGCCCGCGGGGGACGCCGCCGATGCCCAGGGCCAGGTCCAGCCCCAGTGAGCCGGTGGGGATGGCCTCCACCTGAATGGAGGCGTTGTCCCCCATGCGCATGATGGAGCCTTTGCCGTAGGCCCGCTCGATTTGGGAGATGGCGGTCTCCAGCGCCTTGCTCTTGTCGGTGGGCAGGACGACCTTTGTCGCGGAATTAGAGGATTTTTTTGCAGCCATAACTGTTCTACCTTTCCTGAACCGGGGGACCGGTGTATACATAAAATTTGATGTTTTCTTTTGTTCCGCTCTGTGAAATTAGCTGTTAGCTTTTAGCAATCGCTATCCGTTGGCAGCACCTGGCTAACAGCTAACAGCTAATAGCTAATAGCTAACTTCTTCCTTCGGCAGAGCCTCAAGCAGCTCCCGCAGCTCCGCCTCTTCCTCCGGGGAGAGCCGCGCCCGGTCAACAAGAACCGACACCCCGCCGGTGGGCATACGCAGATAGAGATACTGCCCCTGTTCTCCCCAGCAGCGGTAGACGCTCCAATCGTTGGTCGTCCGGCTGTGGGCGGAGACAGTTTCCACACCCGTTTCGGTGAAGAAATAGTCGATGGGGCCGTCGTCTGCCGGGGGACTGTTCCGCAGCTGCCGCCGCAGGGCGATTCTGGTTCCCGCTTTCGTCAGGGCATCCCGCACAGGGGGCAGCGCCCAGAGCGCCAGCACCACATAGACCGCGCAAAAGGCGAAAAAGGCGGCGGCCATTTGGGCGCGGCCCAAGCCGCGCATCCGTAACCCGTACCAGAAGCAGAACCCGGCGACCCCGGCGCAGAGGACGGGGAGTACCCAGCGCAGGGCAGTTAACCCCTTGCGCCGGGATTTTTGGCGGGCGGCAAAGACTTCCTGGAGGGCCAGCTCCCGCAAGAGGGCCTGTTCCTCCGGGCCGCGCTCACTGGTGCAGCGTACCATTGTGTCACGAATCCTTTCCGAGGCCACTCACATGACCGACCCCTCTACCCCCCGCCACTGGCCGAAGGCGTCCTTGTGGCAGCGGATGTTGCGGTAGCCGTTGGCGGACAGGATGCGCTCCACGTCGTCGGCCTGGCCGTCCCCTACCTCAAAGAGCAGGATGCAGGTGGAACGCATGGCCTTCCGCCAGCCCGCCGCCACCTGGCGGTAAAACTCTAGCCCGTCAGGGCCGCCGTCCAAGGCAAGGGCGGGTTCAAAGTCCCGGACGGAGGGATCCAGCCCGGCCATGTCGCCGGAGCGGACGTAAGGAGGGTTGCAGACGATTAAATTGAAGTCCCAAATCAGTTCAGGGGGACGCTCCAGCGCGTTGGCGTGGAAGGTGGTGATCTGCCCGCTGAGGCCGGTGCGGAGCATATTCTTCCGGGCCACAGACAGGGCCTCGTCGGAGATGTCGGCCAGCACCACCCGACAGTTGGGGGCGTGTTTGGCCACGGCCAGCCCAATGCAGCCGGTGCCGCAGCACAGGTCCAGCACACGGGCGTGGTCGCCGGAGCCTCTGGCGATTTCGATGGCCCGCTGGGCAACACACTCCGTATCCGGGCGGGGGATAAGGACGCTGCTGTTCACCAACAGATCCAAGCCGTAGAAATCCCAGTGGCCCAGGATGTAGGCCAGGGGTTCGCCGGACAGCCGCCGCCGCACCAGCGCCTCGATGGCGGCCTCGGTCTCCGTGGTGGCGTAGAGCTGCATACAGCGGTAAAACTCCTCCCGGCTCTTGCCGGTGGCGCAGCAAATCAGTTCCCGCGCCTCCAGCTGGGCCTCCTCCACCCCGGCCCTGCGCAGCCGCTGGCGGATGTCCATATAGATGGTGTTGTAGATTTTTGCCATAGCGTCCCCCTCCTCTCTGTCTCTTACCAGGCGTCCGCGCCGTCCTGCTCCGGGATAACCCGTTTCATCGCCTCGATGGCGCACTCGATCATGCTGTCGTCCGGCTCGTTAGTGGTGAAATTCTGCATCCACATCCCCGGCGCGGTGCAGACCCGGGAGAGCAGGTTGTCGTGGCGGCCCATCCAGCGGTTGATTTCGTAGGTGATACCCACCACCACCGGCAGCAGCAACAGCTTGATAAAAAGTTGCAGAACCACGTTCTCCACCTGCACCACCGAGAAAATCAAAATGGCGATGACCATGACCACAAACAGAAAGCTGGTGCCGCAGCGGGGGTGGTGCCGGGGCATTTTTCGCACATTCTCCACCGTCAGGGGCAGGCGGCGCTCGTAGCAATAGATGGTCTTGTGTTCCGCGCCGTGGTAGGCGAACACCCGCTTCATGTCCTGCTGTTTGGAGCAGAGAATCAGGTAAATAAAGAAGATGACAATACGGGTGGCGCCCTCCAGCAGATTGCGGATGAAAAAGCTGGGGATGACGTTTTGCAGCAGGCCGAACACCAGGGCCGGCAGCAAGATAAACAGCACCACGGAGAAGCCCACCCCCAGCGCCACCGCCAGGTAGATGATGGCCTTGTTGAAGGCGTCAGTACCCAGGTGTTGTTCCAGCCAGATTTCAAATTTAGAGGGTTCCTCCTCCTCTTCCTCCGGGTAAAACTCGGCGGAGTACATCAGCGCCTGAACGCCCTTGACCATGGAGTCCATAAAGTTCACGGCGCCGCGGATGAAGGGGACCCCCAGAACGGGGTGCCGGTCTTTGATGAGCCTGAGGGGTTCCTCTTTGATTTCCATTTCTCCGTCCGGGCGGCGAACCACGATGGCCTGCTTGTGGGGGCCGCGCATGAGGATGCCTTCAATCAGCGCCTGCCCGCCAATGGAGGTGCGGAAGCTGTTGTCAGAGGGGGAATTGCTGTGCTTTTGCATGGTTGGAAGCGCTCCTTACCAATGAGATAGTATATCAAACATTTGTTCTATTTGCAAGAGGGAAATTGGACGGATTTACTGTGCCACAGGCAAGGTCATGGGCAGACGAATTTCCACCATGCAGCCGCCGCCGGTGGCGTTGGAGATGTCCAGAGTGCCGCCCAGGTGAGTGATGATTTCGTCGCAGACGGCCAGACCGATGCCGTTGCCCCGAACCTTGGAGGAACCTTTGTAGAACATCTCTTTGACGTGGGGCAGGTCCTTCTCCGGTACGCCGGGGCCGTGGTCCCGGATGCGGATAACCACCATCTCCTCCTCCTGGTCAACGGACAGATCCGCCTGGATGAGCTGATTCTCGCCGCCGTGCTTGGCGGCGTTGTCCAACACGTTGGAGAACACCTGACGCAGCCGCTCCGGGTCGCCGGGGATGGGGTCCAATTCCCCGGCCCGGTCGGTGTACTCCAGCCGGATATTCTGCTTGCGGTAAAACTGGCGGTAGGTGAACACTGCGTCCTCGAACTCCGCCTGGATGTCCACCGGCTCCACGTTCAGGGTGAACCGCCCATCGTCGATGCGGGAGAACTCCAGCAGCTCCTCCACCATCTTGGAAAGGCGTTTGCTCTCGCTGACGATGATGGAAAGGCCCTTGCGGACACTCTCCTCGTCGGTGATTTCTCCGGTCAGCAGAGTCTCGCCCCAGCCGTTGATGGCGGTCAGCGGAGTGCGCAGCTCGTGGGAGACGGAGGAGATAAACTCCGATTTCATCCGCTCGGTCTCGCTGATTTTGGTGGACATATTGTTGATGGTGTCGATGAGGGAGCCGATTTCATCGTTGTAGTGTTTTTCGATTTGGATGCCGTAACTGCCCCCGGCAATGGCTTTGGTGGTGTCGGTGATGCGGGAAATTGGCTCGATGATGGAGCGGATAAAGTAGATATTGACAAGATACACCAGACATAGAATGACCGCCGCCACCGCCATAGTCAGCAGAACCATGACGATGATTTGCCGGTCCGCCACGGAGAGGCTGGTCACCAGCCGCATGACGCCACGCACCTCCCCGTTGTGGATGATGGGGGAGGAGACGGCCATAATGCGCTCGTTGGTGTCGGGATTCCGGCCCACCCAATAGGAGAGGGTCTGGTTGGTGACGGCGCTGTCGATGTCGCTGGTGCCGGGGGTTCCGCCCACGGTCAGACCGTAGGAGGACAGGATGATTTGCCCCCGGGTGTTGATGAATTGCAGTTCCAGCTTGTCCCGGTCGTCAAAGTCGCTGATATAGTAGTTGGCCATGCTCAGGTAGGTGGTCTCATCGGTGGCGTAACTGGAAAAAAAGTCGCTGGCGGCTTTGGCCTTGTTCTCCAGGCCGGAACGCATACTGGAATAGCAGTAGCTGCTGTAAAGCATGGCGAACGCCACCACCATGATAACCATAATCAGCAGCACGGCGGTCAGACTGTTGATCATCCACCGGCGGCGCAGGCCCTGATGCTCCAGGTGCAGCCAGGAGAGGAAGGGCAGTTCAAACCGCCGTTTGGGTCTGCGTTTGGAAGAAGAGGCCAAGAGGGTTCACCAGCTTTCGCGTAAAAGGTATGGGTGCGGCAGGGAGGAGGCGTCACAGCAGGAACCGCTCGATGACCTCCGCCACGCCGTCATGATTGTTGTCCCGCTGGGTGACGTAGTCGCCGGCGGCTTTGACCTCCGCCGTGGCGTTGGCCATGGCCGCCCCCACCTGGGCGGCTTGCAGCATGGGTACGTCGTTGTCCGCGTCGCCCACGGCGCAGGAGTTCTCGATGGGGATGCCCATCAGTTCGCACATCTGCCGGACGGCGTTGCCCTTGTTCAGCCCCTTGCAGACGATTTCCAGATAGTAGAGAGAGGAGAAAAAGGAGTCCAGCGCGCCGTCAGACCAGTCGATAACCCAGTCCCGGAAGGCTTCCAGCGGAGCGCGCTGCTCAAAGTCGATGAGCAGCATTTTCACCGGCTCCACCGTCATGGCCTCCACGCTGGGAATGACCTGGTATTCCATGTGGATGATGTCGCAGTAGCGGCGCACAGGGTAGTCGTCACAGCGAGGCTCCACCAGCACGTCCCGCTCGTTGTAGGTCTGGATGTGCAGCCCCCGCCGGTTGGCCTCGGCAAAGACCTGGCGCACCAGGTCCAGAGAGATGGTCTCCTGAAAGAGAGTCTCCCGCCGCCCCATGTCGTAGAGGACGCATCCGTTGTAGGCGATCAGGTAGCAGCCCGGCGCGGTCAGAGCCAGCTTTTCCGCCTGCTGAATGGCGCTGATAAGCGGGCGGCCCGTGGCAATGACTACCTTGTGTCCTGCGGCCAGGGCGCGGTCAATGGCGGCGCGGTTACCGGGGGTGATGTCCTTCTGGTCGTTGAGCAGGGTGCCGTCCAGGTCGAGGAAGATGATTTTCTGATCCATATCCGTTCTGTCCTTTGTCTCCGTAATGGTTCCCCGCTATTATATCACATTCCCGCCCGGTGAAGCAACCTTGCCTGAGACAAAACGCACGAAAAAAACGCAATTTGGCTATCCCTTTGAATCAGCCGCGTTGTGATAAGCTATTAGCCATTAGCTGTTAGCTGTTAGTCAGGTACTGCCAGTCTAAAGCAAACAACCAAAAAGGAAGCTGAGAGCGAAACCATCCATTTGTCTTGTAAAGTCATGCAAACGATACGCGCAGCACGTAATGTCAAGAACCACAAAGCTAATGGCTAAAAGCTAAGAGCTAAAATGCTCATAAGGCTGAGTAAAAGGGATAACCAGAAAACGCTATTGTCAGCCCTTTGTCCGCGATACGAACAAACTCACCCAAAAAGAAAGGCATCGAACACTTGAAAACGGCGGTAAAACCCTGTATAATAAGAAAAATGAGGGGAGGAAGCGGCGGAGAATGACCATTCTTCCGCCAAACCGAACGTAAAAAGAATCAAAACCGTGCGTTTGCCAGGGCGAAGCCCGGCGCCGCCAGCGAAAGGAAAGGGTACGCCATGTTTGACTTTGATTTTACGCAGCTATTCCTCTACATCCCCGGAATCGTCATCTTCCTGGTGGGCAGCAGCGCCATCCGGCGGAACCGGCGGATGAAGCGGCTGGGCGCCTGCACCGAGGCCACAGTGGTCAACTGCCCCCATGTGGTCAAAAAGGACAAGCAGGGCAACGAGGTCTATAACTACTACAACGTGGTGGTGGAGTACCCCGGTCAGCGGGGCGGCCCGGAGCGGCAGACGGTGAAGTCCCCCTCGGAGTACGCCGTGGGGCAGCAGGTGAAGCTGTTTAAGGACGGCGACAAATATACCCTGGTAGAGGACGAGGACCAGCCTTTGTTCAGTGCCTGGCCCACCGCTCTGGGCGGCGCGCTGATGATTCTGCTGGCCCTGTTCCAGAACCAGGGCCGGGAGATGCTGGCTATGACCATGCTGACGGTGATTTTGGTGGGCGCGGGGGCGGTTCTGCTCTACCGCTACTTCGGCCTGAAAAGCCAGGGCCTGGTCAAAATCGAGGCGGAAATCACCGACCTATTCACCCGCCAGCTCTCCAAGGGCACCAAAATCCTCAGAGATTCCAAATACACCTACTATCCCATCGTCCGCTACGAGCTGGACGGCAAGGAAAATATTCGTATGTGCAAAGTCAACGCCAGCCGGGAGAAAGCCTTCCCCGTGGGAGACACCCTGACCCTGTACTACGACCCCAAAAACAAGCGGGTGATGGAGCAGAGCGCCAAGGTCAGCACCGCCGTCTGGGGCGGGGTGCTGCTGGCCGTGGGGGTGCTGGCAGCGGTCAGCTTGATTGCGGAGTTGCTGGTTTAACTGTCAGCCGTTAGCTTATAATGCGCAGCAGCGCCGGAACCAACTGCGGTTCCGGCGCTGTATTTTGCATATTTTTGGTTTTTCTAACAGGGAACCTTACTCTCCCTCGTAGGCGTCGCCCACGTAGGCAAAGAACAGCTCGTCGTCGTCCACCACCCCGCGAATTTCTTCGTACAGGTCCTGGGACTGCTCCTGCATCTCCTCCCACAGCTCGTCGGAGATGGAGATGACCTGGCAGGTGCCGCTGCTGTTGATGGTCTCGATGCGCTCATCGGCGCGGGCAATGGCCTGTTCCCGGGCGTAGTCCCTGGCGATGGCGGCGGCCTCATCGATGATTTCCTGCTGCTCGGCGGTCAGGTTCTGGTAGAACTCCTCGTTGGTGATGAGGGACAGCAGGTGGGGCAGGTGGTTGGTCTCCACCACGTACTTCTGCACCTCGTAGAACCGGCTGGACACGATGACCTCATAGGGGTTCTCCTGGGCGTCCACGGTGTGCTGCTCCAGGCCGGTGTATAGTTCGCTGAACGCCATGGGGGAGGGGTTGGCGCCCAGCGCACTCCAGAAGGTCATGTGGTAGGAGTTTTCCATGGTGCGGATTTTGATGCCGGAGAAGTCGGACAGGGAGGTAATCTCCTTGTTGGAGGTCATGACCCGGAAGTTCTGGTCAGCCATGGCCAGCAGGCGGAAGCCGCCCTCGGCGTAAATCTCGTTGATTTTGGTCATAAAGGTGTCGTCGTCCAGCACCTCATGCAGCTCGTCCAGGGTGCTGAACACACAGGGAGCGTCGAACAGGCACAGCCGGGGCAGGTAGCTGACCTGGGGCGCAGTGTTCTGCACCACAAAGGGGATGTCCCCCCACTGGCAGGACTCAATCAGTTCGGTGTCGCTGCCCAGGGTGGAGTTGTGGTAGACAGTGATGGCCATTTCCCCGCCGGACAGCTCCTCCACCGCCTCAGCGAACTTCTCCGCATAGAGGCCGGTGACGGTGTCCTCCGGGCTGGCGGTACCCAGCGCCCAGGAGTAGGCCCAGGCGTCGGTGTCGGTCTCCGAATCGCCGCAGCCGGTCAGAGCGGCGGCCATGCCGCAGGCCAGCGCCGCCGCCATCAGGCACAGGAGGAATTTTCTCAATTTTTTCATCTCGTCCGCCCTCCTTTACACCAGGCACATACTGATTGCCGGGATAAACGTCACCAGCAGCAGCACAACAAAGAACAGCAAAATCATGGGAACGGCCTTCCGTGCGATGGACATGACGGGGACGTCGCTGAGGGAGGAGGCCACGAACAGGTTCACGCCGATGGGCGGGGTGACAAAGCCAATGGCCAGGTTGACCACCATGATAATACCGAAGTGAACGGCGTCCAGGCCGAAGGACTCGGCGATGGGCAGCAGGATGGGGGTCAAAATCATAATGGCAGGAGAGGTGTCCAGCACCATGCCCACCACCAGCAGCACCAAATTGATGAGCAGCAGCACAACAATCTTGTTGGAGAAGCCGTTGGCGATCCAGGCGGAGACGTTCTGGGGTACCTGCATCAGGGTCAGGATGCGGGAGAAAGCCACAGAGGAGGCCAGCAGGAACAGGATGGGCGCATAAGTTCGGGTGGCCTCTACCATAATACCCCACAGGTCCCGGATTTTCAGGGTGCGGTAGACAAACAGGCTGATGATGAGGGAGTACAGCACGGCGATGCAGGCCGCCTCAGTGGGGGAGGTGACGCCGGTGTAGATGCACCCCAGGATGATGACGGGGGTCAGCAGCGCCCAGAAGGAGCGGGAAAGCACAGAGCGGAACCCCTCCGCGTGCAGCTCATCCACCACCTTGGCGATGGCGGCCTTGTCCTCACCATGGCGCTTGCAGTAGAAGATGGAGTAGCCGATGAGGACGGCGGCAATCATCAGGCCGGGGATAACGCCGGCAATGAACAAAGAGCTGACCGACGCGCCGGAGGCCTGTCCGTAGAGAATGAAGGGAATGGACGGCGGGATGATAACCCCCAGGCCGCCGGCCACCGCCACCAGCGACACGGAGAACTTCTTGTCGTAGCCCATTTCCAGCATGATGGGGATGGTCATGGAGCCTACCGCCGCCACAGTGGCGGGGGCGGAGCCGGAGATGGCTCCAAAAAACAGGCAGGTAACGACCACCGCGCAGGGGATACCGGCGGTGCGGTTGCCGATGAAATAGGAGAAAACGTCAAACAGCCGCTTGGACACGCCGCCCCGGGTCATAATGAGGCCGGAGAGGACGAACAGCGGAATGGCCAGCAGCGTGGTCTGGTTGACGCCGCCCACCATCGCCCGGAGGACGTACACGCCGGAGACGGTGACGGTGGAGGAGAGCAGGCTGGGCAGCATACTGCCCACGGCCACGGCGATACCCACCGGGACGGACAGGCACAACAGCACCACGAAAATGAGCATTACCAGCGCTGTCATGCTTCAACGCCCCCTTTCAACGCCAGACGGAAGGTCTCCAGCCAGGCCTGGCACACCCGGAACAGCAGCAGCAGGAAGCCCACCAGAGGAGACGACTGGACGCAGTACATGGGGATATGGAGGGCGGAGCTGGTGGCACCGCTGGCAATGGCCTGCTGCACATAGGTGAAGCAGTAGGGCAGCATAATGAGACAGAACACAATGACGACGGTGTGGCGAATCACCTTCATCCAGGCCGCGCCCCGGGGCGGCAGCAGGTGCTGAATCTGGTTGATTCGGATAGAGATGTGCTTTTTCACGCAGTAGCTAACGGACAGGAAAGCGGACCACACCAGCAGGTAGCGGGTCAGCTCATCGGTCCAAGTCAGGGAGCTGTTGAACACCCGCCGGGAGATAACCTGGGCGCTCATAAAGACCACAATGCCGATGAGCAGCAGCACCATCAGCACCTCTTCCAGTTTGTCGTCGATCAATCTTAGAATTTTCATTTACATTCCCTCTTTCTCATAGGTAAATACTATCATTTTCCCAGATTTGGTCTAAACATCGCTCCTAGTTTAACAAAACATTCATAAAGTTGCAAGGGGAATCCTATTGATTGGGCAAAAAATTTATTTTTTCCTTAAAAACCGCCAAATCCGAAAAAACCGGCGGAGCCTGTCGCTGGCTCCGCCGATTTCCATCGTACATATTTTTATTCGCTCTGCGCTTTTGGTTTGCAGCGCCTGGCTCATAGCTAACAGCTCATCAATTGGGGGCCACGCGGACGATGATGGTCGCCGTCTCGCTGCCGCTGGTGCAGGTGACAGTGGTGTTGCCCTTGCTCACGCCAACGATGTAGCCGCTGGAGCTGACTGTGGCGATGGAGCTGTCCGCACTGGACCAGGTATAGGTGCCGTTGCCGCCGGTGGGGTTACAGGCATAGCCGTCCCCAACGTGGGTCAGGGTGATGTCGGTGTATTCCAGGACGATGCTGCCGGTGGTCTCCGCCTCGGTTTCCTCTTCCTCGTCATCAGCCTTGGCCGTCTCTTCTGCCGTCTCCTCCTGCTCTTCCTCCTGGGCGGGGGCGTTGCAGCGAACCACGCACTGGGCAGTCAGCCCTCCGGCGGACACGGTGACGGTACACTGTCCCTCACCCACATAGGTGACCAGGCCGTTCTGCTTCACTGCGGCCACGCTCTCATCGTCGCTGGACCAGGCGAAGTCTCCCTCCCACTCTGCCGGGGAAACGGCAGCGGTCAGGTCATAGCTTTCCCCTTCGGACAGGGTCAGGTCGTAAAAGTCCAGGGTCAGGGTCTCCGCCGCAACGGTTTCGTCCTCCTGCTCCTGCTGGGCGGGGGCGCTGCTGCTGGCGGCGGCGCTGTCGGAGATATCCCCCTGTGCGCTGGTGTCCGCCGGGTCTACTTCTTCCACCTGAGCTGAGGTCGCGCCGTTATCCGGGGTCGCCTGGGACAGCGCCTGAACGCACAGCCAAACCGCCGTTGCCAGGGCGATGAGCAGCAGCACAATGATGATGAGCAGGGACGCCCGGGAGAGGGTACTCCCCGCCTGACCGAAGCCGCCGCCGTACTGGTCCACAGTGATGTGGCCGTCGTCGCCCTCCATGGTGTTGTTGGCAGTCTCCTCGCCGCAGTGGGGGCAGTTGGGCAGAGAGGGGTCATAGTACCCGTCGCAGTTTTTACAGTGGAGCAAATCGTTGGATTCGTTTTGCCGGTGTTTCATAACAGAAGGACCTTTCCGAAGCAGAATGAATGTACAAATCGTTGTCCCTATCATACCTTTTTTGAAGGAAAGCGTCAACCGAAAACCGCGAAAAAACCGGAAAAAGGAAGGTAAAGTTCACAGGCGAGCAGTGCTTATTCCGTCAGCGCCTCCAGCGCACGGCGCACGTCCCCGCTGAAATAGAGGGTCCCCAGGGCGCAGACGGGCTTTTTCCCGGCCAGCTCCAGGGCCAGGGCCACGCCCTCCTCCACGCTGGGCGCGGCGACGGCCTCCACCCCCGCCTCCGTCAGCATTTGCGCCAGCTCTCTGGCGGGGACAGCTCTGGGATTGTCCGCCGTGACAGTGACAAACCGCTCCGCCAGCGGCGCCAGCAGCTGGATCATCTCCCCCACGTCCTTGTCGGCCATGACCGCAAAGAGGAAAGTAAAGCGCTGCTCCGGGAAGTTCATGCGCAGGCTCTCCACCGTGGCCTGCATCCCGTGGGCATTGTGGCTGCCGTCCAGCAGGAAAACTGGCTGCTTGCGCAGCACCTCAAACCGGCCCGGCCACTGCACCTGTTCCAGCCCCTCCCGGATGGACTGGTCGGGGATGTCCCAGCCCTGCTCCCGCAGAGTCCACAGGGCGGTGATGGCGGTGGCGGCGTTTTTGGGCTGGTAGGAGCCAATCAGGGGCAGCCGCAGCTTTTTCAGCGGGCCAAAGTCGAAGGTGACATAGTCCAGGTTGTAATCCCGCAGGGTCAGCTGAGCAAAATCCACCTGGCGGAGACTGGCCCCCCGCTCCCGCACCGCACGGGAGATGACGGCGTCGGCCTCCGGCTGGCCGCCGTAGGAGACCACCACGCCGCCAGGCTTGATGATGCCCGCCTTGGCGGTGGCAATGTCTGTCAGGGTCGGCCCCAGCTCCCGCACATGGTCCAGGCCGATGGCGGTGATAACGGCGCACTCCGGCACACTGATGACGTTGGTGGAGTCCAGCGCGCCGCCCAGCCCCACCTCCAGCACCACGATGTCGCACCGCTGGCGCAGGAAGTGGTAAAAGGCGATGGCGGTGATCAGCTCAAACTCCGAGGGGGAGTCGGCCATGTCGTCCGCCTTGGGGCGAATGACGTTCACCGCCTGCTCCAGGGCCATGTCGCTGATGGGGACGCCGTTGACCTGGATGCGCTCGTTAAAGCGGTTGATATAGGGGGAGGTGTAAAGCCCCACCCGGTAGCCGCTGGCGCGAAGGCAGCTGGCGATGCAGGCGGCGGTGCTGCCTTTGCCGTTGGTGCCGGCGATGTGGACAAACTTCAGCTTCCGCTCCGGGTTGCCCAGGGCGGAGAGCAGGGCGCGGGTCCGGCTCAGGCCGGGCTTGCGGGTTTGCCATTTGACGGAGTGGATATAGTCGAGGGCGGCTTGGTAACTCATAGCAGAACCTTCTTTTCATTCTGTCAAAAATCGCTAAATTGGTTGGCCCTTTTATTATCTCAATTTCCCCGAATTTTGTCAATCAGATTGTGGAAATTTTTTGTCGAAAAAATTGATAAAAATTTCACAAAGAACAGCCGTTTGTTTTGACATTGTGAGCTTTCATAGACTGTTCGACGAGATTTTGACGCCGCCCTTGCTTTTGACGGCGCACTGTGTTATAATCCAACCAAATGAAATCAATACGGGCGCAGGTTATGGAAGCTGGGTGAAAGTCCCACGCAAGGCCGTTGCTGTAATTCGCCGAAACACTCCGACACAGATGTCACTGGGGATCCCCCTGGGAAGACGCCGGAGCCGCCCCTTCCGGGCTGAGGCGTTAAGCCAGAATACTTGCCTGCGCTCTGCCGCATACGGCGGCAGTATCCGATTCTCTGCGGACTTCCGGAGCTGGGGATATAAGGGAAATGCACCGACATCCGTTTTGCGCGGGTGACTGCGGGTTTATTTGGTACGCATTTTTCTCTGTCTCTCTGTTCACAAACCGTCCGCGAAAACGCTTCGCGGGCGGTTATTTTATCGTCCGTAGGAGGTTCCCTTATGAAAAAAACAACGAAAACGCTGCTTCTCGCCCTGCTGTCCTGCCTGCTGCTGGCCGCTCCCGCTCTGGCCGCAGAGACCCCCGACAACGGGACCTATACCGTAGAACTGACCATGTCCGGCGGCACCGGCAAAGCCTCCATCGCCTCCCCGGTGGAGATTGTGGTGGAGGACGGAGCCATCACCGCCACGGTGGTCTGGTCCAGCTCCAACTATGACCGAATGACCGTGGACAGCGTGGACTACGAGCCAATTTCCACCGAGGACGGCTCCACCTTTGAAATTCCCATCGTGCTGGACGAGGATATGGTCGTCATGGCGGAGACCCTGGCCATGAGCGAGCCACATGACATCGAGTACATCCTCTACTTCGACAGCGAGACACTGGAGGAGGTCAGCGACGGCATCACCGTCTCCTCCACCATGATCGACGCGGCGGGAGCGGTCATCCTGTTTCTCATTTTCATTCTCGCCCAGCGGTTCACGAGAGCCAGGAGAGCCAGGCGGTGAAACACTTTTTTGTCCTGCTGCTGGCGGCGGCGCTGGTCTTTTCTCTGGCCGGATGCCAGAGCGCCAGCGGGAACAACGACTGGAACCACGTCCCGGCGGAGGAGTTCTGCGGCCTGACCTATACGGGCAGTCTGACGTTGTCCTACGCTCACGAGTTCGCCGTGGACTACTACGAGGGGGGATATACCCTGCTCTCCATCGCCAATGGCGACCAGTTCCTGGTGGTGTCGGAGGAGGCAGGGGTTCCGGAGACGGATGTTCCCGTCATTCAGCAGCCCCTCTCTGACGTGTACCTGGTGGCCACCGCCGCCATGTGCCTGTTCGACGCGCTGGATGGGCTGGACGCCATCACCCTCTCCGGCACTAAAGCCGACGGCTGGACCATCGAAAACGCCCGTCTGTCTATGGAAGCCGGGGACATCGCCTATGCGGGGAAGTACAGCGAGCCGGATTACGAGTTAATCGTCTCCTCCGGGTGCCGCCTGTCCGTTCAGTCCACCATGATTTACCACAGCCCGGAGGTCAAAGAGAAGCTGGAGGAATTGGGCATCCCTGTGCTGGTGGACTACTCCAGCTACGAGACCCACCCCCTGGGTCGAACCGAGTGGATCAAGCTCTATGCCGCCCTGCTGGGCAAAGAGGACGAGGCGGAGGCCCTGTTTCGGGAGCAGGAGGAAGCGCTGAACAGCATGACCTCCGAGGAACCCACCGGCAAGACCGTGGCCTATTTTTACATCAGTTCCACCGGCGGCTATGCGGTGGTGCGCAAGAGCGGCGACTATGTGACCCAAATGATTGCTCTGGCCGGAGGGAAGTACCTCTTCGACGACCTGGGGGACGACGAGACCGCCACCGCCACCGTCAGCATGACCCTGGAGGAGTTCTACGCCACCGCCAAAGACGCGGACATCGTCCTCTACAACAGCACCATCGACGGCCAGCTCAACACGCTGGAGGACTTTTTGTCCCTGAATCCGCTGCTGGGGGACTTCAAGGCGGTGTCGGAGGGCAACGTCTGGTGTACTAACGCAAATCTCTATCAGGACATGACCCGGCTGGGTACCGTCACTGAGGAAATGCACCAGATTTTTGCCGGAACCGCCGGGGACGAGATGGAGTTCTTTTATCGGTTGGTTTGAGAGAATTTGTTTTTACTGGTTATCCCTTTTACTCAGTCATGTGCCAGAAACCCCTCCGCCGTCAAGCGGCACTTCCGGGGCTTTGCCCCTCCCTGCCCTTTCAGGGGCGGCAAGGGGCTAGTGCTTGTCGATTGGTTTTCGTTTTTTCTCAAAGAGGATAAACTGGGGAATAAATTTCACTCGATAGAGAGAGCTTTGTCTTTAGTGAACAGCCTTCCGTAACCGACCACCCCTCTCGCCTCCCCTGAAAGGGGAGGCGGCGCGGCGTAAGCCGCGACGGAGGGGTTTCCCGCTGGAATCACTAGCCAGGCTGATTCAAAGGGATAGCCAAATTTGAAAATTTGTTTTCGTGTTTCAACGCTTCTTTTCGAGAACCGTCTGAAATAAATGATATCAATTCATACAGGAGGAAAGACATGAAAAAAGGAATCGCATTGCTGCTGGCCCTGAGCGTTGCTCTGGCCGCCCTGACCGGCTGCTCCGGCGGCACGGACAGCGCCGACAGATCCGCAGAGGCCGCGACCTCCGCAGAATCCAGCGCCGCAGAGCTGACCGACGAGGAAATCGCCGCCAACGTGGCGGACCTCATCGACGCCATCTATGTCCAGACCCGCACCGACGAAACCGACGAACAGTGCGCCGCCGCCAAAGCCGCCTGGGACGCTCTGACCGACGAGCAGAAGGAACTGGTGGAGGGCGAAAACGCCGACCCGGACTACTTCGGGCTGGACACCGGCGACGCCTCCGCCGACGACCCCCGGAACCAGGACGACATCGGAGAGCGCGAAATTCTGGTGGTCAGCTTCGGCACCTCATACAACGAGAGCCGGGCCACCGACATCAAGGGCGTGGAGGACGCGCTGGCGGAAGCCTACCCGGACTGGTCCGTTCGCCGGGCCTTCACCGCGCAAATTATCATCAACCACGTCCAGGCCAGAGATGAGGAGTACATCGACAACATGGAGCAGGCCCTCCAACGGGCGGTGGACAACGGCGTGAAAACGCTGGTGGTGCAGCCCACCCACCTGATGCACGGCGCGGAGTATGACGAGATGTGCGAGGCCATCGAGGAATACGCCGAGTATTTCGAGACGGTAGCCATTGCGGAACCGCTGCTGGGCGAGGTGGGGGACGACGCCACCGTTATCAACGAGGACAAGCAGGCGGTGGCCGAGGCCATCACCGCCGAAGCCGTGGCCGATTCCGGCTATGAGACCCTGGAGGCCGCCGCCGGGGACGGCGTGGCCTATGTGTTCATGGGCCACGGCACCTCCCACACCGCAAAGGTGTCCTACAGCCAAATGCAGACCCAGATGGAGGCTCTGGGCTACGAAAACGTGTTCATCGGCACCGTGGAGGGCGAACCGGAGGAAACCGAATGTACCGCCGTCATCGACGCTGTGTTCGCCGCCGGGTACAGTAAGGTCGTTCTGCGGCCCCTGATGGTGGTGGCCGGAGACCACGCCAACAACGACATGGCCGGGGAGGACGAGGACTCCTGGCTGAGTATGTTCACCGCCTCCGGGTACTTTGAGAGCGTGGACTGCCAAATCGAGGGCCTGGGCCGCATCGAGGCCATTCAGCAGCTGTACGTGGCCCACACCGCCGCCGCCATGGAAAGCCTCACTTCCTCCACCGTCAGCGAAACTTCCTCTGACGCCGCCGCCCTGGAGGACGGCGTGTACACGGCGACCTTTCACACCGACAGCTCCATGTTCCACGTCAACGAAGCCTGCGACGGCAAGGGAACTCTGACTGTAGAGGACGGCGCGATGACCGTTCACGTCTCTCTGGTGTCTCAGAACATCGTCAACCTGTATGTGGGGCTGGCAGAGGACGCCCAGTCCGAGGGCGCGGTGCTGCTGGAGCCGACCACCGACACCGTCACCTACAGCGACGGCGCCACCGAGGAGGTCTACGGCTTTGACATCCCCGTGGCCGCCATTGACGAGGACTTTGACCTGGCTATTCTCGGCACCAAGTGCATCTGGTACGACCACGTGGTCAGCGTCACTGACCCGGAACCGGCGGCGTGAGCGGTTGCACAGAAACCCCTCCGCCACCGCCTAAAGGCGGCGGCCCTC
>JAJQBR010000037.1 GCA_021203185.1 Clostridiales bacterium
TGGTCAGGCTCGTGCAGCCAGAGAACGCAGAGCTGCCGATGGAGGTGACGCTGTCTGGTATGGTGACGCTGGTCAGGCTGGTGCAGTAATAGAACGCACGATTACCGATAGAGGTGACGCCGTCCTCGATCGTCACGGAAGTGATGGACAACCGGTAACTGTACCAGGGAACACTGGAAGTACTGCTCCAGTCTTCCATATCCCCCGTGCCGGAAATGGTCAGCACATAGTCCGCATCCAGCACCCAGGTCAAATTACTCCCGCAGGTGCCGCTGGCTATGGTGGACTGGGCGCTGACAGTCGCGTTCCCTTCGTCCTCCACAGCTTCTTCCTCTGCCTCCTCGGAATCCGCCGCGGCTTCTTCCGCCTCGGCTTCCTCATCTTCGGCTTCTTCCTCAGCGGGTTCCTCCGCTTCGGATTCTTCTTCTTCGGCGGGTTCCTCCGCTTCGGATTCTTCTTCCTCAGTGGGTTCCTCTGCTTCAGATTCTTCTTCCTTGGCAGATTCCTCCACTTCGGATTCTTCGCCCTCGGCGGGTTCCTCCGCTTCTTCCTCGACTGCCTCGTCCGTGTCCTCGTCCACGACCTCGGCGGTCACTTCTTCCGCTTCCACGTCCGCCGCCCACGCGGTGGCGGACAGCAGGGACAGGCACATGGCCAGCGCCAGAACCAGCGCGGTCAGCCGTTTACACGTTCGTTTCATTGTGATTCCTGCCTTTCGTAAAAGATTGCGTTTCCGATAACCTTTTTCGGAAAATCTAACCAAAGTATAGCAGGAATTGAGAGAAAAAGCAAGCGTTTCCCCCAAAGGATATAAAAATTCCCTTTTCGCCCGTCGCACAGCCTCAAAATGGGATTTTTTACTCCACGCTGCCCAGAATATTGCACCACAGCGCCCAGTCATCCTCCAGCCGGGCCTCCCCGGTGCTGGAATCGTCCCAGACGCCCCGGAACCCCAGAGAGCAGGCGCAGTCCACGGGCAGTTCCCCCAGGGCGGGGATGTCCTCCCAGGCCACCACCAGCGTTTCGGCGCTCTCGCCGTCCTCCGGCAGTGTCCCGTCCAGGCGGCACAGCGCCCCATAGGTGGCCTGAAAGCTCTCCGGGTCCTCCAGCAGGAAGATCCCGCTCTGGTAGACGGAAAAATCCGTCTCCAGCCCATTGTAGGCGGCCAGCACCTCCTGGCCGGACTGCCCTTCCCCGTTGGAGGAGAGGTCGATGCAGTATTGGTGGATCTGCACCACCACCCGGCCGTCGCCGTTTTCGTCCTCGCCGAAGACTGCCAGCCGCTGGGCCAGGGCATCCGCCTCCTCGTCGGTCAGCTGGGTGACGCCCACCCAGGCCACGTGGTAGTCCGGGTCGTCCACCCCCGCGTCCTGCCAGGCGAAGTACCCCAGCAGCAGCAGCGCCAGCAGGGCAATCAGCAGGTAAAACCGGTGATACCACCACCAGTTCCGCAGCCGCTCCGTTCTGGTCAAATCCTCTTTCAGGTGCCGGTGAACCCGGTCTGTTTCCGTCTGCCATCGAGTGGCACTTCTACCGTCAAGCGGTACTTCTACCCTCAAGGGGTACTTCCGAAGCTCCGCTTCTCCTTGCGCTTCGCTCCCTGCGGCGCTGCGCGCCTCCTTGTCATAATCTGGCAGCATGGTGTTCTCCCGTATAGTAGCTATTAGCTTTTAGCTCTTAGCTTGGTGGTTCTTTGTCTTTTGCGCTGCGTTTTTCCTCTGTGGCACTTTGCAACCGGCGGGTTTCGCTCTCAGCTTTTATTTTTAGCTGTTCGCTATTGGCTGGCAGTGCGTAACTAACGGCTAATGGCTAACGGCTAACAGCTCTATATCGTCCCCACTCGCGTCAGTAAGGCGCTGACTGTTCCGGTGAGGGAAAATTCCCCGCTCTCAGCGGGCAGGAACAGGCTGTCCCCCTTCTGGCAGGGTATGACCTCGTTCCCGCACTGTACCTCGCCCTCCCCCTCCAGCACCAGGACGGAGGTGAAAGATTCATCGTCACAGTCCCCCGTATAGGGGGCTTGCACCACATCCACGGTGAAGTAGGCGCTGCGGGCCAGATGTCCGCCGAAGTTATAGTCAGAGCGGGGCGGCTGACAGTGGGTGACCTCCACCGCCTGGTTCACATGGAGCTTCCGGGGCATTCCGTCCGCCCCCACCCGGTTGTAGTCAAAGACCCGATAGGTCACGTTGGAGCTTTGCTGGATCTCCGCGATGACGAGGCCCTTACAGATGGCGTGGAGGGTTCCCGCCGGGATGTAAAACAGATCTCCCCTGTGGACTGGAACGGCGTTCAGCACCTCCAGCAGCGTCCCGTCCTGGATGCGCCGCCGGAACTCCTCTTTGGAAATCGCGCTCTTGAAGCCGTAGTAGAGGTACGCGCCGGGTTCAGCGTCCAGCACATACCACATCTCCGTTTTGCCGTACTGGTGTTCGTATTCCAGTGCATCGATGTTGTTGGGGTGAACCTGAATGGAAAGGTTGTCCTTCGCGTCGATGAGCTTGATGAGGATGGGGAACTCCTGGAACACCTGGCAGTTGCTGCCCAGCACCCGTTTCCCCACGGCGGCGAGGTATTCCCGCAGGGTCCGCCCGGCGAACACGCCGTTGGTGATGACGGAAGGCCCGTCCGGGTGACAGGACAGCTCCCAGCACTCCGCCAGCCGGGGGCCGTCAAATTCCTTGTGATAGTCCGTTTTCAAGCGGGTGCCGCCCCAGATGTAGTCCTTGCAGGCGGGTTTTAGCTTTAACACAGGCATATGCTTCGCTCCTTTTTTAGTGGCTGGTGCTGTCTGGATTTTTTGCTGTTCGCATCCTCATTGCATCCAATAAGCAGCGGCTGCTGCCAGCCGGTCAAGCAGTTCGTCTGCATCCTTTTCTGTACTTGCTACGGCGGACAGGTACATTTTCAGCTTCGGCTCAGTGCCGGAGGGCCGCACCATCACCCTGGCTCCGCCCGCCAGCCGGAACTCCAGCACATCCGCTTTGGGCAGTCCGGTTCCGTCCGCGTTGTAATCCACCATCCGCTCCACGTTGAACCCGGCGAGAACTGTCGGCGGATTTTCCCGCAGGCGCTGCATCAGCGCGTTCATCCGCGCCATACCATTGGCTCCCGGAAAGGCGAAGCTGTGGAGACTGCTGCGGTAGCAGCCAAATTCGGCGTACAGGTCGTTCAGGCCGTCCAGCAGGGTTTTTCCTTGCCCGGCGTACCATCCGGCGGCCTCGCAGACCAGCAGAGCGGCGTTCACCGCGTCCTTGTCCCTGACGTGGGGGCCGGAGAGGTAACCGTAGCTCTCCTCAAATCCAAAGAGATACCGTTCTGGGTGGCCCTCTTTCTCCAGCAGCCCAATCTGTTCCCCGATGAACTTGAAACCGGTGAGGGTGCGCCGCAGCTCCACGCCATACTTCGCCGCCACAGGGTTCGCCATAGGAGTGGAGACAATGGTGGTCACTGCCACCGGATTTTGCGGCATGGTTCCCAACCCTCGCCGGGCGCGACAGACGTAGTCCAGCAGAAGGACGCCCAGCTCATTGCCGGTGAGCAATTTGTAGCCGCCTCTCCCATCGGGGACAGCCACGCCGCAGCGGTCACAGTCCGGGTCGGTCCCCAGCAGCAGGTCGGGCTTGATCTTTTCGCACAGCTCCAGTCCTTTTTCCATGGCCTCCCGAATTTCCGGGTTGGGATAGGGACAGGTGGGAAAGGTTCCGTCCGGCTGCTCCTGCTCCGGCACGACTGTCACCTGGGTGACGTCCAGCTTTTTCAGCAGCCGGGTGACGCACTCCAGGCCGCTGCCATTGAGCGGTGTGTAGACCAGCTTCAAATCGGAGATCCCCGCGCCGTCCCCCACCCGCTGGGCCAGAACTGCGTCTAAAAAGGCGTTCAGGCAGTCCTCCGGGATGAATTGGATGGTTCCCGTCTCCAGCGCAGCGGCAAAGTCCAACCTTTTGACATCCCGGAAGCAGTCCACCTGCTCAATGCAGCCTTGAATTTGAGACGCCGTCTCCAATGTAATCTGGCAGCCTTCGGCCCCGTAGACCTTGTAGCCGTTGTACTGGGCGGGATTGTGGCTGGCGGTGACGCAGACCCCGGCCCCACAGCCCAGATACCGCACGGCCCAGCTCAGAGCGGGGGTGGGTTCCAGCCGGGGGTAGAGGTAAGCGGTGATGCCGTTGGCCGCCAGCACCTGAGCGGTCTCCCGTGCGAACCGGTCACTTTTGATGCGGCTGTCGTAGGCAATGGCCACCGACTTGGGAAGGCTCGTCCCGTTCAGGTAGTTCGCCAGGCCCTGGGTGGCCTTGCGGACGGTGTAAATATTCATCCTATTGGTACCAGCGCCTAAAATACCCCGCAAACCGCCGGTGCCAAAGGCCAGTTCCCGGTAAAAGTGGTCACTGATTTCCGCCTCGTCATTCTGTATCCCCGCCAGTTCCGAAGCCAGTTCCGGGTCCAAATCCGCCTGTGAACGCCAGCGCAGATATTGTTCTGTTGCGTTGATCATGGTCATTCCCTCTCAATCTGTTTCAAATACCAGATGCGGCCTGGTGCCTCTCCCCACGCGCCGGGCAGAGGGAGGCCCTGCCGCAGCAGCTGCCCACCGGTATACTGTGCGCCCTCCTCGTCTGCGTAAACGGCGTGTTCTTCTAACCCCTGGAGAGGGAGCCGGGGCCGCAGACCGCCCCCCAGGGCGGTCCCTACGGCGAACACTGCCGCCTCGGTCCGGTCCGGGCTGACAAACATCCAGGCCCCGCCGCTGTCCGCTTCCTCCGGGGCAATCAACCGGTACAGGTCGCCGCCCCGCACCAGCGCCCCGTGGGCGCGATACCAGCGGACGTAAACGGCCAGTTCCTTCCGCTCCTCCGGGGAATACCGGGTCAGGTCCAGCTCAAAGCCAAAGGTGCCGCTGAGAGCCAGCGCCATCCGCGCCTCCACCGAGGCGGTGCGCCCGGTGTTGTGGTTGGGAATGGTGGAGAAGTGCGCCCCCATGGTGCAGGCGGGGTAGAGGTAGGAGGTGCCGTGCTGGATACCCAGCCGGGCGCGGGCGTCGGTGTTGTCGCTGCACCAGATCTGGGGAGAGTAATAGAGCATCCCACAGTCGTACCGGCCTCCACCGCTGGCGCAGTTTTCCAGCAGCAGGTCGGGGTAGGTCTGGGTCAGCCGCTGCTGGAGATCATATAGCCCCAGCACATATCGGTGGTAGACCTCCCCCTGGCACTCCGGCGGCAGCGCCGCGCTGTATACGTTGGCCAGGCTCCGGTTCATGTCCCACTTCAAATAGCGGATGGGGCAACTGTCCAGCAGCGCTCTGAGCTGCTGCCAGATGCCCTCTCGGACATCCTCGCGGCTCAAATCCAGGTTGTACTGGTGCCGGATTTCCAGCGTCTCCCGGCCGGGGATTTCCAGCGCCCAATCCGGGTGCGCCCGATAGAGGTCGCTGTCGGGGCTGACTGCCTCCGGCTCCACCCACAGGCCAAAATCCAGCCCCAGGGCGTTCAGCTTTTTGCAGAGGCCCGGCAATCCCTCCGGCAGCTTGCGGGTGTCCGCCGTCCAATCCCCCAACCCGGCCTCGGTGCTGTCCCGGTTCCGGAACCAGCCGTCGTCCAGCACGAACAGGTCGATTTCCGCCTCTTTCGCGGCCTGGGCCAACTCCAGCAGCTTGTTTTCATCAAAGTCGAAATAGCAGGCTTCCCAGCTGTTGAGCAGGACAGGCCGGGGTGTCTCCGGGTTGCTCCACCGGGGCGGCAGCAGATGCCGCCGGATGGCGTTGTGGAACCGGCGGCTCAGTTCTCCCAGTCCCCGGTCTGAAAACGCCATCGCCACCTCCGGCGCAGCGAAGCTCTGCCCCGGTTCCAGCGTCCAGCAGAAGTGCTGGGGGTGGATTCCCATGGTCAGGCGGATGCCCGCCTCGCCGTCAAGCGGCACTTCCGGGGCTGCGCCCCTCCCTGCGCCCCGCTCCGCCTGAATGAGAAAGCTGCCGCTGTACACCAGTGCGAAGCCCCAGCAGTCGCCACAGGTCTCCCCCGTGTCCGGCCTGCACAAAATGGCGGCGGGGTTGTGGGCGTGGCCGGGGATGCCCCGTGTACTTCCCACGCTCTGCACACCGGAGTAAATGGGCCGCCGCTGGGCAATATGTTCCCCGGCCCAGACCCCGTCGAAGGTTATCAGATCCAGCCGCTGCTGGTCGAAATCCAGGCACAGGGAACCGGCCTGATGGAGCTTCAGTGGTTTTTCGCCCCGGTTGGTGTAAATCACGGCACGGGTGATGAGGTCGCAGTCCTCATACACACCGTAGAGCAGCTCCGCCTCCAGCCCCGCCGCGTCCCGCAGGGTAACGGCCAGCGTCTCCACGCCTGGCCCCTGCCGGAAAGCGGGCAGACCGGGCAAGGCGTACTTGTCTGGGCGCACCTCCGCCCGAACAAAGCGGAAATCTGCCGCCCTGGACCCATCAGCGTACTCCGGGAGGACAGAGGGGAGCCGGTTGTCCCCCAGCCCCGGCCCGGCGCACTCCAGCGGGAGCTGGTCGGGCCAGCAACCGGGGTCAAAGGCGTGGGTGGGTCGGCTGTCCCACAGGTTTTCTTCGGTTTTGGAGCCGTACCAGCTGTGGCAAAGCCTGCCGTCTGCGTCCACTATCATCTGATAGGTGGTGTGGGCGGTGTGGAGGGTGAACAGTCCGTTGGAAATGGTTATCATGGCGTATTCCTCGCTGTCAGTAAATCAGCTATTAGCTTTTAGCTTGCATTTTCTTGCTTTTAAGTGCTGCGCTTATTGTTTGCATTGCTTTACAAATGCCTGGCTTTGATCTCAGCTTTTTCTCATAGCGATTCACGATTGGTCTGTAGTGCCTGACTAATAGCTAACGGCTAACGGCTAACTTCTCCATGTGTGCAAAGGTCGGACGCATGGAGACCGCCAAAATCAGACTGGCGGCGCTGCCCCCCGCCAGCAGGAAGAAGGGCAGCAGGTAGACGAACAGAGAGAACGCCAGCAGCATCAGGGCGGGAACCAGCAGCGCCAGCACCAACGCCACCAGCGTGGTGGGCAGGTTGGCGGCGGCCAGGGCCAGAGCGTCTCGGAGAACCTCCCGCCCTCGCCGGTACTGGAACCGGCCCAACAGGGCGAAACTCCAGATGGTCGCGCACAGCCACAACAGGCCGAAGATAACCGCTCCCGCCGTCAGCAGTCCACCCAGGGCGCTGGCAGTGTGTCCGCCGATGTACAAATCCGCCGCCACCAGTACGCCAAAGGCCAGCAGCGGCAGCCAGACCTTTGTGGCGGCTTTCCACTCCCGCCGGAAAAATCCGAGGAAGTCCCGCCAGACCACACAGGATTCCCCGGCTGCCATTTTGCCGGTGACGTGGAACAGGGCGGCGGTGGAAATGCCCAGGGTGACCACCGGCAGACAGCACAGCAGCCACAGGAGGTTCAGCACCACCAAGTCACCTGCGGTACCCATGGCCCGGAAAAAAGCGTTGCCGTCAAGCGGCACTTCTGCCCTCAAGGGGCACTTCCGAAGCTGCGCTTCTCCCTGCGGGGCTTTGCCCCTCCCTGTGTCGGTCCGATTCGTTTTGGTTTTCATGGGGGTGCCTCCCGTCTGCTGTTCTCTGTTTTTGAATCCAGTTTGTTATAATTTACTCAGATACTCCAAATTGTTGTCAATCAACTGGCAGCGCTGGGTCACACAGTCCCTGCTGCGCAGGGGGTCGGCGGGGGTGTGGAAAGCGAAGTCCAGCAGCTTGTCTACGGTGGTGGAGGCCACATGGAGCCGGGTGTCACTGGCGGCGTAGTAGATATATACCGCGCCGCCGCTGTCTACGATAGCTCCGTTGGTGAACACCACGTTGCTGACATCCCCCACCCGCTCCCAGCCTCTGGGGGCCAGGAGGAAACCGGAGGGCTCGGCAACGACCTTCCACGGCTCCCGCAGGTCGGTGACGAACACATAGAGGACGTACCGCAGTCCGGCGGCGGTATTCCGCACCCCGTGGGCGATGTGGAGCCAGCCCCGCTCGGTCTTGATGGGCGTGGCCCCCTCGCCGTTTTTGGCCTCGGTGATGGTGTGGTAGCGGCGGGGGCTGGTAATGATCTCCTCATCAATGACCGGGTGGGTGATGTCCCGGCAGAGGCCGAAGCCGATTCCGCCGCCGCTGCCGGTCTCGATGAAGTCGTCCATGGGGCGGGTACAGAAGGCGTACTGCCCATCCACAAACTCCGGCAGCAAGGCCACGTTCCGCTGCTGTGGGCTGCGCAGCGTCACCAGGTTGGGTAGCCGCTCCCAGGTGTCCAAATCCCTGGTGCGGACGATGCCTGCGGCGGCGACAGCGGCGGACAGGTCATTGACGCTGTCGTCTTTCCGTTCGGAGCAGAACACCCCGTAGATCCACCCGTCCTCATGTTGGGTCAGGCGCATATCGTAGACATTGGTCTCCTGCGGGCAGGTATCGGGCAGCAGGATGGGCTTTTCCCGGAAGCGGAACCCCTCCACCGGGCTGTCGCTCTCCGCCACGGCGAAGAAGCTCTTGCGGTCATTCCCCTCCACCCGAACCACCAGGCAGTATTTTCCGTTCAGATAGATGGCCCCCGCGTTCATCACGGCGTTGACCCCCAGCCGTTCCATGAAGCAGGGGTTGGCAGCGGGGTTCAGGTCATATCGCCACTCCAGGGGGACGTGGTCGCGGGTGAGAACGGGGTTTTCCCAGCGGTCATAAATGCCGTTGTAGAAGTCAGTTTTGCGGTTTTGAGCGGCAAGCAGGGCCTCCTGCCGCTCCTTTTGGCGCAGGAATTCGGGGTGTAACTTAAACTGTGACATTGGGGTTCCTCCTGATCAGCTCGATACACATCCGTCCGTTGTGATAGGGGCATTTCCACGGCTCCACGATGGGCTTTTGGTGGGGCGTACCGTGTTCGTCCACGCTCCAGAACCACTCGCTGCCGGGGCGTTTGTCCACCATCACGCGGCAAATGTACTGGTAAATATCCGCCGCCGCGTCCCGGTATTTCGTTTCCTCCGGGTGCTTCTGCCACTGGTTCACGAAGCCCAGCACCGCCTCCGCCTGCACCCACCAGACGCGGTCAGTGTCCACCGCGCCCCGGTCACACTCCGTCGCCAGAGAGTGGTTCCGGTAGGCGGTCTGATAAATATTGTCCGCCAGAGCGTGGTCGATGGCGTGAATCTCCGCAGCCGTCAAGCGGCACTTCCGAAGCTCCGCTTCTCCTTGCGCCAGCGCCGGGTCGCCCATCAGCTCGCACCCCCAGTCGATGAGCCAGCTGCACTCGATGTCGTGGCCGTAGCTGTGCAGGTCGATGAGGGAGTTGTAATGCGCATCGAAGAACACCCGGAGCCGATGAGCGATGGGGTCGTAAATTTTGCCCCGGTAGAGGGCCAAAATGCGCTTCATGGCCTGGCGTACCACCGGCGCGCCGCTGGCCTGGTACAGCCCGGCGTAGCCCTCAAAGACGTGGAGCAGGGTGTTCATGGTGCGGACGGCCAGCACACCGTTTTCGCTGAGCTTGTCGTTGGGAGCTGGTTTCCAGTCCACAGTGAAGGCTTCCAGATAGCCCTCCCCGTCGGTGCAGTGGTGTTCCACCAGCTCGAACAGCTCCCACGCTCTGGAAAGGGCCTCCGGGTTCTCCGTCAGGCGATAATAGGCGGACAGGGCGTAGATGGCGAACGCCTGGTTGTAGGTGTGCTTGGTGGCATCCAGGGGCTTGCCGTCATAGGTCACGCTCCAGTAAACGCCGCCGTTTTCCCAGTCCCAGCAGCGGCCCACCAGAAAGGCATAGGCGTGGTCGGCCTCCCGGCGCAGGTCGTCTCGCCCGGTCAGCAGCGCCGCCTCGGAGAAAAACCACAGGATGCGGCTGTTCAGGATGCAGCCCTTTTCGGCCTGCCTGTCCACGTGAAGGTCATAGCCCATGTATCCGTAGTAGCCGCCGCGCTCATTGTCCCGCAGGGCCATCCAAAAGGGAAGGATGGTCTGCTCTAACATGGTGCGGGCGGCGTTTGCAATGCTCGGCATATCGTTCCTCCGGTTCAGCGGATGCCCAGCTCCCGGTCCTCCGGGGAGAGGTCGCTGTGCGCTTTGATGTAGTCCACCACCCGGTCGGCGGTGGTGAAGGCCAGGCCCACATAACTGTCGGCGCAACCGTAATAAAGGGCGATGCGGCCCGTTTCGCTGTCCTGGAGGGTGGCACAGGGGAAGCAGACGTTGGGGACGAAGCCCCGCTCCTCGTACCATTCCTCCGGCGTCAGCAGGAAGGTCTTGCAGCGGTACAACACCCGGCTGGGTTCGTCCCGGTCCAGAATGGCTCCGCCGATGGAGTAGACGTAACCGTTGCAGGTGCCGGTGACGCCGTGGTAAAACAGCAGCCAGCCCTCGCTGGTCTCGATGGGGGCGGCTCCGCCGCCGATTTTCAGGTTTTCCCACCAGTGGTCCCTGCGCTTGCCCATGACGTGGCGGTGGCGGCCCCAAAACGCCATGTCCGGGCTTTGGCTCAGGAAGATGTCCCCGAAGGGGGTGTGACCGGAGTCGCTGGGCCGGGAGAGCAGGGTGTACAGCCCGCCGATTTTCCGGGGGAACAGCACCGCGTTGCGGTTGAAGGGAATAAACGGGTTTTCCAGCCGGGTAAAGGTCTGGAAGTCGGTGGTTTTCGCCATTCCGATGGAGGCCCCGTAGAAGTCCTGGCACCAGATGATATAAAAGGTGTCCTCCACCTTCACCAGCCGGGGATCGTAGGCGTAGGGGGGCAGAAACGGCTCGCCCTGCTCGTTGACGAAGGGAATCTTCTCCCGGTCAAAAGCCCAGTGGAGGCCGTCGGCACTGTGTCCCAGGTAGATGAAGGGAACGCCGTCGGTCTGTTCCCCCCGGAATACTCCAATGTAGCCCTCCCCGTAAGGAGCCACGGCGCTGTTAAACACACGGGCCAGGCCGGGAGCGGGGTTGCGGGCGATGATGGGGTTTTCTGTGCAGCGCCACAGGGGTGCGTCGGAACCGGTGGGCGGCTCCTGCCAGGGGATACCCGGTAATGCGCCGCAGGATAATTTGACTTGATTCAAAAGGGATCACCTCTTGTCCGTTTTGTGGTGCTGCCGCTCCCGTGAGGGGTGAGCCAGACAGGAGCGGCAGCGATTTAGGAGAGTAACAAAATAAGCTGTTAGCCGTTAGCTATTAGCTGTTAGTCAGGTACTACCGGTTTAAAGCAAACAGTTAAAAAGAAAGTTGAGAGCGAAACCACCCGTTTGTAAAGTAATGTAAACAGTAAGCGTAGCTCGCAATTCCAGGAACCACAAAGCCAATAGCTAAGGGCTAAAAGCTAAAATGCTCATAAGGCTGAGTAAAAGGGATAACCATCTAAAGAATTACGCTGGATTGGGGTGTGGCGGAGCCTGGTCACCCAGGCCCCGCCTGAGGAAAAAAGAACATGAAAGAGAAAAAAGCGAATGGAAGTTAGGAGGCTCCTTAGCCCTTGACCGCACCGGCGGCAAGTCCGCCGTAAATCTGCTTCTGGCACAGGAGGAACACAATTAAAATGGGGATAATTGTGATTAGAACGCCTGCGCAAATGTAGTTATACTGGTTGCCATATGGCCCGGTGAAGGTGTACAGGGCGGTGGAAATGGTTTTCAAATTGGCGTTTTGCAGGTACAGGTTGGACATATAGTATTCGTTGTACACGCTGACGCCCTTCAAAATGCAGCTGGTGACGATGGCGGGCTTCAGCAGGGGAAACAGGATTTTGAAGAAGATGCCGAAGTAGGTGCAGCCGTCCAAAATCGCGCTCTCGTCCAGGCTGGTGGGCAGGTTCTCGAAGAACTGCAAAAAGATGTAAATGGAGATAATATCGGTGCCGCAGAGGACGATGATATAGCCGTACAGGTGGTTGATGAGGCCCAGAGAGTACATAATCTGGTAGACCGTGACCTGAGTGGCGATGCCGGGAATCAGCGAGGCGAAAGTAAACAGGTTGTCAATCAGCCCGTGGCCGGGGAACCGGAACCGGTTCAGAATGTAGGCCAGCATGGAACTGAACAGGATGGACAGGGTCAGCACCACCACCAGCACGATGCCGGTGTTCAAAAAGCAGCGGCCCATGTTGGCCTTGGTAAAGGCCACGACGAAATTCTCCAAATAAGTCCAGTGTTCGGGGAAGTCCAGTACCGAGGTAGCGGCGTACTCGTCGTTGGTCTTGAAGGCGGTGAAGATACAAACTACCACCGGCACCAGCGCGATGATAGACGCGCCAATGAGCATGACATACTGGAAAATGCTAAACAGAATGTCACCGATTTTCATGTGTTGGACCTTACTCATACCGGGGCCACCTCCTTTTTCTTCTTGCGGGCGGCTTTGGCGGCCTTACGCTGGCGCTTGGCCTCAGCTGCGGCCTCCGGGTCGTCCGCGCCGTCGGTAAAGACGTACTTGAAGAACAGCCTCTGGGCCACGGTACACAGCACAATGATGGCCAGCAATACGATTGCCATGGCGCAGGCCAGACCGACCTTCTGGTTTTCGTGGGCCAAGCGGTTCATGATGACAAAGTAGGTGCCGGTACCCATGGTGCCGTTGGTGATGACGTAGGGCGGCTCGAAGGCGGACAGAGAGCCGCTGATGGAGAGGATCAGGTTCAGGACGATGATGGTCTTGATGGAGGGCAGGATGATGTAGCGGAACTTCTGCCACTTGCCTGCGCCGTCCAGGTCGGCGGCCTCGTAGAGGTCGTTGTCCACGGACATCATCGCGCCCAGGAACAGCACCATGTTCTGGCCGGTGTAGCGCCACACGGAGGTGGCCACCAGGGAGATGTTGTTGATGCTCTGGTTCTGGAGCCAGTAGGGGATGTCCTCCAGATCCAGGCCGAACATCATCAAAATGGTGTCCAGCACGTAGCCGCGGGAGTAGAAAAACTTGAAGATGAAGCCCACAGCGATGCCGCAAATCAGGTAGGGGAAGAACATACAGGCTTTGTAGACGCCCGCGCCTTTCACCTTGAACACCATCAGGGAGGCAAAGAACAGGGCCAGACCCAACTGCACCACGGCCCCGCCCATGTAGTACAGGGAGACGGCCAGGGAGCCGAAGCACTCGGAGCGGCTGAACACATCAAAATAGTTTTTCAGCCCCACAAATTTGCCGCTGTCCAGATACGTCCGGTCATAGAAGCTGAACTGAATCATCTTGATAAAGGGAACATAGGTGAACAGAACCAGCAGGGCCATGGGGATAATCATAAAGCAGAAGATGACCAGCTTGCGCTGCACCCTGCCGTCGTGGAAAAACTGCAAGGGCGATTTTCGTTCTGCTGCAATAGCATTCATGGAAAAACCTCCTGTCTTTTTCGGGGTATGGGCGGGCGGCCCAGGGAGACGGACGCCCGCCCCTGTGTGTGTTTTTTAGTCAGAAGGGAGCTTACTCGTAAATTTCCACGCCCAGGCTCTCCTGCGCAGCGGTCCACTTGGCGTTCCAGTCGTCCATCAGCTCGTCCAGAGTGGCGGAACCGGTCAGGGCGGCCTCCAGAATCTCGCAGTCGGGGTAGTCGGAGTTGTTCAGGCCCACTTCGCTCTCGTTGTTCACGTCGTCAAAGAGGTCCTCCTCGCCTTCGGGGGCGGCGGCATTGCTCAACAGCTCCACGCCGTCGAAACCGGCCAGCACGTCGGGCATATCGTCGGTTTTCAGGGCGGGGATGGAGCCTTCGTCCTCAAAGATGGTGGATTCCTCCAGCAGCCACTTGACGTAGACCATTGCGGCAATCTGCTGGTCCTCGCTGGTCTGGTTGTTGATGCCGTAGCTGTAGTTGCCGCCGGCTCCGGCGTACTGCTGGCCGTCCACGGTGATGGGGAAGGGCATATAGGCCAGGTCCTCCGGGGTGTCACCGGCCTCCTGGCACTGAGCCACAGCCCAGCTGCCCAGGACCATAGTGGCGATCTCGCCGCTGTTGATGCGGCTCTTGCTGGACTCCCAGTCTGTGGACATGGGGTCGTCCTCAATCAGGCCGCGGGAGACGGCCTCATACAGGGTGTAGTAGACGGCATACGGGCCAGTCTGGTCGCCCCGGTCAGAGAAGGGGTTGGAGGTGTGAGCGATGTTGTTGTGCCAGTCCACATCGCCGGTGGCGGGGATCCAGATGTAGGAGTCCCAGGCGCCCATAGTCCAGCCTGCGGCAAAGTTGGTGTAGAGAGGGATGGCGTCGGTGTTGTCCTTGATGAGCTGCAAGTCCTCCAGGAACTCCTCCGGGGTGGTGGGCAGGTCGGTGATGCCAGCCTCCTCCCAGATGCGGGTGTTGTAGAGGACGCCGTCGGCGGTGCCGCCGTTGGCGATGCCGTAGACGGTGCCGTCGTAGGTGGCCTCAGAGACGAAGTTGTAAATCTCGTCCAGGGTGTCGTAGTCGCCCAGAGGGATGAAGTAGTCGCTGAGCTGGGCCATGGAGACGGAGGTGGGGATGAAGCAAATGTCGCCCCAGTCGCCGGTGGTCAGCCGCAGCTGGAGGGTCTCCTCGTAGTCGGTGATGGCCTCGTACTCCACGGTGATGTTGGGATACAGCTCGTGGAACTCCTCGGCGTAGGCGGCATAGGTGGTGTCGGCGATGTCGGTGCGGTTGGTGAGAATGGTGACGGTGGCGGTGATGTCCTGATAGTTCTCGCCCAGGGTGATGGAGTCGATAGTGGGCAGGCCGCTGGCCTCCGCGTCTGTCGTGTCTCCGGCAGCGCTGGAGTCAGTGGTTCCGGTGCTGCTGGAACTGCTGCCGCCGCAGGCGGTCAGCGAGGCCAGCGACAGGGCCATGGCCAGGGTGAGGATCAGTGCGAGTACCTTTTTCATAGGTCTCCTCCTTTAAGTAAATTGTGGATGGTATTGGTGGAAATTTAGCTAAATTTCCTTTACTGAACGAAGGATAACACACCTAATAATTTAAGTCAATCCCCTTTTGATATTTTTGTAACATTGCCTAATAATTTGCTAAAATTTTTGTTCATTTAGCTAATGACCATTTTCCCAAAAGAGCGCATAAAAACCGCCGGGTCTGCACCCGACGGTTTTGGAAGAGACGCTATTTTGTTTTTACGAAGGGAACTGTTTTACTGAACGGCGCTGCCCTCAAGGGGTACTTCCGGCACTCCGTACCTCCCTGCGCCCTGTTCTGCGGCCCCAGTGGACGCTCTGGGTACCAGTCTGCCGGGAACGGTTACGATGGAATTGCTCACCAGCGTCCCGGCCATCTGGCTGCGGATGCGCTCCACCGCGAGGCGGGCCATACTCTCCGTATCCACCCGGTATGAGGTCAGAGGCGGTGTGCTGATGGTGGAAAAGCCGTAGTCGTCGTAGCCGGTGACGGCCACGTCCTCCGGCACCCGGTATCCGGCGACGATAAGCTGCCGCACCAGGCGATAGGCCACCTCATCGCAGCTGCACACAAAAGCCTGGGGCATTTGCTCCGGCAACGGAACGGTCACAAAGTCCCCTCTCTGGTTCCGATCCTCCAGCAGCCAGTCCTCCTGTGGCGTCAGCCCTGCCTGCCGCAGCGCTTTTACGTAGCCCAAATACCGGTCCATAATGGAGGTGGTGGCCCAAATGCTGCCCACAAAGGCGATGTCCCGACAGCCCTGCTCCAGCAGGTGCCGGGTCAGCAGGCAGCCGCCGGTCACGTTGTCGCTGACCACACAGCTCTCTTGAACCCCCTCCCGGTAGGAGTCCAGCAGCAGATAGGGCAGGCCGCACTGGGCAATCATCGCCAGATAACCGGTTGTCAACTGGCCCATCAAAATCAGCCCGTCCACCTTGCGCTGGCTGATGAACACCGGCGTCTGCGCTTCCGCCTCCGCCTGGTGGGTGACGATCTCCATCATGGCAAAGTCCTTCCCGGCACTGCACTGCTTCACCAGTTCCCGGTACAGATTGGAATAAAAGGTACTCTCCGAAAAAAAGCGTTCCTGTACCAAAACGCCGATGGTTTTGCCGCCGGTGGTCTCCGCCGGTGCGGCAGGGGTTTTGTAGCCCATTTCCCGGGCGGTGGCCTGGATGCGGGCGCGCATTTCCTCGCTGACGCCGTCCTTGCCTGAAAGCCCCTTGGAAACGGAGACGACGCTGATGCCCAGCCGTTCGGCAATGTCGGCCATACGAACAGATTTCAAAGGATGCCCCTCCCTGTTGATTTACTTTAATGACAAAGAAAAACAAAGTCTTTTTACCTATTATAACGAAACGGAGGCAACCCGTCAATAAGCGTTTTCTTTTTTCCAAGACGACAGCATTTAAAATTAGGGAAGCTCTGATTAAATGGCCTTGGATGACTGGGCAAGCAGATTTTGCGCAAATCAAGGCGTAAAATCGCAGGAATCCTTTGTGGATTTCAAGATTTTACAACGAAGAGTTGCACGAAATATGCCGTCCAGACGCCGGGAGTTATTTAATCAGAGGTTCCTCAGCTCAGGAGAATAGACAAAAACACTCCAGGATTGAGGGAAGCGCGAAAACGTTTTCTTTTAATGCTGACTCGTTTACCCATATCAGCGTTTTTACAGAGAGCTAATGCAACCTTGCGCAAAATATTCAAATTCAAGGGGGCGTTGTCCTTTTTACCTGAGAGACATCTTCTCCAAAAATCACATCAAGGTACCAGTGGAACTGATTTTCAATCGACCAGTGTTTGCGAACTGCATAAGCAAAACGGTCTAAATTGTCCAAAAATGTTTCCCCGGTCTGTTCGCTGCGGATTTTCCACTTTCGCCAATCTGGCACGTAATTCTTCAATCTTCATGTGACTATCTACCACATCTTATCAGAATTTTAAACGCTGTTGCCATGCTTCCAAACAGGAACAAATTTTCCCCTTCCCCACGGGCAGACAAAGAGACAGCCCCTTGACAATTTGCCGCCGTGGGGGTATACTAAGAAACAGAAAAGGGCGTTGCCCGGCAACGGTCAGCCCCCTATGTTGGTTACAGAAGTAACCGCCATCTTTGTGAGCTGAGGGCGGTTACTTCTTTTTGTTGTTGTTCATCCACTGGATAAACAGGTTGCAGACGCCGATGATAACGAGGCAAAGTGTTAAAACTTCTATCGTACTCATTTAGCAGTCACCCCCTTTCTTCCGAACGGGGGCAAAAGAAGCGCCCCCGCAGCAGGGAGCAAACCGCATACCGTATTGGGCAACGCCCTGGTTCTCCGAGGAGAACCAATAACAGAATACCACAGTTTTTGACAAAACGCAACAAAAACAACAGCGTTTCCGCAAAAATCGCCTGTACACGAGGCCGCAGCCCCGCGTACAGGCGATAGTCGTTTTTTTACGTTGTCGGGGTAACTTCTCACCCCGCCACAAACAGCCCGTTCTCGTCGGCGTCCACCACCAGCTCGGTGCCGGGGGCCACGTCGTCGGCTAGGATTTTCCGACCCAGCAGGGTCTCGACGCTGTGCTGGACGTACCGGCGCAGGGGCCGTGCGCCAAAGGCGGGGTCGTAGCTCTCGTCCACCACCGTGGCCTTGGCCGCGTCGGTCAGGCGAACGGTAAGCTGCTTGTCCGCCAGGCGGCGGTTCAGGTCGTCCACCAGCAGATCCACAATGCCGGTGATGTTCTCCCTTGTCAGGGGCTTGTAGAACACGATCTCGTCCAGCCGGTTCAGGAACTCCGGGCGGAAGGAGCGTTTCAGCAGCTCCTCCACCTGCGCCCGGGCGGTGTCGGAAATTTCGCCGTTCTGGTCGATGCCGTCCAGCAGGTACTGGCTGCCCAGATTGGAGGTCAGGATGATGATGGTGTTCTTGAAGTCCACGGTGCGGCCCTGACTGTCGGTGATGCGGCCGTCGTCCAGCACCTGGAGCAGCACGTTGAACACGTCTGGGTGGGCCTTCTCCACCTCATCGAACAACACCACGGAGTAGGGCTTGCGGCGGACGGCCTCGGTGAGCTGGCCGCCCTCCTCGTAGCCCACGTAGCCGGGAGGCGCGCCAATGAGCCGGGAGACGGAGTACTTCTCCATGTATTCGCTCATGTCAATGCGGACCATGTTCTTTTCGCTGTCAAACAGGGCCTCGCTGAGGGCCTTGGCCAGCTCGGTTTTGCCCACGCCGGTGGGACCCAGGAACAGGAAGGAGCCGATGGGCCGATTGGGGTCCTGAATCCCGGCGCGGCTGCGGAGGATGGCCTCGGTCACCCGCTGGACGGCCTCGTCCTGGCCGATAACCCGCTTATGGAGGGTGTCGTCCAGGTGCAGCACCTTCTCCCGCTCGCTCTCCATCAGCTTTGCCACGGGGATGCCCGTCCACCGCTCGATGATGCGGGAAATCTCCGCCTCCGTGACCTTGTCCCGGAGCAGGGAGCGCTCCTTGCTCTCGTTGGCGATGGCCTCTTCTTCCGCCAGAGACTTTTGCAGGGCGGGCAGGCGGCCATATTGAATCTCACCGGCCTTGCCGTAGTCCTGCTGGCGCTGGGCCAGCTCCAGCTCGCCTTTAGCGGATTCGATGTCCTCCCGCAGCTTCTGCACCCGGCCAATGGCGTTTTTCTCGTTGTCCCATTGGGCTTTCTGGGCGTCGAAGTCGCTGTGCAGGTCGGCCAGCTCCTGCCGGATGGTGGCCAGCCGGTCCTGGGAGAGCTTGTCCGTCTCCTTTTTCAGGGCGGCCTCCTCGATTTCATGCTGGATGATTTTCCGGGAGATTTTGTCCAGCTCGGTGGGCATGGAGTCCATTTCCGTCCGAATCAGGGCACAGGCTTCGTCGATCAGGTCGATGGCCTTGTCGGGCAGGAACCGGTCCGTGATGTACCGGTTGGAGAGGGTGGCGGCGGCGACGATGGCGCTGTCCTGAATCTTGACGCCGTGGTAGACCTCATACCGTTCCTTCAGGCCCCGGAGGATGGCGATGGTGTCCTCCACCGTCGGCTCGTTCACCATCACCGGCTGGAACCGGCGCTCCAGGGCGGCGTCCTTCTCAATATACTGGCGGTACTCATTTAAAGTAGTCGCGCCGATGCAGTGCAGTTCGCCCCGGGCCAGCATGGGTTTCAGCAGGTTGCCCGCGTCCATGGAGCCTTCGGTCTTGCCCGCGCCCACGATGGTGTGCAGCTCGTCGATGAAGAGCAAAATCCGCCCGTCGGACTTCTTGACCTCGTTGAGGACGGCTTTCAGCCGCTCCTCGAACTCGCCCCGGTACTTCGCGCCTGCGATGAGCGCGCCCATGTCCAGGGAGAAGATGGTCTTGTCCTGGAGAGATTTTGGCACATCCCCCCGGACGATGCGCTGGGCCAACCCCTCCACCACGGCGGTCTTGCCCACGCCGGGTTCCCCGATGAGGACGGGGTTGTTTTTCGTTTTGCGGGACAAAATGCGGATGACGTTTCGGATTTCGTCGTCCCGGCCGATGACCGGATCCATCTGGTTGTTCCTGGCCCGCTCCACCAGGTCGGTTCCGTACTTTTTCAGGGCGTCATAGGTCTCCTCCGGGTTGTCGGAGGTAACTCGCTGGCTGCCCCGGACGCTGCTCAGAGCGGTGAGTACCTTCTCGTGGGTCAGCTGGTACTGCTGAAACAGCCCTTTCAGCGTCCGGTCCGGCGCGTCGATGAGGCCCAGCAGCAGGTGTTCCACCGAGAGGTACTCGTCCTTCATCTGGTCGGCCGCCCGGTCTGCGGCGGTCAGTGCCTTGTCCATATCCTGAGAGATGTAGACCTTGCCCGGTTCCCGGCCGGAGCCAGACACCTTGGGCAGCTTTTCAATTTCCGCCCGAACAGCGGCTTTCAGGCTGGCGGGGTCGGGGCCGATGCCCGCGATGAGCTGGGGGATCAGCCCGTTTTCCTGGTCCAACAGGCCATAGAGCAGGTGGGATTGTTCCACCTGGGGGCTGCCGTACTCCAGCGCCACGGTCTGGGCGGCCTGGACGGCTTCCTGAGATTTCTGTGTCAATTGTTTGTTTGTCATAAGAGTCCAACTTCCCTTCCTGACCCAAAAGGGTCTTGCTTTTTATTTGCCTTTAGTATAGCCGGGAAGTGTGACATAATTATGAACAAAAGATGAATTTTTAGCAGTCTCCGGCTTTGAGTGCTAAAAAATTCGGCGGCGGAAGGGGTTATTCAATGTGCAATTTGCAATGAGCAATGCGCAATGAACTGTTAGCCGTTCGTTGTTCGTCTGGATTCGACAGACTTCGATATTCTTCGACTTCTTTCGACAGCGTTCGCCCTCCTTTATTGCAAGTATTGCAAGCAAAAATTTCCGGCGCGTTGGATTGTGAAACCGGAGCGGGTGTGATATGCGCGGCAGTATTCCTTCCGCCGTTGTGTCTGCTGTACGGTTCCGGTTTCCTTTCTGACGGTCAGCCGTTCCGTTTTCTGCTGGCGAACCTTTCTTGCTTTTGCGGTGGGAAGGCAGTATAATAGACAGACAGCAAAGCCGATTCGACCCGCTGGCCCGTTTTTTGTGGAAGTTTGCCATTGTTTGGCGGGGGCCGAAGCCTTGCGGCTTTGCCTGAGACGCGGTATAATAATGTCTGTGGCTTTGTTTCGCACACATTCGCATAGCGTCAGTGGTTACAACGACTTCTTCCTGGAGGGACACACGGATGCGGCCCCTTTTCAGAGCAATGGAGGCAATGAGTTTGAACGAACAGAAAGAAAAACACCGGCCCAAACGGGCCAAAGGGGTCACCCTGGGTCTGGGGACGCGGGGCAAGCTGATTCTCGCCGCCGTGGTGCTGGCCCTGCTGCTGGGCGGGTATACCGCCCTGTGCGCCGCAGTGAACACGGCGCAGATTCTCCCCAAAACAGTGGTCAACGGCGTGGCCCTCCCAGGAGGAGGCCACCGCCGCGCTGGAGGCGGACTTCGAGGGCCGGTACAGCGGCAGTCGGCTCACGGTGACGGCCAACGGCGAGGACTACACTGTCTACGTAGGGGACGCTCTGACAATGGACATTGAGACGGCGGTGCAGGACGCCCTGACTCAGCGGGCCTTTTTCACCAGAGGGGCCTATCTGGTGCGGGCGTACCTCTTCGGTTCCCAGTGGACAGTGCTGCCCACCGTGGGGGACAGCGAAGTGCTGGCCCAGGCGGTGGAGGACAGCGGCCTGCTGGACATCGACACCACCGTACAGACCACCTATGAGGTGCAGGACGGGCAGCTGGTGTTCACCATGGGTACCACCGGCAACAGCGTGGACGAGGACGGGCTGCTGGAGCAGCTCAACGCCGCCATCGAAGCGGGGGACTACGACAGCACCATCGAATGTCCCATGCTCACCGGAACGGTGGAAGCGGTGGACGTGGATCAGGTCTATGAGGAGCTTTACGTGGAGGCTGCCAACGCCACCCTGGATCCGGACAACGATTACGCCATCGTGTCCTCCGTCACCGGCGTCAGCTTCGACAAAGAAACGGTGCAGACCGCGCTGGACGCGGCGGCGGAGGGCGAAACCGTGGCCATCGACCTGGACTATGAGGAGCCGGAGGTCACCACCCAGAAGCTGGAGGACGGTCTGTTCGCCAATTACCTGGGAACCTACACCACCAAGGTCAGCGGCACCAGCAATCGCATCTCCAACGTGAAGCTGGCGGCGGAGAAGGTCAGTGGGACGATTCTGCTCAGCGGCGAGGTGTTCTCCTACAACGACACCGTGGGGGAGCGGACGGAGGCCAACGGTTTTAAGACGGCGGCGGCCTACCTGAACGGCGACACCGTTCAGGAGCTGGGCGGCGGCATCTGCCAGGTGTCCTCCACCCTGTACGCGGCCTGTCTGTATGCCAACCTGGAGATCGTCCAGCGGCAGAACCACACCTACGCCTCCAGCTACATCGACCTGGGGCTGGACGCCACCGTCTCCTGGGGTGGGCCGGATTACCAGTTCTGCAACAACACCTCCTACCCCATCAAAATCGTGGCGGACTACTCCGACGGCTACCTGACCGTCACCCTTTTGGGTACCAAAACCAACAGCAACTATGTGAAGATGGTCAGCGAGACGCTGGAGACCATCGCCTACAGCACCATCACCAAGAACGACTCCAGCCAGTATGAGGGAACGTCCACCGTCACCCAGAAGGGCGAGAACGGCTATAAGGTGCAGACCTATCGCCAGGTGTATGACAGCGACGGCAACCTGCTCTCCGAGACAGAGGAGGCGTACAGCGTCTACTCCAAGCACGACGAGATCGTTTATGTGGGTACCAAGAAGAAGAAAACAACCACAAGCAGCAAGAGCAGCTCCAGCAGCAGCTCTACGACCACCACAGACGACAGCACGTCCACCAACAGCACAACGGCGGACAGCACCGACGACACGGGCGACGACGAGACGACGGACAGCACGGACTGACCACACAGGATACACGGAAAAACGGCTCCGGCTTTTGGCCGGGGCCGCTTTAACAGATAGGACAGGAGAAAAAACGATGTTTCAGGGATTTACGGACGAGACGATTTCCTTTATGTGGGGCATCCGGTTCAACAACCGGCGGGACTGGTTTTTGGAACACAAGCCGGTCTATGAGCGGGAGCTATACCAGCCCATGAAGGAGCTGGCGGCGGAAGTGCAGGAGCGGCTGCTGGATAAGCATAAAAATCTGGAGCTGAACGTCAAGGTGACGCGCATTTACCGGGATGCCCGGCGGGTGAAATACGGCGGGCTGTACAAGGATCACCTGTGGTTCACCCTGCGGCCCCCGGTGGAAGACTGGACGTGCTTCCCCTGCTTCTACTTCGAGGCCCGGCCGGAGGGCTACGGCTACGGCATGGGCTACTGGCGGGTCACGCCCACAATGATGGAGCAGTACCGGCGGCGCATCCTGCGGGAGCCGGAAAAGCTGGAAAAGCTGGCCCGGCGGCTGAACCGACAGAAGGTGTTCGCCCTGGAGGGGGACGAGTACAAGCGCAGCAAGGGGGAGGTTTCGCCCCTGTTGCAGCCCTGGTTCAACCGGAAAAACGTGGGCCTCCACGCGGAAAAGGAGTACGAGGAAAACAGCCCCTTCTTCGGCCCGGAGCTGGTGGACGAGGTGGCGCAGGGGTTCGAGTGGCTGCTGCCCTATTACCGGTATTTTAAGGAGCTGGAGCTGGAACCACCGGTGGAATGAGCTGTTAGCTGTTAGCCAGAAGCTGCTAACTTTTGAGGTTGTCCCTTTGCTTCAGCTCTGGCAGCAATTCCAGCGTGAAATCCCTCCACCATGCTTCGCATGGTCCCCCTCCGCCGTCAAGCGGCACTTCCGCTGCGCTCCCTGCCCTTTCAGGGGAGGCGAGGGGGGGTCAGTTATGGAAAGATACTTCTTTCTGGATAAAAGTTCTTCTATTGATTAAATTACGTTACAAAACGTTACAAAATCTATCTTGCTTGAGAAAAATCGGCAAGCAAACGACAAGCACTAGCCCCTTGCCGCCCCTGAAAGGGGAGGAGGGCCGCCGCCTTTAGGCGGTGGCGGAGGGGTTTCTAGCACACGACTAAGTAA
>JAJQBR010000089.1 GCA_021203185.1 Clostridiales bacterium
CCCCCGGCGCCTCCCCCTCCTACGGCGCGGAGGAGAACGGCCTGCTGGCCTCCCTGAACAGCGTCGCCAAAATCCCCTATCACTGGTCCCTGGACGGTATCTCCAACACCCAGACCATCAACCCCGACGCCTTGGGTCACTCCGCCGATGAACGCATCGGCAACCTGGTGCAGGTGCTGGACGGCTACTTTGACCAGGGCGCGCACCACCTGAATGTCAACGTCTTTGGCAAGGAAAAGCTGCTGGACGCCATGGAACACCCGGAGAAGGAGGAGTACGCCAACTTCACCATCCGCGTCTCCGGCTACGCCGTCAAGTTCATCGACCTGACCCGGAAGCAGCAGCTGGACGTCATCGCCCGGACCTGCCACGGCTCGCTGTAAGCAAAAATATCCCCGTGGACAGGCGGCAACTTCCGCCTGTTCCGCAGGGACAATCCACAACCACCGCAGAGGCGCGCAAGCGCCTCTGCTCCTGTCTTTTCGAGAGGAATCATTTCTATGGCAATCGACCCGCAAACCATCGGTCACGTTCACTCTCTGGAATCCTTCGGGCTGGTAGATGGCCCCGGCGTACGCTTTGTGGTCTTTTTGCAGGGCTGCCGGATGCGGTGCCAGTACTGCCACAACCCGGAGACCTGGGCCACCGGGGGCGGTACCGAGTGGACGGCACAGGCGCTGTTCCAGCGGGTGTGGCGCTACCGGAACTACTGGGGCAAGCAGGGCGGCGTCACCGTCAGCGGCGGAGAACCGCTGTTACAGCTGGACTTCCTCACCGCGTTTTTCACCCTGGCCAAAGAGAAAGGCGTTCACACCGTATTGGACACCGCCGGGAACCCCTTCACCAGAGAGGAACCCTTTTTCAGCCGGTTTCAACATCTGATGGAGGTCACGGACCTGGTCATGCTGGACCTGAAACAGACCGACCCCGCCGCCCACAAACGTTTGACCGGCTGGGACAACGACAACATTTTGGACATGGCCCGGTATCTCTCCGATACGGGCAAGCCCATGTGGGTGCGCCGGGTGCTGGTCCCCGGCCTGACTGACGAGGCGGCGGAGCTGACCCGGCTCAAAGCCTTTCTGGACACTCTGAACACCGTGGAGCGGGTGGAAGTTCTGCCCTACCACACGTTGGGAACCTTCAAGTGGGACAACCTGGGGATTCCCTACCCCCTGGAGGGCGTTCCCACCCCCACCGAGGAACAGGTGGCCCAGGCGGAACACCTGCTGGGAATCCAAAAAGACTGACACCGCCCGAACTTCGCACTGAACAGGAAGAAACTGCTGCAAAATTCGGGTTCTCTGTAGAAAACTTGTATGATTGATGAAAAAAGGCGTCCCGTGGAGCTTTCCACAGGACGCCCTGTTTTTTGTGTGTCAGCAGTGATTTTTTCAGGGGAAACTGTACGTTTGGCAACGGGCAACACGTTTCCGCCTTCGCAGAATTGCACATTGCTAATTGTTAAATTAGTACGCGACGCCCCAGACCACCATTTTCTTCGCCGGCTTGCCGCAGACGGGGCAAACCTCCCCCAGATTCTCCTGCTCGAAGGGGATACACCGGCTGGACACGCCCGCCAGCTCCTTCATGGCGATCTCGCAGGCTTCGTCGCCGCACCACATGGTCTTGGCAAAGCAGGTGTGCTTCTCCATGGCGGCCTTCACGTCCTCCACCCTGGTAAAGGCGAAGGTGTTCTCCTCCAGCCGCTTCTGGGCGGCGGCATACAGGTTGTCATGAACCTCCACCAGCAGAGCCTGCACCTTCTCCTCCATCTGCTCCAGGGGGACAAAGTATTTCTCGCCGGTGTCCCGGCGGGCAATGACGCACTGGTTCTTTTCCATGTCCTTGGGGCCGATCTCCACCCGCAGGGGGACGCCCTTCATCTCGTACTCGGCGTACTTCCAGCCGTTGGACTGGTCGGAGTCGTCGGTTTTCACCCGCAGCCCCAGGGCCTTGATGCGCTTTTCAAGGGCATAGGCGGCGTCCAGCACGCCCGCCTTGTGCTGGGCCACGGGAATCACCACCACCTGAATGGGGGCGATGGCCGGGGGCAGCACTAGACCGTTGTCGTCGCCGTGGGTCATAATGATTGCTCCGATGAGCCGGGTAGACGCGCCCCAGGAGGTCTGGTAGGGGTATTGCAGAGTGTTGTCCCGCCCGGCGAAGGTCACGTCGTAGGCCCGGGAGAACTTGTCCCCGAAATAGTGGCTGGTGCCGGACTGGAGGGCCTTGCCGTCCTTCATCATGGCCTCGATGGTGTAAGTGGCCTCGGCCCCGGCGAACTTCTCCTTGTCTGTCTTGCGGCCTTTGAGAACGGGCATAGCCAGGGCGTCCCGGCAGAAGTCGGCGTAGCAGTTCAGCTGCTGCTCGGTTTCGGCCTCGGCTTCGGCGGCGGTCTCGTGGATGGTGTGGCCCTCCTGCCACCAGAACTCACGGGAGCGCAGGAAGGGGCGGGTACTCTTTTCCCAGCGCACCACGCTGCACCACTGGTTGTACAGCATGGGCAGCTCCCGCCAGGAGTGGAGGACGTGGGCCCAGTGGTCGCAGAACATGGTCTCGGAGGTGGGGCGAATCGCCATCCGCTCCTCCAGCTTGTCGCTGCCGCCCATAGTGACCCAGGCCGCCTCCGGCGCGAAGCCCTCCACCAGTTCGCCCTCTTTTTTCAGCAGGCTTTCGGGGATCAGCACCGGCATAGCTACGTTCTGGTGGCCGGTCTGTTTGAACATCCCGTCCAGGATGTTGGTTATGTTCTCCCAGATGGCGTAGCCGTAAGGCCGCATAATCATAAAGCCCTTGACGCTGGCATAGTCCACCAGCTCCGCCTTCAGGCAGATGTCCGTATACCACTGGGCGAAGTCCTCGCTCATGGAGGTGATCGCCTTCACCTGTTTCTTGTTTTTCGCCATTTCTCGTTCATCCTTTCCTCTGGTTCCCTGTCATGCAGGGCGTTTGGCAACAAAACAGGACATTCTCTCCGTCCCTCGAAGGACGGGAGCGAATGTCCCGTGGTACCACCTTACGTTTGCCCCGCCTCGCGGTGAGGGGCCTCTGTGGGTAAAAGCCTGTCGGCTTTTTAGCTGTTAGCCCTTAGCTATTAGCTGTTAGTGCCTGGCTTTTGGCTGACAACTCATCAAATGAGCTGATACAAAGCAAAAACCAATAAAGCTCTTTACCCTCGCGCTGTAACGGGCGCACCCGGCGCGGCTTCCGGGCGGTCTGCCCCTGTGCCGCGTGGCTCGGAAGTGGGTTTGGCGTCCCGTTGGAGGGCCTCGCACCGTCCGGCCCCTCTCTTTGCCGCTGGAAAACGCCTACTGTTCTTCGTCACAGCCTGTCGCATATTCGTTTGTATTATATACGATAGGATACGAACTGTCAACTGCCGGTTCGGGGAGAAATACGGAAAACGAAAAACAAAAGCTGTTCCCATTCTGCGGGTAAAGCTGTTGAGGCCAATGCAGAGAGACAACCACAAAACCCATGGACGAACAGCTAACAGCCCATCATACTCCTTGTCCCCGCCGCATATCCTCCCATGAGGTGATGTTGTGGTTTCCGTATGTCTGATTGCGCTGAGCCTGGCGGTGGACGCCGCCGCCGCCTCTGTCTGCTGCGGCCTGTCCTCCCCCGGTTTTCGCCGCCGGGACGGGGTGCGGCTGGGCCTGTGGTTCGGGGGATTCCAGTTTGGAATGACCCTGCTGGGCGGCCTGGCCGGGAGCGAGTTGAATGAACACTGTCAGCTCATCGGCGGCATGGTGGCCTTCGGCCTGCTGACGTACTTAGGAGGGCGGATGCTGCTGGACGCGCTGGCGCCGGTGGCCGGGGAACCGCCGGTTTACGCCCTTACCACCCCCGCTGTGGCGGCGCTGGCCCTGGCTACCAGTCTGGACGCCCTGGCGGTGGGGGTGTCCGTGGCCTTTTTGGAGGTGGGGCTGTGGAAATCTGCCGCCGTCATCGGCGCGGTGGCCTTCGCCCTGTCGCTGTTGGGGAGCCTGTTGGGGAAACAGATTGGGCAGCGGATCCAGCGGTGGGCCAGCGCGGGGGGCGGTCTGGCCCTGGCCTGCATCGGCGCGAAAATTTTGTGGGGCGTGCTGGCGGGGTAGCAGCGGAATTTTCCAAACTTTTCAATCCCAAAAAACCATTGACCTTCCCGCCAAATGCGGTTACAATAAAATAGCCTGGTTATCCCTTTTGCTCAGCCTTATGAGCCTTTTAGCTATTAGCTTTTAGCCATTAGCTTTTAGCCATTAGCTTTGTGGTTCTTGGCGTTACTTGCTGCGTTTACCGGTTGTATGACTTTGCAAACGGGTGGTTTCACTCTCAGCTTCCTTTTTAGCTGTTTGCTTTAAACTGGCAGCACCTGACTAACAGCTAACAGCTAACGGCTAATAGCTTATCACAACGCGGCTGATTCAAAGGGATAGTCAGATAAAATAGTTATATTTGTAGCGACTTCCGCCAACATCGATTCGATACAAATGAGGTGAGTCCCATAAAAGTGACAGAACGCTTTCCTCAGGAGACCGGGCGCTCCTACGCTTACCGCATGATTCGTGAAAATATCATCTCTACCGAGTTGGTTCCGGGCAGTCTGGTCAGTGAGAAGGAACTGGCGCAGCAGCTGAATCTGTCCCGCACCCCCGTCCGGGAGGCGCTGATTGACCTGGCCCAAGTGGGCGTTGTGGAGGTCATGCCCCAGCGGGGCAGCCGCATTTCGTACATCGACAGTCACATGGTAGAGGAAGCCCAGTTTATGCGCAACACCCTGGAGCGCGCTGTCTGTCGGCGGCTCTGCACAATGGAGGAGCAGCCGGACCTGACGCCTCTGGTCAGGAACCTCCACGCCCAGGAGGTCGCGTTCAGCTGCGGAGAGAACGAGGACTTTTTCCGGCTGGACAACGAGTTCCACCGGCTATTTTACCAGCTGGCGGGAATGCTCCACATCTATCAGATGTCCAGCAGCTTCATGATTCACTTTGACCGGCTGAGAAATCTCTCCCTGTCCGCCCAGGACAACCGTCAGCTGATGGCCGACCATAGGGAGATGGTGGACTGCCTGCTGCTCCGGGATGAATCCGGTGTAGACCGGGTGTTGGAACGCCACCTGAACCGCTGTAAAATCGACGGGGAGGCCATTCGCTGTATGCACCCTGCCTTTTTCCCGGAGGAGAGCCGATAATACATCAAATTTGCCCTTCCCGCCCCGAACCGGAAACGGTTCGGGGCGTTTTTGCCGTTATGCGTCCTCGCCCATCCCAATCAGGTCAAACTGCTCGAAGGAGACCGTCAGGGTTACGTCCCTTTTGGGGTTGGGGTACTTGACCAGCATGGCCCGTTTGGTCTGGCTGTAGTACCAGCCGGATTGGGCGGCCTCGAACCTGCGGCGGTTCAGGAAATGTTCCAGCGGAACGCCGCCCAGGCGAACCCAGAAGGGACTCTTGTCCTTGCGGATCATCTCCACCACGACGCGCTCCACATGGTCGGCGTAGCTGCCCTCGGCGGTGAAGGCCACTTTAACCACGTCCGCGCCGGACATTTGAATGGTGGTTTTGCGGTACACGCCCTGGGTGTAGTCGTTGCTGTCGCCGTCGTCGTCGTACATGACGTAGGTGCTGGCGGCCTTGCCGGGGGCCAGGGTCAGGTGCAGGGCGGTGGTGTGGTCCTGGCACATACTCATCAGCTGGTTATCGGACATGGGGACAATGGCGCCTTCCCGCAGGAACATGGGGATGGACTCCATGGTGACGGGAAGTTCCACCGTCTGGCCGCCCTCGTAGCAGGCGAAGTTGTCGCCCCAGTCGTACCACTTGCACCCGGCGGGGAGATAGACTTTTTTGGTCTTTGCGCCCTTTTTCAGGACGTTTGCCACCAGAATGTCCCGGCCAAAGGTGTACTCGAAGCTCTCGTCATAGACCCTGGGGTCGTCCTGGAACTCGTAGACCAGGGCGCGCATGATGGGCGCGCCGGTCTGGGTGGCCTCGTATTCGGCTGAGTACAGGTAGGGGGTCATGCGGTAGCGCAGCAGAATGGCGTCCCGGATGAGATCGGCGCTGCCCCGGTACATCCACGGCTCGGTGACGGTGTTGTCGTTGCTGGCGGAGTGGATGGAGAACCGGGGCTGGAAAATGCCCTGCTGCACCCAGCGGACGAACAGTTCCTCCTCCGGAGCGGGACCGGCGAAGCCGCCGATGTCCGCGCCCTCGTTGGGCTGACCGGAGAGGCCCATGCCGGTGATGATGGGGATGTTGTACCGGAGAGAGGCCCAGCCGGTGTAGTTGTCACCGCACCAGGTCTGGGCGTACTTCTGAATACCGGCGCTGCCGGAGCGACACACGGTGTAGGGCCGCTTGCCGGGGTCGTGTTCCCGGACGGCCTCGTTGCTCAGGCGGCACATCAGGGTACTCATGATGGGTTTCAGCTGGGCGATGGCGCCGCCTTTGCCGTCAAAGTCGCAGATGGCGTCCTTGTCCATCAGGCTGTCATATTCGCAGTTGTCGTTCCAAATGGAGTTGGTTCCCATTTCAATCAGGTTGTCGGTGACGCATTTTTTCCAAATCTCACGGGCTTCGGGCCTGGTGAAATCCCAAAACGCGCCGTCGCCGCCCCACCACGGGCCGACCGCATAAGTGGAGGGGTTCTCGCTGTCCCGGACGAACACGCCCTGAGAATTGAACTCGTCGAACCGGGGGTGGCACAGCAGGATACCCGGCTTGATGTTGGGTACGTTCTCGGCACTCTTGGCCATCATCTCGTGGAAATACTTTCTGGGGTTCTTAAACCGCTCGGTGTTCCAGCAGAACACGCAGCGCTTGTTGTTGTAGCTGGTGTAGCCGGAGGACAGGTGGAACCCGTCGATGGGGAAACCTTCCTCTTTGATGGTGTCGATGAAGCCCAACACCGCGTCGTCGCTGTCCTTCTCCAGTTCGGGATAGTACATAGAGGAACCTTGATAGCCCAGGGCGCGCTTGGGCAGCAGAGCGGGACGGCCGGTCAGCAGGGTGTAGTTGTCCACCACCCTAGCAATGGTCCCGCCGCCCAGCAGGAACAGGTCGATGTCGCCGCCGTCGGCCTGCCAGTAGGTGTACCGGGGCCAATAGTTGCTCTTTTCCCGGCCCATGTTGAACACGGACTCGTAGAAGTTGTGGTAAAACAGGCCCACGGCCTTCCGGGTGTCCCGGTTCAGTTGGATGTAGAAGGGAATGTGCTTGTACAAGGTGTCCGTCTTGGTGGGGTCGTAACCCATGGCGTCGGTGGCCCGCTCCCGCAGAAACTCCTTGTTTTTGTTTAGCTTGCCGGTCTTTTCCCCGAAGCCATAGAAGCAATCTTCCTCGTTCATGCGGCTGTAGTGAACCACCCGGTTGTTGCTGTCCCTGACGAAGGGGTTGCCGGGCAGAGCGCTGTAAAGCAGGGTTCCCTCGCTGTCGTAGAGCTTGAAGCACAGGGGAGCCTTCTCCACCACCAGCTTGACGGCGGCGGAGGCCAGGGTCAGAGCGGTCTCATCGTCGGTGACGGCGGGGGCCACGGGGGTCAGGTGCTGCCGCTCCGGAAACAGGAAGTCCAGCCGGTCCTCCCACGCCACGGTGGAGAGGACGTAGGACTCCTCGGCAAACTCCTTGTCGAAGGAGGCCCGGACGCGGACGATTTCATCGGTGACAAAGCACACCTCCACGTCCGCCTGGTTGGTGTGAATCAGGTACATCCCGCCCTGAGGTTCGTACCCGGCGTATGCGGTGCAAATTTTCATAAAACGCTCCTTAAAACCAGACGCGCCCTGTTGATGTCCGTTTTACGGGAAAACAGAGGTTCCTTTACAGGATTTTGAGAGGAACACGGCGAAAATCACCCCGGTCTGGAAACAGGCCGGGGTGAGAAAAGGGTCTAAGCGGGATTACCGCTCAGGCAGAATCACTTCCTGGGGTTGCGGATGGCGGCCTGGGCTGCGGCCAGCCGGGCGATGGGTACCCGGAAGGGGCTGCAGGAGACATAGGTCAGGCCGATGTTGTGGCAGAACTCAATGGAGACGGGGTCGCCGCCGTGTTCGCCGCAGATGCCCATGTGCATATCGGGCCGGGTCTCGTATCCCAGATCCACGGCCAGCTTCATCAGGCGGCCCACGCCCCGGCGGTCCAGCCGCTGGAACGGGTCATGCTCGATGAGCTTCTTGTCCATGTAAGTACCCAGGAACTTGCCCGCGTCGTCGCGGGAGAAGCCCCAGGTCATCTGGGTCAGGTCGTTGGTGCCGAAGCAGAAGAACTGCGCTTCCTTGGCGATGGCGTCGGCCCGGACGCAGGCGCGGGGGATTTCAATCATGGTGCCGATCTCATAGGGCAGGTCGATGCCGGCTTTGGCGATAAGGCCGTCGGCCACGTTAGTGATAATGGCCTTGACATACTTCAGCTCGTGGTCGGAGGCCACCAGGGGAACCATGATTTCAGGGACGACTTTCTCGCCGGTTTCGTTGTAGACGTTGATGGCGGCCTCGAAGATGGCCTGCACCTGCATTTCCGCGATTTCCGGCCACTGGATGGGCAGACGGCAGCCGCGCATACCCATCATGGGGTTGACTTCCTGGAGGCTGATGACGATGGCTTTCAGGCGGCCAAAGCTCATGCCCATGGTCTTGGCCAGGCTTTCGATGTCCTCGTCCTCGGTGGGCAGGAACTCATGCAGCGGCGGGTCCAGCAGACGGATGGTGACGGGCAGGCCCTTCATGGTCTTGAAGATGCCCTCGAAGTCGCCCCGCTGCATAGGCAGAATCTTGTTCAGAGCGATGCGGCGCTCCTTCTCGGAGGGGGCCACGATCATCTCCCGCACGGCGGGGATGCGGTCCTCGGCGAAGAACATATGCTCGGTGCGAACCAGGCCCACGCCCTCGGCGCCGAAGTCACGGGCCACACCAGCGTCGTGGGGGGTTGTCCGCGTTGGTGCGGACCTGGAGCTGGCGGTACTTGTCGGCCCAGCCCATGATGGTGGCGAAGTCTCCGGCGATTTGAGCCTCTTCGGTCTCCAAACGGCCCAGGTAGACGTTGCCGGTGGAGCCGTCCAGGGAGATGTAGTCGCCCTCGTGGATGGTGCTGCCGGCCAGGACAGCCACCTTGTGCTCCTCGTCCACAATCAGGCTGGCGACGCCGGCCACGCAGCAACGGCCCATGCCCCGGGCCACCACAGCGGCGTGGGAGGCGCGGCCGCCGCGGGCGGTCAGGATGCCTTCGGCCACCTGCATACCCACGATGTCCTCGGTGGAGGTCTCCTGACGAACCAGGATGACGGGGGACTCGGTGGCGTGGGCCTCGCAGTCCTCAGCGGTGAAGTACACCGCGCCGCAGCCTGCGCCGGGGGAGGCGGGAACGCCGTTGGCGATGGGTTTGGCCGTGGCCAGGGCGCGCTCGGTGAAGTTGTTGTGCAGCACGGCGTCCAGGCTGTTGGGTTCGATCATCAGCAGGGCCTCCTGCTCGGTGATGAGGCCCTCGCTGACCAGGTCCACAGCGATTTTCAGCGCCGCGCCGGGGGTGCGCTTGCCGTTCCGGGTTTGGAGCATATACAGCTGGCCCCGTTCGATGGTGAACTCCATGTCCTGCATATCCCGGTAGTGGTTCTCCAGCCGGGTGGCGATTTCCACAAACTGGTCATACACGGCGGGGTTGATCTTCTTCAGCTCGGAGATGTCGGAGGTGCGGCGGATGCCGGCCACCACGTCTTCGCCCTGGGCGTTCATCAGGAAGTCGCCATACAGCTCCTTCTCGCCGGTGGTGGGGTTGCGGGTGAAGGCCACGCCGGTGCCGGAGTCGTCGCCCCAGTTGCCGAACACCATGGTCTGCACGTTGACGACGGTGCCCCAGTCGGCGGGGATGTCGTTCATGGCGCGGTACACCTGGGCGCGGGGATTGTCCCAGCTGCGGAACACGGCTTGGACGGCCTCCATCAGCTGCACCTTGGGCTCCTGGGGGAAGTCCTCTCCCTTCTGGGAGCGGTAATACTCCTTAAACCGGGCCACCAGCTCCTGCATATCCTCGGCGGTCAGCTCGCTGTCCAGCGCCACGCCCCGCTTTGCCTTGACTTCGTCAATGATGCGCTCAAAGCTGCGCTTGTCCAGTTCCATCACCACGTCGGAGAACATCTGAATAAACCAGCGGTAGGAGTCGTATACGAATCGTGGGTTGTTCGTCAGCTTCACCAGGCCCTGGGCCACGGTGTCGTTGATGCCCAGGTTCAGGATGGTGTCCATCATGCCGGGCATGGAGGCCCGTGCGCCGGAACGGACGCTGACCAGCAGGGGGTTCTCCGGGTCGCCGAACTTTTTGCCGTTCACTTCCTCCAGCACGGCCAGCTTCTCCAGAATCTCCGCCTGAATCTCGTCGTTGATTTTGCGCCCGTCCTCATAGTACTGGGTGCAGGCTTCGGTGGTGACGGTGAATCCCTTGGGTACCGGCATACCGGCGTTGGTCATCTCGGCCAGGTTTGCGCCCTTGCCGCCCAGCAGCTCGCGCATATCCTTATTGCCCTCGGAAAACAGATAAACGAATTTTTTGCTCATGGATACGATACATCTCCTTTGATAAATATTGGATAGCAGCTTTGTCCCCTCTGACGCTTCAACTGCCTGTCGCAGCCCACTAAAACGGTGGGCTTCTCTATCATTATACCAAACATTTCTCATTTTGCAACCGGTACTTTTGGATAAGTTGTAAGAAATTAAGCTATTAGCCGTTAGCTGTCAGCTGTTAGTCAGGTGCTGCCAGTCTAAAGCGAACAGCGCATGAACGGAGCTGACGCAGCGGTACCAATCAAAAAAAAGAAAACAGCGCCGCGGAGACGCTGCCGCAGCGCTGAAAAAACGGATTGATGGGCTTTTTTGATGGTGCTGGCACCGAAATCCCTCCACCATGCTTCGCGCCGCCTTCAGGCGGTGGCGGAGGGGTTTTCGCTGAAATGATCCACAAGGCTGATGTAAAGGGATAACCGCAAAAGTTTGCACTTCCCAGCTAACAGCTAAAAGCTAACGGCTAAAAGCTCTTATGTACGCGCTCTGCGGAAATAATCCCGCACCGCCACCCAGTCGTCCACCAGGTTGACCAGCACCGCCTCCCGGCAGTGGGGCGCGTGGCGGGACACCGGCCACATATGGGAGAGGATGATGTTCTCCTCCTTGTCTGTCAGATCAGTGATCTTCCGGGCGTTGGCCGCCGCTTCCTCCGGGTGGTTGAGAACCACCCAGCCGTGATAGCCTACAGGGCGGCAGGTTTTGTCGTGGTAGAAGAGGTCGTGGAGCATGGCGGCCCGGGCCGTGGCCTGTGCGTCCAGCCCCAGCAGCCGGGCGATCCGATAGGACAGCAGCGCCACCCGGACGGTGTGGTCGTAGCGGTTGACGTTCCGGTGGTGGGAATAGCGCCTGATTTGCCGCAGCTCCGGCCGCAGGGCCAGTTCCCCCACCGCCTCCGTAAAATCACTCTGCCAGTTCCAGCGTTTTTGAGCCATAAAATCACCTCTGGCATTGATTATAACACAATGTCAGAGGTGATGTCTGTGGTAATTTCTGAAAAATTTTTGTTACCAGTCTGTTAAGACGCCTCGGCGGAGCTGTCTGCCTCCTCCTGAACGGTGCTGACTACGGTTTGCAGCTCGGTCAGGTTCTCGAAGAAGGTCAGCGCGTCCAGCTTATCGTAGGCGCTGGCCAGTTCAACTTCGGCCTCGTCCGCCCAGGTGGTCATCAGGGTGTTGAAGTCGTCGCTGATGTAGTCCTCCTCCACGGTGTCCATGTCCACGTCCAGCCGCAGCAGCACGAAGTAGCCGTAACTGGTCTGGTCGGTCATACCCAGCTCGCCCACTTCCAGGGCGGCCACAGTCTCCTTGAAGCCGTCCACCAGGGAGTCGTCGTCGTCGTAGGAGTATTCATCGGTGTTGCCGTCGGCGTTCTGCTCCTGGTACTCCATGAACTTCTCCAGCAGCTCGTCGCCTTCCAGCACGCTCAGCTCGTCATAAATTTCCTGCGCCTGGGTCTGGGCCTCGGCAGCCGCGTCCTCATCGTCCTCATCGGCCTGGCAGAGGATGTAGCGGCAGTTATAGATGCCGTTGTCGGTCACGTAGTCCTGGAGGGTCTCCTCTGTGGCCTCCCGCTCCCCACCTTCGGCATAGAGCAGATCCTGGAGCTTGTTGGCCAGCTGGTACTGTCTGTAAATTTGCCCCTGCTCCTCCGCAGTGGTGCAGAAATAAAGCATGGAATAGGAGTCCTGAAGGTCGATGTAGTCCTGGACGTCGTTCTCCTCGTCCTCGGTCAGGGACAGCTCATATTCCGCCGCCTTCTGGTCCATGGCGGTGTAGCTGAGTGCCGCCTGATAAGCGTACTCCATCAGGCTGTCGGCGGCGGTGACCCCGTCGCTGACCTCGGCGGTCAGATCCAGCGTCTCGCCGTACAGGCTGTAGTAATAGGCCATCTGGGTTTCGTAATAGGCCAGCCAGTAGCACAGGGAAATGGCGGTGACATCCTCTCCGTTGACCGTCATCACCACGGTGTTATTTTTCAGTTTGCCGTCCGTCAGGTACTTGACCTCATCGTCGGTGGCCTTTGTGATGATTTGCTCATTGGTGAGCGTGCTGCTGCAGCCGGTCAGCAGGGACATTGCCAGAGCCAGGCAAAGTCCCAGCGCAAGAACACGTTTTTTCATTGTACTCCTCCTAGAATAGATACACAAAATATGCGAAAGGAAATCAAATTGAGCATCAGCGCCGTGCCGTCTCAACCTTCTTCCGTCTCGTCGAAATAAGCGCTGATGGCGGCGTTCAGCCGCCGCAGGGTCTCCTTCACGGAGGTGTCCCGCAGCTGAGCCCCCGCTGCGTTGCCGTTGCCGCCGCCGCCCAGGGTCTCCAAAATCACCTGCACGTTGATCTCGCCGGAGCTGCGCCCGGAGATGTTGACGCACTCATCGTCGGCATAGACCACAAAGGACGCCTCTACCCCTTGGACGTTCAGCAGCTCGTCCGCCGCCTGCGCCGCCACGATGCGATCCACAGACTGCAAACAGGAAGCCACAGCCACACCCTCGTGGACAAAGGTGGCATCTTTGAGGACCTCGTAGCGGCGGATGGTGCGGCTCAGGTCGTTTTGGAACAGCTTGCGGACTTCCGTGGTGTCCGCTCCGCAGCGGCGCAGGAAGGCCGCCGCCTCGAAGGTCCGTCCGCCGGTGCGGAGGGTGAAGTTCTTGGTGTCCAGCACGATGCCGGCCAGCAGCGCCTCGGCCTCCAACCGGTTCAGGTCGCTGGGGTCGATGGAATATTGGATCAGCTCCGTCACCAGCTCCGAGGCGGAGGAGGCGTAAGGCTCGTGATAATTCAATACGGCGTTGGAGATATAGTCCGCCGCCCGGCGGTGGTGGTCGATGACAGCCACCTTCCGGCAGGCGTTCAGCAGCGGCTGGGAGATGACCTGGTCGGGGCGGTTGGTGTCCACCACCACCAGCAGCGTCTCCCCGTTGACCCGGCCCAGAGCCTCCTCCGGAGAGACAAAGACGGTTTCGTAATCCCTGTCCTTTTCCAGCACCTTTGTCATCACCGTACCGGGGACCTCTTTATCCTCCTGGATGATGTGGACCTCCACGCCCTTTTTCCGAGCGATGGCGGCCACGCCCACGGCGGCGCCCACGGCGTCCAGGTCGGCGTGGTGGTGGCCCATCACGTAGATCAGGGGGGAGGACAGCATCAGCTCCTCCAGGGCGTTGGCCATGACCCGGCTCTTGACCTTGGTGCGGCGCTCCTGCTCCCTGGAGCGGCCTCCGTGGAACTCGAAGTCGAAGCGGTTCTTGATGACCACCTGGTCCCCGCCCCGGCTCAGGGCCATTTCCATGGCCAGCGCCGCATAGCGGAACATCTCGTCGAAGGAACCGTCCCGGCCAATGCCGATGGACAGGGAGGCGGAGATGCCGTTGGGACTGGCCACGTTGTGGACCATGTCCAGCACGGAGAACTTGTTCTGCTTCATTCCGTCCAGATACTGCTCCTCCATCAGGAACAAGTAGCGATCCCGGTCATACCGGCACAGGAAGCCGTTGCAGCCTTCCGTCCACAGGTTCAGCTGCCGTTCCACGGCGGCCCGGAGGCTGCTGCGGTCGCTGTCTGAAATGTTACGGATTAATTCTTCGTAGTTGTCTATGACGATGATAAAGACCAGGGGCCGGGTGGCATAGAACCGCTCCCGGATGTCCGCCAGGTCGGTGATGTCGATCCAGTAGGTGGTAGCCAGAGGATCCCGTTCCTCGCTGCCTCTGGAGGTCAGACCGCCATAGACCATGTACCGCCGTCCGTGGACGCTGTATTCCACCGGGGACATGACTTCCCCATCCAGCAGCCACTGGGCGTCGAACTCCGGCACAGCCATGGTGATGCGCACATCGGCCAGATGCTCCCGCCGCCCGGTGACTTCCAGGAAACGGTCGTTGCTCCAGATGACCTCGCCGCTCTCCGGCCGAAAAACCACCATGGGAAACGGGGAATCCAGCAAGGAATTTTTCCCTGCCCGGCTCAGGCTCTGGATGGTCTCGGCAATGACGGCGGCGGCCTTGTTCCTGCGCCGGTGCCGGGTGACCAGAATGAAAATCAACAGAAGCGTGGTGGCAATCAGCTCCGCCAGCCCCAGGAACGGGGCTTTGCAGACCATCAGCAGGGAGAACAGGTATAAAAAGGCAAAAACAACCTTTAGATGCGGCTCAAAAAGCTTGTTCAGCGGTTCCAACAAGGGCCTCGCCCCCTTTCACGGGAAAATTTGGCTGTCAGGCCGCGCTGTAATACAAATGGTGTTTTACAGTACAAAGGCCATTATATCAAATCGGCGGACAAAACACAACCGAAAACCGGTTTTTTTCCGTTTTCTCTGACCGGAACAGGAATTGCCATGAAATAGTTCCTGCATTTTGTGGAAAAATGATGCGTTTTCTGCAAAACTGCCTGCAAAAAACGCAGAAGGAAGGGTCGTTTGCGAAAAAAAGAAGGGTTCGCTCTTGCGAACCGATGGGAAATCCGCTACAATAAGAATTGATATTCTTTACCTGATGAAACAGCTAGGAGAGAGAGAAATGAAAACACCCTTTGTCACAAAAGAGCAGCTGGAGGCCATCTGCCAGACCTATCCCACCCCCTTCCACATCTACGACGAGGCGGGCATCCGCGCCACCGCCCGGGCGGTGAACAAAGCCTTCGGATGGAACGAGGGCTTCCGGGAATACTTCGCCGTGAAGGCCACTCCCACCCCCCAGATTTTGGACATTCTGCGGGAGGAGGGCTGCGGCGTGGACTGCTCCTCCCTGACCGAACTGATGATGAGCGAGCGGTGCGGCTTCCGGGGGGAGGAGATCATGTTCTCATCCAACGAGACCCCCGCCGAGGAGTTCGTCAAGGCCAATGAGCTGGGGGCCATCATCAATTTGGACGACTTCACCCACATTGACTTCCTCAAGGATACCATCGGGTATATCCCGGAGACCATCTCCTGCCGCTACAATCCCGGCGGGGTGTTCCAGCTGGGGGAGAGCAAAGAGGGCTTCCAGGTGATGGACAATCCCGGCGACGCCAAGTACGGTATGACCAGGCCCCAGCTTTTCGAGGCGTTCCGAAAATTGCAGGGCATGGGGGCCAAATACTTCGGTATCCACGCTTTTCTGGCCTCCAACACTATCTCTAACGACTATTACCCTGTCCTGGCGGGTCAGCTCTTTGAGCTGGCGGTGGAGCTGAAAGAGGCCACCGGAGCCGACATCCGCTTCATCAACCTGTCCGGCGGCGTGGGCGTACCCTATCGCCCGGAGCAGCCCGCCAACGACATCGCTGTCATCGGGGAGGGCGTTCACAAAAAGTTCGATGAGATTTTGGTTCCCGCCGGTATGGGCAACGTCCGCCTGTGTACCGAGATGGGCCGGTTCATGCTGGCCCCCAACGGCCACCTGGTCACCCGCGCCATCCACGAGAAGCACACCTATAAGGAGTATATCGGTGTGGACGCCTGCGCCGCCAACCTGATGCGCCCCGCCATCTACGGGGCCTACCACCACATCACCGTCATGGGCAAGGAGAACGCCCCCTGTGACCACAAGTATGACGTGGTGGGCAGTCTGTGCGAAAACTGCGACAAGTTCGCCGTGAACCGGATGCTGCCCAAAATCGACAAAGGGGATCTGCTGGTTATCCATGACACCGGCGCTCATGGTTTCTCCATGGGCTACAACTATAATGGCCGCCTGCGCTCGGCGGAGCTGCTGCTCCAGGAGGACGGACAGGTGCGGATGATTCGCCGGGCGGAAACGCCGGAGGACTACTTCGCCACGCTGGTGTGGTAACGTATTTTTTCGGCTGTTCCTCGGAATCAGCCTGTTCAGTGATTTCAGCGGAAACCCCCTCCGTAAGCAGCTGTTAGCTATTAGCTCTTAGCTTTTAGCTTGGCAGTGCTACCTTTTAGGCACTGCTTAAGCACTGCGCTTTTGGTTCACAGCACTTGACTAACAGCTAATGGCTAACGGCTAACGGCTCATAAATATGGCTGAAAAATTGAGATAACCACCACAAAAGGAGGACACCCCCTATGTTCCTTGCGGACACCCATATGCACTCCGCCGCCTCCTTTGACAGCACCACCCCCCGCCGGGAGATGGCGCGGGCGGCGGCGGCGCAGGGGCTGCGCCTGATTTGCTTCACCGACCACCATGACGTGATCGATGGGAAAAGTCAGCTTTGCCCCACCTTCGACTGGCCCACGGCCCGGGCGGAGCATCAGGCGGCGGTGGCGGAGCAAATCCCCGGCCTGGAGTTGTGCTACGGGCTGGAGCTGGGCAACGCTTTCGGGGATTACGCCGCTGCGGAAAACTCCCTGAAAGAGCCAGGGCTGGACTATGTCATCGGCTCTGTCCACAACACTGGCAAGGCGCTGGGGTATCTGGATTATTACTACCAGACCTACACCCCGGAGTTGGCCGCCGCCCACCTGGAGGACTACTTCACCTCCATGCTGGAGCTGGTGCAGTGGGGCAAATTTGACTCCCTGGGCCACATTCCCTATCCTCTCCGCTATATGCGGGACCGGGACGGCTGCGACGTGGGGCTTGGCCCCTATTGGAACCAAATCGACGGGATTTTGCGGCAAATCATCGCCTCCGGCATCGCCCTGGAGGTGAATACCAAGGGCTTCCGCCAGGCCCGGTCAGACTACGCCGCCCTGCTGGAGCGCTACCGGGCGCTGGGAGGCGAGATGGTCACCTGCGGCGGCGACGCCCACCGCCCGTCGGAGGTTGGCGAAACCATTCGAGAGGGCTACGAACTGATTCAAGAGAAGGGGTTCCGCTATGTGACCGTTTACCGGCGCAGAAAGCCGAATCTGATTCCGCTGTAGGAGGAACATGGTATGAGAGAAGTACAGTATACGGAAATCGTCTCCGCCGTCCGGGACCTGTGCATTGAGGCCAACTGCAACCTCCCCGCCGACGTGCGGGAGCGCATTTGCGCCGCCTGCCAGACGGAGGAGTCCCCGGTGGGGCAGTCCATCCTCAGCGACCTGGTGGAGAATTTTACCTTCGCTGGGGAGAAGCGGCTGCCCATCTGCCAGGACACGGGCATGGCCATCGTGTTCATTGACCTGGGCCAGGAGGTTCACATCACCGGCGGCCTGCTGACTGACGCGGTGAACGAGGGCGTGGCAAAGGGCTACACCGAGGGCTTTTTGCGCAAGAGCGTGGTGGGGGATCCCCTCCGCCGGGTGAACACCGACGACAACACCCCCGCCGTGCTGCATCTGCGGCTGGTGGAGGGCGACAAGGTGGACATCACCGTGGCCCCCAAGGGGGCGGGCAGCGAGAACATGACCTCCCTGCACATGCTCAAGCCCTCCTGCACCCAGGAGCAGGTGGAGGACGCCATTGTACAGGCGGTGTCCGACGCCGGTTCCAATCCCTGTCCGCCGGTGGTGGTGGGGGTCGGTCTGGGCGGCAACGCGGAACAAGCCGCTATCGCGGCGAAGCGGGCGCTGCTGCGGCCCCTGGATGAGCAAAACAGCGACCCCCTCTATGCTGAGATGGAGCAGCGCATTTTGGAGCGGGTGAACCGACTGGGCATCGGCCCCCAGGGGCTGGGGGGGACCACCACCGCCCTGGCGGTGTCTATCATTCCACAGCCCACCCACATCGCGCAAATGCCCTGCTGCGTGAATCTGTGCTGCCATGTGTGTCGGCACGCGCGGCGGGTGGTGTGAGGTTGAGAACATGGACACATCACTCGATTGCAGTTTAGCGAACGGATACAAAAGTAAAGCACAGATTGCACGGGTCCTAACAGAGACTTGGACATCTGAACATATGTACTGCCCTCTGTGTGGGTGGCCTGCAATCACCAAATTTCCCAATAATAGAGCCGTTGCAGATTTTTACTGCCCAAATTGTAAAAACCAATTTGAACAAAAAAGCAAAAACGGGCCATTCGGTGCTAAAATTGCAGATGGTGCTTATAGTACCTTTATTCAAAGAATCAATAGCAATGACAACCCCGACTTTTTGTTGATGAGCTACTCTCTGGAAAAAATGACGGTTGAAAGCATGGTTTTTGTACCTAAATTTTTCTTTGTGCCAGAACTGGTTGAAAAAAGAAAGCCCCTGTCGGAAAACGCACGTCGAGCTGGTTGGGTTGGATGCAATATTCTGTTTGAAAAAATACCAATTCAGGGAAGAATCTCAATTATTGAGAACCAAACCCCACTCGACAAGGATGATGTTTTGCACCGAGTCAGCCAGGCTCAAAAAATCAGAACGAATGACATTTCAGCACGAGGATGGTTGTTGGACACACTGAATTGTGTCAATTCCATCGAATCCAACGTCTTCACACTGGATATGGTGTACCAATTTGAAGAGAAACTGGCAGCAAAACACCCCAACAACCATAATATTCGGGCGAAACTCAGACAACAGCTCCAGCAATTGCGAGACCGTGGTGTGATTGCTTTCTTAGGAAACGGGTATTATCGAAAAAACATCTAAGCGATAAGCGGCAAGCAACGACAACATCATACAACCAACAACCCCCGCCCAGACGCAGACATCCACCTGCGTTCGGACGGGGATTTTTCACATTATCTCACATCATCAGCACCGCGAAGAACCCGACGATCCACACCGCCGCCATCAGCGGGATACCGATGGTAAACTTCTTTTTCCGGGTCTTATGCCGCCAGGTGTACATACTCAGCAGCGACCCCAGCCAGCCCCCCATCAGGGACACCGTCAGCAGCACCGACTCCGGCACCCGCCGCCGGTGGTGGACAGCCAGCGTTTTGTCCAGCCAGAACAGCCCCCAGGCCAGGATGTTCACCAGCGTCATGTAGGCGCTGCCGTATTGCCACACCAGCGCTTTCATTTCTCCGCTGCCTCCCACTGCTTCCAGACCTCCGGCTGATAGCCAACCGTGGCCTGGCGGCCATTGCGGACGATGGGGGTCTTGAGCAGCCGAGGCTCCTCCAGCAGGTGGGCCAGCTTCTGCTCGTCATAGGCCAGATAGCTCAACCCCGCCGCGCCGGGCTGCTTGGGGTCGATGACCGCGTCCAGGCCCACCGCCCGGATGACGCTGGTCAGCTCCCCCTTGCTCATGCCGTATTTGAGAATGTCCACGTTCTGCACCTTAATGCGGCGCTCCTTGAAATAGCGCTGGGCCTTTTTGGTGTCGAAGCACTTGGACTTGCCGAAAATTTGAATGTTCATGGTGTCTCCTCACGAGAACGCTCCAGCCGGAGCAAAAATTCTTTGGCGGCGACGCCCCCGGCGGCGCTGAACCCGGTCAACGCGCCGTCCTTCCCCACCACCCGGTGGCAGGGGATCAGCAGCAGGATGTTATTGCGTCCACAGGCGGCCCCCACCGCACGGCTGGCCCTGGGGTTGCCCAGGGCGGCGGCGATTTCGCCATAAGTCCGTGTCTCCCCGTAGGGGATCTGCCGCAGCTGCACCCAGACCTGCCGCTGGAAGGGCGTTCCCGCCAGGCGCACGGGCAGGTCAAAGACCTGTCGCGCACCGCAAAAATACTCTTTTAGCTGCTGCTCCAGCCGATCCAGCAGGGCCACGTCCTCCGGGGCGCTTTGGCTCTCTGCCAGAGACGCATGGGAGGACAACAGCGCCACCGCACCCTGTTCCACTCCGGCGGTTAGGGGGCCGATGGGCGTTTCCACCACCCGGCAGGTCAACTGTACCTCCGAATAACGGCAACCACCTTGCCCAGCAGCTGGCAGTCAGTGCCATCGATGGGGTCGTAGTCATCGTTTTCCGGCAACAGCCAAATCTTTCCGTTCCGACGGCTCAGCCGCTTGCAGGTGGCCTCCTCCCCCAGCAGGGCCACGATGATTTCGCCGTTCTGGGCCACCGGCTGGCGGTGAATCACCACGTAGTCGTCGGGGAGGATACCCGCGTCAATCATGGAGTCTCCCCGGATGCGCAGGGCAAAATGCTCTCCGGACTGGCCCTCGGTGTCAAAAAGCAGATAGTCCTCCACGCACTCCTGAGCCAAAATCGGCGCGCCCGCCGCCACGCTGCCCAGCACGGGGATTTGATTTTTCTGCGGGGCGGCCTCCTCCGGAAGAACGCTGTGGACGGCGGTGATGGCGCGGGTCTTGCCGCTGTCCCGGTTGATGGCCCCGGCCTCCTCCAGCGCTTTCAGGTGGAAGTGGACAGTGGAGGGGCTTTTCAGCCCCACGGCGGCGGCGATCTCCCGCACGGAAGGGGGATAGCCGTTTTCGGCGGTGAATTTCAACAGGTAGTCGTAAATCACCTGCTGCTTTTGGGTCAATTCCTTCATATTGTATCCCTCCAAAGCCCGCAGTGGCGGCAGGCCGGGTGTTTTTTGGTTGCTTTCCTGCTTTCAGTATACCACAGCCCAGAGCAAAAAGCAAACATTTGTTCCAATTTTTTAGAAAAGCCGAAAAAGACCAAAAGGAACCGTTGCGAGCCGCCGCTTGACGTGGTATAATACCAACTGGTTTTTACCACGCGACCCGTCCATACCAAGAAAGCGAGGTAGTTTCACACCCATGAACTCTGTTACCATTCCAGAGGGCTACGCCCCCGTTTTGACCTCTTACGAGACCCAGCAGGCCATTTCCATGACCAAGCGCATTTTTGCCGACACCCTCTGCGGCGCGCTGAACCTGCGCCGGGTCTCCGCACCCCTGTTTCTGGAGGCTTCCACCGGCCTGAACGACGACCTGAACGGCGTGGAGCGCAAGGTCAGCTTCTCCATCAAGGCCACCGGCACCGAGGCCCAGGTGGTTCAATCCCTGGCCAAGTGGAAACGCCAGGCCCTGAGCAACTACTGCTTTATGCCCGGCACGGGCCTCTACACCGACATGAACGCCATCCGCCGGGACGAGGATCTGGACAACCTCCACTCCATCTACGTGGATCAGTGGGACTGGGAGAAGGTCATCACCAACGCCGACCGGACCGTCACCTATTTGCAGGACACGGTGCGGAAAATTGTGGGCTGTGTCTGCTATACGGAGAAGATCATCCGCAATATGTTCCCCGCCCTGAACACCCACCCCGTCACCGAGCCGGAGATCGCCTTTATCACCACCCAGGAGCTGGAGGATATGTACCCCGACCTGACCCCCAAGCAGCGTGAGAACGCCTTTGTGGAAAAGCACCCCACCACCTTCCTGATGCAAATTGGCGGCAAGCTGAAAAGCGGCATCAAGCACGATGGACGCGCCCCCGACTACGACGACTGGACGCTGAACGGCGACCTGCTGTTCTGGAACTACCCCCTGCACCAGGCTTACGAGCTGTCCTCCATGGGCATCCGGGTGGACGCAGAGGCCATGGACCGCCAGCTCACCGAGGCGGGCTGCGACGACCGGCGGGCGCTGCCCTTCCACCAGGGTGTGCTCAGCGGGGAGCTGCCCCTTTCCATCGGCGGCGGCATTGGCCAGAGCCGCCTGTGTATGCTGCTGATGGGCAGCGCCCACATTGGCGAGGTGCAGGTGACGGTCTGGGACGATGAGACCCGCACTGCCTGCGAGGAAGCGGGTATCCCGCTGCTGTAACAGCGAATCATATCTTTTCATACACGCGAAACAACGGCGTTTCGTGGCGATTTGTCACGGAATACCGTTGTTTTTTTATAATTCAGGGTCAAATATGGGCAAAGCCGAAAAAGGCGCCGGAGTGGGTTCCGGCGCTTTTTCCATTTTGTCCAGTATCGTACAAGTTTCTCACGAAGAACTGACATCTTGTAATTGACCGCCCCTCTTGCCTCCCCTGTGAAGCGCTGGCCGAATGGCCAATTCCTCTTTAGCGCAAATGCAGGGAGCTATGGCCTTTAGGCCATGCGAGTCGCAAAGGGGAGATGGCACAGCGTAAGCCGTGACGGAGGGGTTTCGTTGAAATTACAGACAAGGCTGATTCAAAGGGATAGTCAGATTACGAAATATCCGCCAAATCCAGATACTTATACCCGTTCTCAGAGATATGGTCCTTCCGGCCCTGAAGGTTATCCCCCAGCAGCAGGTCGAACACCGCCGCCGTCCGTTCCACGTCCTCCGGCATGACCTTGATGAGCCGCCGGGTGGCGGGGTTCATGGTGGTCAGCCACATCATGTCCGGCTCGTTCTCGCCCAGGCCCTTGGAGCGCTGGATGGAGCATTTTTTTCCGTTCAGCTCCCCAGCCAACAGGTCGGCCTTCTCCCTGTCGGAGTAGGCGAACCAGGTCTTGTCCTTCCAGGTGATTTCATACAGAGGGGACTCCGCGATATAGACGTAACCCTCGGTGATGAGTTTGGGGGTCAGCCGGTAAAGCATAGTCAAAATCAGCGTGCGAATCTGGTAGCCGTCCACGTCGGCGTCGGTGCAGATGATGATTTTGTTCCAGCGCAGGTTTGCGATGTCAAAGTCCGCCATGTCCTTGGCCTTTTTCACCCCCACCAAATCCACGCCACAGCCCATGACCTTCACCAGGTCTGTGATGATTTCGCTTTTGAAGATGCGGTTGTAGTCGGCTTTCAGGCAATTCAAAATCTTGCCCCGGACGGGCATGATGCCCTGAAACTCCGCGTCCCGGCTGAGCTTGCACGCGCCCAGAGCGGAATCGCCCTCCACGATATACAGCTCCCGGCGGCTCAGATCCTTTGTGCGGCAGTCCACAAACTTCTGCACCCGGTTGGACAGATCCACGTTGCCGGAGAGCTTCTTTTTCAGGTTCAGCCGGGCCTTCTCCGCCGTCTCCCGGCTGCGCTTGTTCACCAGCACCTGTCCGGCGATTTTCTCCGCCTCGATGGGGTTCTCAATGAAGTAGACCTCTAATTGGCTGCGGAGGAAATCCTGCATGGCCTCCTGAATAAAGCGGTTGTTGATGGCCTTTTTGG
>JAJQBR010000065.1 GCA_021203185.1 Clostridiales bacterium
CTCCACCCTGCGGACGGTGAAACTGCTCTGCGAACAGTATGGATGTACGGTGTTGTTCTCCACCGCCACGCAACCCTCCTTTCAGCACCGGCCCGGTCTGAACTGGCAGCCCCATGAAATCGCTCCCGACCCGCCCACGCTCTTTGCCTCCACCCGCCGGGTGACCTGGCACTGGCGGCTGGAGGAGCCGGTTTTGCTGGATGATCTGGCGGAGGAGCTGAGCGGATTCCCCCAGGTCTGCGTCATTGTCAACCTGCGGCGTCACGCCCGGAGCATTTTGCAGGCCCTTTGCCAACTATGTTCTGAAGAAGAGGTGTTTTACCTCTCCACCGACCTGTGCCCCGCCCATCGGAGCGATGTTTTGGACGAAGTGCGCAGCCGGCTGAGAGAAGGACTCCCCTGCCGACTGGTTGCGACACAATGTATCGAGGCCGGGGTGGATTTGGATTTTCCCGTTCTGTACCGGGCGCTGGCCCCGCTGGATGCGCTTATTCAGGCCGCAGGACGGTGCAACCGCAACGGCGACAGTCCAGAGGGGCAGATGACGGTTTTCCTGCCTGACGAGGAACGGCTGTACCCCACAGAGGATTATGGACGCGGGGCCTTGTGTGTACTCACGCTGCTGAGCCGCCACGAAATCGACTGCAACGACCTGGCCCACATCGACGAATACTATCAGCTGCTCTACGAAAACGACAGAGGCGACAAGCAGGCACTGCGGGAAGCCATTCAAAAGGAGGATTATCCCGAAACCGAAAAGCAATACCAGATCATCGACCAGGCTGGCGTACAGGTTATCGTCCCCTACGCCGGAGAGATGGAACTGTACGAGGCCATTCGCAGCCAACTGGATCGGGATGGTCTGACGGGCCAGATCCTCCAGATGGCAAAGGATCTGACCGTCTCCAGCTACGATGAAAAGGCGGTGCGGAAAAACTGCGTCCCGCTGTTTCATCGCTCCTACGAGGCCGACCAGGAGGTCCCCACAAAGTACTATTTGTTGGGCGTCCACGATTTTTACAGCGAAAAGCAAGGGCTTCATTTTGAAGAACTGTTTGACGGAATTTTTTGAAAGGAAGGGAACGCCATGCGAACGACCACACCGGCAGTCATTACCGTCTGGGGCGACTTTGCCTGCTGGACAAAGCCGGAGTGCAAGGTGGAGCGGCTGAGTTACCCGGTACCCACCCCCAGCGGCATCCGGGGCCTGCTGGCCTCCATCTACTCCAAACCGCCGGAATTTTACTGGCAGGTGAAGCAGATCGAGGTTCTGACCCCCATCCGCTTCACCACGTTTAAGCGCAACGAGGTCAAGAAAAAACTGTCCTACAGCAAGAGCAACCCGGCCAAGTCCATTATCTTCATCGAGGACGAGCGCACCCAGCGCCAGTCCGTAGTGCTGAAGGACGTGCGCTATCGCATCACGGCGGAGATGGTACTCCGCCCGGACTTTGGCGGTACGCCCCAACAGCTTTACAACCAGTTCCAGCGGCGGGTGCAGCGGGGACAGAACTTCCTCCAGCCCTCTCTGGGAACGCGGGAGTTCCCCGCCTACTACGAGTGGGGTTCCACAGGCGAGCCGCCCATCCAGGAAAGCATCGACCTGGGACTGATGCTCTACGACGTATTCGACCTGCACCAGTGGAAGGTGGGCAAAAAGGCGGAGCCGTCTGTCTCCCTCTACCGGGCCAGCATGGAGCAGGGCGTCATTCAGGTGCCGCCTTACGACTCCCCGCTGGTGCTGAAACCGGGAAAGGGGGGAACATCATGCTGAGCGAACTGGCCCAATACGCCCAGGACCACAAGCTGGCGGCTCAGGCGGGGTTTAAGCCCAAATCCTTGAAGGGATATATCCATCTGTCCGCAGATGGAACATTCCTCGGTGTGCAGGTGATGGAGAAGGGGGCCGCCCCCGTCTATGCGCCGGACATCGGCTCCATCGCCAACGGCACCCGCTGCTGTAATCCGCTGGTGGAAAAGGCAAAAATCCCCCTGTGTATGGTGGAGGACGAAAAAAAGGACAAGAACATCCCCACCAAGCACAAGTTCTTCCTGTCTATGCTGGACAGCGGCGGGGCGTATGAACCGAAATTTAACGCCATCGCTCAGGCTCTCCGCAACCAGGAGACGCGGGACGCCATCATCGCCGCGCTGGGCCAAAGCAAACTGAAAGGCGCGGCCCCCATCGGCTTTTGGGTGGACGGAACGCCAGTGGAGCAAACGCCCGGCTGTGCCGCCTGGTGGAGCGAATTTCGGCAACGATTCACCAACGCTCCCTCCGGCGACCTGCCCCGCTGTTTTGTCACCGGCGACCTGGCCCCGGCGCTGACAACTGTCCCAAAGGTGTCCGGGTTGCTCAGTGTGGGCGGTCACACCTCCGGCGACGCCTTCCTCTGCTTTGACAAAGATGCGTTCCAGTCCTACGGCCTGAAAAAGAGTGCCAACGCCTCCGTCTCCGAGGAGGGCATGACCGCCGTCAACGCGGCGCTGACAAAGCTGATTGGCGCGGCCCCCACCTTTGGCGGAGCCAAGCTGGTCCACTGGTACTCCAGGGAAATTCCCGACGAGGCCGACCCGTTCCGTGACATGATGGACGGCTTCTGGGGAGAGGAAGCGGCCGAACCGGAACCCGCCCCGGAGGAATCTGCGGATGACGGCGAGGCGGAACGCACCGCCATGAACAGCGCGGCACAGCTGATTTCCAGCGTCAAGAGCGGAACGCACGTGACCGTCCCCCTCTCCGCCCGCTACTACATCATGCCGGTGTCCGGCGCAGGCGGGCGCATGATGGTGCGGGGCTGGTACGAGGGCAGCTTCGAGGAGCTGTACACCAATATCGACCAGTGGTTTGACGACTTGATGCTGGTCAGCCCCAGGGGAACGGGCTGGACAAAGCCCCCCAAACTGAAAGCCCTGTGTACCCGCCTGCTGAAGCCCGGCGGCGACCCGAAAAAGGTGTGGGACCGCATGGACAGCGAGCTTGCCAACCTCTCCGGGCGGCTGCTGGAGGCCATCATCATCGGCAATCCCCTGCCGGACGAGGTGGCGTCCCGCGCCCTGTGTTATATTCGCTCGACAATGCTGTCTGCCGACCAGGAGGAGGGACGGACAAGCTCCATTCAATCAGAAACAATGGCATTCCAACTGCTGAAAGCCTGGCTGGTTCGGCGTCAGCGGCAGAGAGGAGAGAAAACTATCATGGGAACGGACATCAACACTTCCCCCCGGACGGTGGCCTATTGCTGCGGGCAGCTTATGGCTGTCTACAACACGATCCAGTCAAAGGCCATGCCGGACGTAAACGTAGGCATCGCGGAGCGGTATTACGCCGCCGCCAGTTCTACTCCCGCCTTTGTGATCGGGAAATTGTCCCAGCTCTCTCAGCATCACCTGTCCAAGTTGGATGAGGGACTTGCTATCCACTATGAGAGAATGTTGGACACCATTTACGCGCAAATCGGTCAGCGCGCCATCCCCACTACGCTGAACCAGGAGCAGCAGACCGAGTTCGCCCTGGGGTACTACCAGCAGCGGGCCGCCATATACGCCCCAAAGTGTGATAAGCTATTAGCCGTTAGCTGTTAGCTGTTAGTCAGGTGCTGCCAGTTTA
>JAJQBR010000006.1 GCA_021203185.1 Clostridiales bacterium
CTATTAGCTATTGCCGTCAAGCGGCACTTCCGAAGCTGCGCTTCTCCTAGTAGCCGTTAGCTGTTCGTCAGGTGTCGCAAGCCAAAAGCGCAGCGCGTCCGGCTGTAAAAACGCTCATAGAGTGGAGCAAAAAGGATCGTCAAACAAGCAAACACCGGCAAAGAGCGACGCAGGATATGGGCCTGCGTCGCTCTTTTCGCAACGAGGAGGTTCGGATAACCCCCTTATTTTTGTCAGTCAGAAAAGCACCTGAACGGCGAAGAAGCCTTACTGTTCGCAAATAGAACATAAAATATCTTTTAAACGCTCATTTAGCAATCTCTTTTATGTCCGTTGTCTGGGACTTTCTTTTAATAACTTTATTATTTGCCATTGACGAAACCCAAAAGAGGGCGTATAATATACCCGGCTGAAATTTATAAAACTCCGGCAAAATAACCGGGGCGGGTTTGTGGATTTCTGCCACAGGGCCGGGCAGATGGCAAAACAGATTTGACATCCAAGCTGTCAAAAGGATGTCAGATGTATTTTTTTATTTGCCCGGCAAATAAAAGAGCATGGGAGAGAACGTCCTCTCCCGCGAAAACGCTACTATCATATGAGCGTTTTTGTACAAATTTTTTCAGGGGTGAAAGAACTATGATCATGATCCAAGGCAAAGGCGTCTCCAAAGGCGTCGAGAAGGGGCCGCTGTATTTCTTCCAGCGTCCGGACACCACCATCGTTAAAACCACCGTCACCGACTTAGAGGCCGAGAAGGCCCGTTTGGCCGCCGCCCAGGCCGCCTCTATGGAACAGTTGGAAGTCCTGGCCGAGAAGTGCCGGGAGGAAGCCGGCGACGAGGCCGCCGTCCTGTTCGAGACCCACGCCATGTTCGTGGAGGACGAGGACTTTGTGGAGTGTATGACCTCTGTCATGGAGGAGGAGTCCTGCAACGCCGAGTACGCCGTGGAGCAGGCCGGGGAGCAGTTCGCCGCCATGTTCGCCGCCATGGACGACGCCTATATGCAGGCCCGCGCCGCCGACATCAAGGACGTGGCCCGCCGCATTCTGGACAACCTGATGGGCGTCGTGGCCGGCGGCATCGACTCCGATGTCCCCGTCATCCTGGCCGCCGACGACCTGGCCCCCTCCGAGACCTTGCAGCTGGATAAGTCCAAGATTTTGGGCTTCGTCACCCAGGGCGGCTCCAGCAACTCCCACACCGCCATTCTGGCCCGCACCATGGGCATTCCCGCCGTCTGCGGCGCGGGCGACGCCCTCAAGGAAGACTACAACGGCCGGACCGCTTACATCGACGGCGAGACGGGCGAGCTGTTCCTGGATCCCGATGAGATTACGCTGACCGGCCTGAAGGAAAAGCGCGAGAAGCAGCAGGAGATGAAGAAGCTGCTGGAGACCATGAAGGGCCAGGAGGATGTGACCCTGGATGGCAAGAAGATGATGCTCTACTGCAACATCGGCTCCCCCGAAGACGTAGCTGCCGTGCAGAACAACGACGGTCAGGGCATTGGCCTGTTCCGCTCCGAGTTCCTGTATCTGGCCGCCTCCGACTACCCCACCGAGGATGAGCAGTTCGAGGCTTATAAGCAGGTGGCCGCCGCCATGAACGGCAAGCGGGTGGTCATCCGCACCCTGGACATCGGTGCCGACAAGCAGGTGGACTACTTCGACATGAAGAAGGAAGAGAACCCCGCCATGGGTGTCCGGGCCATCCGTATCTGCCTGAACCGCCCCGAGGTGTTCCGCACCCAGCTGCGCGCCCTGTACCGCGCCTCCGCTTACGGCAAGGTCGCCATCATGTTCCCCATGATTACCTCTGTCTGGGAGGTCAAGGAGTGCAAGCGGGCCTGCGCTAAGGTCATGGCCGAGCTGGACGACGAGGGCATCCCCTATAACAAGGATACTGAGCTGGGCATCATGATCGAGACCCCCGCCTCCGTCTTTGTGGCAGACGCGCTGGCCAAGGAAGTGGACTTCTTCTCCGTGGGTACCAACGACCTGACCCAGTACACCCTGGCCTGTGACCGTCAGGCCAACGACCTGGGCAAGTTCTTCGACCCCCATCATCCCGCTGTCCTCCGCGCCCTGAAGATGGCCACCGACGCCGCCCACAAGGCCGGCATCTGGATCGGCATCTGCGGCGAGCTGGGCGCCGACATCTCCCTGCTGCCCACCTTCCTGGCCATCGGCATTGACGAGCTGTCCGTCTCCCCCACCTCCGTGCTGCCTCTGCGCGCCGAGATTCGCAAGTCCATCGCCAAGACCTGCACCCTGGAAAAGCTGGAGTGCTAAGTCAAACGCGGTAGCACAATCTGAAACAAGTCAAGAGACCGACCCGCGCAAGCGGGCCGGTCTCTGTTCCCCGGCGTCTGCTGTGACGCCCCTTCTGAAAGGAGCCTGAGCATGAAAGAACAGGATAATATTGTTACATTAACCGACGAGATGGGGCGGGAGGTGCAGTTTGAGTTCCTGGACCTGGAGATATACCGGGACGAGGAATACGTGGTTCTGCTGCCTGTGAGTGACGAACCGACGGAAGAGGGCGAGGTGGTCATCCTGCAGATCGAGGAGGGTGATGGGGAAACTGAGTCCTATGTCAGTGTGGAGGATGAGGAGACCCTGCTGGCAGTGTTTGCGCTGTTCCGAAAAAAGTACGAGGGCGAATTTGATTTCGCTGATTGAATCGGCGTACCGAGGCCGACCCGCGCAAACGGGTCGGCCTTTCTCTATGCCCCGAACCGAATTTTTTGTGAAAATCCCCCGATTTTTCGATGGGTTCACAGATTGCATATGGCCGGGGCTTGTGCTATAATCGTGCTGATTGAACATACTTGTATTGAAAACAGGCGCTTCCCCCAAGGGGCGGCAAACTGGAGGAACAACATGAAAAAAGTCATCACCTACGGCACCTACGACCTGCTGCACTACGGCCACATCAATCTGCTGCGCCGGGCCAAGGAGCAGGGGGACTACCTGATCGTGGCCCTCTCCACGGACGAGTTCAACTGGAACGAGAAGCAGAAGAAGTGCTACTTCACCTATGAGCAGCGCAAGCAGCTGCTGGAATCCATCCGCTATGTGGACCTGGTTATCCCGGAGACCTGCTGGGACCAGAAAATTTCCGATGTGAAAGAGTTCCGGGTGGACACCTTCGTCATGGGCGACGACTGGGAAGGCAAGTTCGACTTCCTGAAGGACTACTGCGAGGTGGTCTATCTTCCCCGCACACCGGAGATCTCCACCACACAAATCAAGTCCGATTTGGGACGTTGACCGGGCGAACGCAAGAAGAGGAAAATGTAACTGTGTATTCAAAAACCATCCAAAAGCGGGAATACCACCTGGGGCTGCTGATGCTGTTGGGCATTGCCTGCGTCCAGTGCCTGCCCACGGGGACCAACACGCGCTCGGTGCAGGCCCTGTGGAACTTTGTGCAAATTGCGGGCTATCCCGCCCTGGTGTTCCTGTTTGGCAGTCTCTCCCGGGAGGTCATCGGCACCCGTGAGCGGCTGGCGCGGTTCAGCATGGCCTTTGCGGAGCTGTACCTGGTGCAAAAGCTGCTGCTGTTCTGGGTGCAGTCGTCCCTGGGGGAGACGCCCAGCTTTGCCCTGTTCAACACAACCGGGGCCGCGTGGCTGTATCTGGTGTTCGCGGAGTATCTGCTGCTGATGCTGTGGCTGGAGCAGACAAAATGGAACCGGCGGCTGCTGTTCCTCCTCGCCCTGGCGGTGGGGTGTCTCTCCGGTCTGCTGGGCTGGGTGGGGGATCGGTTCTGCCTGGCCAGAGCGCTGGTCTTTTTGCCTCTGTTCCTGCTGGGGCGGTGGAGCGATGCCGAGCGGCGCGGGGCGCTGCTGGATAAAATCGGAACGAAGCTGTTCTCCCTGGCGGGGCTGGCCGCTGTGCTGGCGGTTTGCTGGTGGAAATCGGACTTTTTATACCGCCTGGCTCCCTTCTTCAAGGGCAACAAGAGCTATGCCAGCCTTTCCAGCGGCATTATCGGCCACTATGGGCCGCTGGTGCGGCTGGGGTGGTACGTGCTGGTGCTGTGCCTGATTTTGGGGCTGCTGGCCCTGATGCCCAACCGGCGGCTGCCGGTACTCACCGACCTGGGCGGGGTCTGGCCGGAGGCGTACCTCTGGCAGCGGCCCATCACCATCCTGTTCAGCACTGTGCTGATGGAGCAGTTCTCCGACCGGCTGGGCAAGCTGGGCTATCTGGCGGGGCTGGCGTTGGCGCTGGTCTTGGTGGTCGTCGCCTGCCTGCCCTGGGCGGTGCGCCCGGTGAAGTGGGTGCTGCGAAACGGGAACTTCTGGAATCCGCCGGATCCTCCAGCCCGGACGCTGCACCCTGGCCGCCAGAGCTTCTATCAGCGGCACACCCTGGGGGTTCGCTGTGTGCTGATTTTTACGGCGGCGTTCGTGGTGCTGGCCACGGCGGTGGTGCTGCCCTTCTACACCAACGGAAAATCCATGGTCTGGACGGCGGACGGCCTCCAGCAGCAGTACGCCTCCATGGTGTTCCTGCGCAACTACGCCCTCGCGGTGGTGGAGGAGTTCCGAACCACCGGCATCCTGCACCTGTCCCAGTTCACTTTTCAGGCGGGTATGGGCATGGACGTGCTGGATGTCATTCGCAGGGACCCGCTGATGCTGCTGTGCCTGTTCACGCCGGTGGATCACATGGAGGCCCTCTACAACGTCCTGTGCCTGCTGCGCCTCTATTGCAGCGGTCTGGCGGTGATGTGGCTGCTGTTGGAGCTGGAGCGCACCAGCAAGATGGAGGTCATCTGCGGCGGGATGTCCTACGCATTCTGCGGCTACTCCCTCTATATCCTGGTGCGCCAGCCGGTGTTCCAGACCCCCTGCCTGATTTACCTGCCCCTGATGCTGACCGGGGTGGAGCGGTTCCTGCACAAGCGCAAAGGCGGCCTGTTTTTGGTGACGGTGTGTCTGAACTTCATCAGCGGCTATTATCTGGCCTATATGAACACGCTGATGATGGCCCTCTATCTGCTGGTGCGGCTGATTTTCCTCCACGGGACGGACGTAAAGCGCATTGTCAGCGAGATTTTCAAGTTGATTGGCGTCTATTTTTGGGGGGTGGCCCTGTCCGGCGTCATTCTATTGCCCACGGTCTACTCCTTCCTGACCAGCAGCCGCTCCGGAGAGCAGAGCGGCCTGACCTCGCTGTTTGCCTACAGCTGGAGCTATTACGAGACGCTCTTTGACGAACTGACTGTTGCCGCACCAAATGGGAAAAACTGGGCCATCCTCAGCTTTGCCGGGCTGACGCTGCTGGCCATCGTGCTGTTGTTCTTCCAGAAGGAAAAGCGCTTCCGGCCTCTGAAAACCGGCGTGATCATCTGCGCGGTGATGATCTGTGTGCCGCTGTTCGGCAAGATTATGAACGGCTTCGGCTACGTCACCAACCGCTGGTGCTACGGCTTCGCGCTGATGGGATCCCTGGTGCTGGCGTATCTGCTGCCGGAGTTCCTCCATCTGGAGCAGCGGGAAAAGCGGGGCCTGCTGGTGGCGGGCGGCATTTACATCGGTCTGGTTCTCTGCAGTCAGGAGCCAGACGCCGCCCGGTATGTGGGCCTGCTGCTGCTGGCGGGGACACTGCTGGCGGTGCTGACAATGGATCTCTTCGCCGCCAACGCCTACCAGAAGAAAACCGTGCTGTCGCTGTCTCTGACGCTGACCCTGGTGATTAACACCAACGCCGCCTTCCGCGAGGGTGTGGGCGACTACACCGAGACCTGCGTGGACGCCGGGGAGGTGCAGAGCAGCCTGACGGACACCGAAGCGGCTGCGGCCTCCGCCCTGGGGGACGACAGCTTTTATCGGGTGGAGCAGTCCGCCCGGCGGTCCAACCAGTCCATGGGCGCGGGGTATTACGGTACTACCTCTTATTTTTCCATCATCCCTTCCGGCATGACGGAGACCTATCTGGATTTCAACCTGAATACGGCGGCCCAGTCCTTCGACCTGCGGGGGTTTGACGCCCGCGCCAGTCTGGAGGCCCTGGCCTGCGTCAAATATTACTGCGTGGAGGACGAGGAGGAGCGGATTCCCTACGGCTTCTCCCTGGCGGAAGAATCCGACGGTATCCTGATTTATGAGAACCAATACGTCCTGTCCCTGGGGTACACCTATACCTCCTATATGACTGAGGACGAGTACAACGCCCTGAACTTCGCGGAAAAGCAGCAGGCGGTGCTGCAAAACGCCGTCGTCTCCGACGAGACGGCCCAGGCTCTGGACGAAGCGGGGCTGACCGCAGGCGAGGCCGACTTGACGGCGCAGGAAGTGGACTGCCGGGTGACGGAAACCCACGGTCTGACCCTGGATGAGGAGAGCAAAACCATCACCGTGGAGGAAGAAAACGCCACCATTACCTTCACCTTTGACGGCGCGGCGGATTGCGAAACCTACCTCTATCTGGAGGGCATCAACTACGCCAGCGACAAGTTCTCCGGCCTGTGCGAACTGAAGGTGAAGGCCAACGGCACCACCACCTCCACCCGCCTCCACGGAAAACGGCAGACCTATTACTTTGAAACCTCCGGGTTTTCCTTCAACCTGGGCTACAGCCAGGAGGGAACGACAGAGTGTACGCTGACTTTCCCCGAAACCGGCGATTTCATCTATGAGGACTTCCGGGTGTTCTGTCTGCCCATGGAGGACTACGTGGAGGACGTGACCGCTCTGTCGGCGGTCATGCTGGAGGACGTGGACGAAAACGGCGACCTCATCACCGGCGCAGTCTCCGCCGACGACACCCGACTGCTGACCTTCTCCATCCCCTACACAAAGGGCTGGACCCTGTGGGTGGACGGCGAGGAAACCGAACTGTTCCAGGTGGACAAGCTCTATATGGGCGCGGTTATTCAGGCGGGCGACCACGAGATCGTGCTGAAATACGCCATGCCCTGGCTGAAAATTGGCATGGTTGCCAGCGGCGTGGCCCTGGCCGCCATCGCGGTGCGGGGCGTGTGCGTGGTGTTGCTGCGCCGGAGAGACGGCGCTGTACGCGCAAAACGAAAAGAGAAAAATTGACCCAATCACCATATTTGGAGGCTGATTTCCATGCGTATTCCCTTTAATATCCCCCCTGCGACCGGCCGCGAACCGGAGTACCTGGCCCAGGCCATCGCCAACCACAAGCTCTGCGGCGACGGGCCTTTCACCCTGAAATGCCACCGGTGGCTGGAGGAAAAGACCGGCGCGGCCAAGGTGCTGCTGACCACCTCCGGCACCAGCGCGCTGGAAATGGCCGCCCTGCTGTGCGACGTGCAGCCGGGGGACGAGGTCATTATGCCCGCCTACACCTTTGTCTCCACGGCGGACGCCTTCGTCCAGCGGGGAGCGAAAATTGTCTTTGTGGACATCCGGCCCGACACCATGAACATTGACGAGGCCAAAATCGAGGACGCCATCACGGAGAAAACCACCGTTATTTGCGTGGTTCACTACGCCGGCGTGGCCTGCGAGATGGATACCATTCTGGACATCGCCCGCCGCCACGGCCTGAAAGTGGTGGAGGACGCAGCCCAGGGTGTCATGGGCTGGTACAAGGGCAAGGCCCTGGGCGCCATCGGCGATGTGGGGTGCTACAGCTTCCACGAGACGAAAAATTACACCATGGGCGAGGGCGGCGCCGTGTTGGTCAACCACCCCGAACAGGTGGAGCAGGCGGAGATTTACCGGGAAAAAGGCACCAACCGCAGCAAGTTCATCCGGGGCCAGATCGACAAGTATACCTGGGTGGACTACGGCTCAAGCTATCTTCCCAGCGACCTGAACGCCGCCTATCTCTATCCCCAGTTGGAGGACGCGGACAAAATCAACGACGACCGTATGGCAACCTGGAACCGCTACTATGAAGAACTGACTCCTCTGGCCCAGGCGGGAAAAATCGAGCTGCCCGTCATCCCGGAGGGCTGCGTCCACAACGCGCATATGTTCTACATCAAGTGCAAGGACCTGGAGGAGCGGACGGTGCTCATCGCCTTCCTGAAGGAGCGGGACATCTATTCCGCCTTCCACTACATCCCTCTGCACACGGCCCCCGCCGGCAAGCGCTTTGGCCGCTTCCACGGGGAGGACGTGTACACCACCAAAGAGTCCGAGCGGCTGACCCGCCTGCCGATGTACTACGGCCTGACGGCGGAGGACTGCCAGGAGGTTATCGACGCGGTGAAAGACTTTTATCGGCAATGAGCTGTTAGCTATTAGCTATTAGCCGTTAGCTGGGTTCGTATTTGTTGTTTGGTCAGCTTTTTTACCTAGCATAGTATGACTTTTCTGCAAAGAACCAACCTTCTGTAACCGAGTCCCCCTTGCCTCCGCCGTCAAGCGGCACTTCCGCTTCGCTCCCTGCCCTGAAAGGGGAGGTGGCGCGGCGTAAGCCGCGACGGAGGGGTTTTACCTCCACGGTTTCACAAGATCACTGAAACCAAAGAACACCTATCTTGTTAGAGAAACAAGGGAGAGAACTATGCAAACCATCAGCTTTGTCATCCCCTGCTACGCCAGTGAAGGCTCTGTGGCCCTGGTCATGGACGAAATTCGCACCGTGGTGGCCCAGCGCCCGGAGTATGACTACGAGATCGTGGCGGTGAACGACTGCTCCCCCGACGGGGTGCTGGCCGTGCTGCGGCAGCAGGCCGCCCAGGACCGGCGGGTGAAGGTCATTGACCTGGCGAAAAACGGCGGGCGGCACAACGCCCTCATCTGCGGGTGCCACTACACCACCGGGGACTATGTGGCCTTCATCGACGACGATCTCCAGTGTCCCACGGATCGGTTCTGGGACCTGCTGGTCCCGCTGGAGAGCGGGGAGTATGACGTTTCCATTGCCAAGTACCCCAAAAAGACCCAGTCTGGGCTGAAAAACTTCGGCTCCAAGGTCAACGACAGTGTGGCAAACTGGCTGCTGGGCAAGGACAAGGATCTGAAATTCTCCAATTACTCGGTGATGCGCCGCTTCGTCAAGGACGAGGTCATTCGCTACACCAACCCCTACCCCTACCTGTCCGGCCTGATGCTCCGGGCCACCAGCCGGGTGACCAACGTGACCATGGAGGAGCGGGAGCGCACCATCGGCGTGGGACACTACAACTTCAAAAAGTCCTTCGCCCTGTGGATGAACAGCTTCACCGCCTTTTCCGTCAAACCCCTGCGGCTGGCCACCACTCTGGGCGTGGTCTGCGCCATTGTGGGGTGCGTGCTGGCCCTCTACACCATCATCCACAAGCTGATGGTCCCCACTGTGGCGGTAGGCTACAGCTCCCTCATGGCAACCATGCTCTTTTTGGGGGGCATGATTATGTTCCTGCTGGGGCTGATCGGGGAGTATATTGGCCGCATTTATATCTCGCTGAACAACTCCCCCCAGTACGTGGTGCGGGAGACCCTGAACGTGGAGGAGGCGTCCGTCCGGTGAAAAAGGTACTCATCGTGGGCGCGGGAGACTTCCAGCTCCCGCTGGTGCAAAAGGCGGCGGAAAGCTATCAGGTGCTGCTGGCCGCGCCGGTCATTGGCGAGGCGTTCCAGCCCTACCTGACCAAACAGCTGCTCATTGACGTGCGGGCCAGGGAGGAAATTCTGGCCTTCGCCCGCGCCGAGCAAATCGACGGCGTTATCACCGACCAGACGGACATCGCCGTGCGTACCGTGGCGTATGTGGCCCAGGAGATGGGGCTGCCCGGCATTGGCTACGAGACGGGGCGCCTGTTCACCGACAAAGCCCTGATGCGGCAGAAGCTGGCCCAGCTGGGCATCCCCCAGCTGCCCAACAGGACGGTGTTCTCCCTGGCCGAGGCGGAGGACTACTATGCCCAGTTGGGGGGCGCGGTTATCATCAAACCCCTGGACACCCAGGGCAGCCGGGGCGTTCAGGCTGTCCGCAGCGCGGACGAGCTGCGGGAGAAGTACGCCGAGGCCGCCCGCTGGTCCTCCAACGGCGGAGTTATTGTGGAGCGGCTGGCCACGGGCCGGGAGTTCGTGGTGGAGGGCCTCTCCTTCAACTATCAGTTCCAAAATTTGACCTGCGGCGACACCCTCTATTTCGACATCCCCGACGCCTACGCCGCCAAGAGCCGCATTATGCCCTCCACGGCAGACGAGGAGTTGACGAACCGGGTGTTGGAGTTGAACCGGCGCATCATCACCGGCTTTGGGCTGAAACAGGGTATCACCCACAGCGAGTATATCATGGACGGGGACGAAATTTACCTGATGGAGACCGCAGCCAGAGGCGGCGGGGTGTTCATCTCGTCTGATTTGATTTCCCTCTCCACCGGCCTGTGTACGGAAGAATTTCTGCTGAACATTGCCACCGGCCAGCAGACCGAAATGCCGGAGATCCTGCCACAGCAGTGTTACTGCGGGTACATGGCTTTTTACATTCCCGTGGGGAAGGTAACGGCTTTGTCCGGGGTGGAGGAGGTGCAGGCTCTGCCCTACGTCCACCGGAACCAGTTGGACAAGCTGCGGCTGGGTATGGAGAACCGGGAGGGCCACACCGACAAGACTTCCCGGCTGGCCCTTATCGTCTCCGCCCCCACGCGGGAGGAACTGAACCGCCGGATGAAGAACATCCAGTCTCTGCTCCGGGTGGAGGTCTCCACCGAAAACGGGGTACGGGGACTGATTTGGGCGTAAAACGTAGCCCCCTGTCTGGGAAGGATTTTCCTGAATGTGCAATGAGCAATGTGCAATTATAAGAAAATCAAACGCTGGTTGTAATTTATCGCATAAATAATACGCAAAGGAGAACTGTCCATGAGCTATGCCACAGACCGAAAGCTGGAGAACGTCTACGCCCTGCGGGACCTGACCACCCTCTACAACAAGCCCATCCGGGCCAAAGACTACAAGCGCCTGGTGGAGACCCAGAACGAAAAGATCCAGACGCTGATGCAGCGGGCCTGGGAGGTTCCCTTCTATCGGAGCCGGTTCGTGGCCAGCGACACCGTCCCCGGCGACTACCAGACTGCCGCCGACCTGTACAAGTTCCCGGTGCTGACCAAGGCGGAGCTGCGAGAGTGGATGGACGGCGAAGCTGCCGCGAACCCCAAAAAGTATGAGAGCTGGCACGTCGCACCCACCTCCGGCTCCTCCGGCGCGCCGCTGCGTACTCTGGTTTCCCCCCAGGAAAACGCCTGGATGACCGCCAATTGGCTGCGGGTGCTGTCCATGCCGGGGTACAACCCCTTCACGGGCAAGACCATGTGCCGCCCTAACAGCCTCCACGGGGCAGTAAAGGAGCGGGACTCCGTGGTGCAGCGGTTCGGCATCCTGCGCCGCAAGCAGATGTCCGACGCGCTGAAGAACCGCCTGACCAGCGAGCAGCTGCTCCAGGAGATCAACGACTACAAGCCCGACTACCTCTATAACCACAAAAACGTGCTGGTGCGGGTAGCGGCTTACGCCAAGAAGAACAACCTGCCCTGCCACCAGCCCAGGTTCTACACCCCCTTCGGGGAGATGATGGACGATGCCTCCCGCGAGCTGCTGACCGAGGTCTTTGGCCCCGGCCTGGTGGACGCCTACGGCATGAGCGAGACCGGATCCTGCGTGGTTCGTCTCCCCGGCAGGGACGAGTACCAGGTGAACAGCGACACCCACGTGGTCAACGTCTACAATGCCGACCTGAGCGGCCCCGCCGACGACGGCCCCGCCGTCATTACGCCGCTGTTCAAGACCGACCTGCCCATCATCAACTATGTCTCCGGCGACAGCATGGAAACTTACACCAAAGCGGGTCTGCGGTTTGTCAAGCGGATAAAGGGCCGCATGAACGACGTCATCCACCACAAAAACGGCGATGTGACTGAGTGGGGCAACGTGGCCGTCATTATGAACTACATCAAAGAGGTCATCCAGTACCGGGTCATTCAGGAGGATTATGAAAACATCACCATCCTTATGGTGCGGGACCCCGGTGTGCCGGAGGAGCGGCAGGCTGCGGTGGAGGCCACCATCACCGAAAAGCTGGGGGCTGTCCTGCGGAATGAGTTCGCCTTCCGGTTCCAGTGGATGGAGGAGATCCCTAGCGACGCCAACGGCAAGCTGCGGATTCTGGTCAGTAAGATTCAGTGATTAGTGGCTAGTGGTTAGCGGCTAGTCGCCAGTGAGCAATTTTCCACATAAAAGAAGGAAATTCCCTTGTTAGACAATTTTTTGGACAAAAAACGCAACCTCTATGCGCTGGCGATCATCGCCATCTTTTTCGAGAGCCTGACTTCCCCCTTCCTCAAGCTGGGGGGGAAGTACCCCTTCCTGTCGCCCATGTACCTGTTCTGGTTCTGCGCGGCGGTGGTGATTCTGGCGGGCTACGCCGTCGCGTGGCAGCTGATTTTGGAGCGGCTGCCCCTGACCACGGCCTATCTGCGCAAAGGCATCAGCTATATGCTCATCTTCGTGTGGGCGGTGGTTATCTTCCACGAGGCCATCACCGTCCGGCAGGTGGTGGGCATCCTTGTGATTATCATTGGAATGGTGGTGAGTATGTCCGATGAACGCTGACTTTATCACCCCGGCGGTGTGCTACGGCGCGGCATTTATCGCAGTGTTCCTCTCCACCTCCAGCCAGATTTTGCTGAAACAGCAGGCCAACACCACCGCAAAAAAGGGCTTCATCTGGAAATTCCTGAATCCGCGGGTCATCATCTCCTACGGGCTGCTGTTCCTCTCCCTGGCGCTGAACCAGGTGGCGCTGATTTATGTGCCGGTGTCGGTGCTGCCCTGCATCACGGCCACCAGCTTCATCTGGATCTTCCTCTTTGGCGCGCTGATTTTGAAGGAGCGGCCGGGGAAGCGGAAGGTGCTGGGTGTGGTGATCATTCTGGCGGGTATCGCCATTTCCCGGCTGTAAGGCCATATTTGAACGCAAAAACACCAGGGCCATGCCCAACTCATTGGGTAACGCCCTGGTGTTCATTTTATCTCGAATTATCCCAAAATCTCCTTCGTCAGCCCCGCTCCGGCGGCCACCAACTCCAATTCCTCCACATAGACGCAACTGGGGATGCCGTTGCATTTCACCGCCGCCAGACAGTCCCGGAAGGGGAACCATCGCACTTCCTCCACCTCGGATTTTTGCAGGGTCAGCTCCTCCGGCTCCACGTCCCGCCACAGGGCGTAGACGTTGCTGATCTGGTTGTCCCAAAAGGGCCGGTCATGAAACACCGAATGACAGGAAAACCGCCGCTGGCCGCAGTAGACCAGTTCCTCCGGCGTTGCGTCCAGCCCCAGTTCCTCTTTCAGCTCCCGCAGGGCGGAGGGGATAAAGTCCACTCCGGCGGGGATGTGTCCGGCGCTGGAGATGTCGTAGCAGCCGGGGTAGGAGTCCTTTTCCTGGCTGCGCTTTTGCAGCAAAATTTCCACCGTATCCCCCCGGCGGCGCAGCAGCCAGACGTGGGAGGTGCGGTGGCGGATGCCCTCCCGGTGGGCGGTCTCCCGGTCAACGGTCAGGCCGGTGGGCCGACCATATTTGTCAACGATATCCAAAAGTTCCATAAACATTCTCTCCTATTGTCCTTCAGGAATTATTATAACAGGATGCGCCGGGAGAGGAAGAAATTTCTGAAAAAATAACGCTGAAAAACGGCGAACCGGAAGATGGCTTTTTGTGAGTTGTCCCTACGTTTTGTCTGGTCGGCAGATTTTGCCGAATGATTCGCCGCTGCCTTGACTTTTTTCGGAATCAGGGATACAATGAAATGAAATTTGACGACAAAAGGACGAACTGCACTATGATGACCCTCGACTCCTTCAAACAGGCCCGCCGGGTACTCCACGGCGTGATCCGCAAGACCAACCTGATTCACTCCGAATACTTCACCGCCGAAACGGGCAACCAGGTCTACCTCAAGCCCGAAAATATGCAGGTGACCGGCGCGTACAAGATTCGCGGCGCCTATTACACCATCTCCACCCTCTCCCAGGAGGAGAAGGAGCGGGGACTGGTCACTGCCAGCGCAGGCAACCACGCTCAGGGCGTGGCTTATGCCGCTCAGAAGGCGGGTGTGGCGGCTGCCATTGTCATGCCCACCACCACTCCCCTCATCAAGGTCAACAACACCAAGAGCTACGGGGCCAACGTTATCCTCCACGGCTCCACCTTTGACGATGCCGCCGAGGAAGCCTCCCGGCTCAGCGCGGAGCAGGGGCTGACCTACGTTCACCCCTTCAACGACCTGCGGGTGGCCACGGGGCAGGGTACCATCTCCTACGAGATTTTCAGCGACCTGCCCGACGTGAACGTGATTCTGGTTCCCATCGGCGGCGGCGGTCTGGCCAGTGGCGTAGCCACCTACGCCAAAATCCTGAACCCCGGCGTCAAGGTCATCGGCGTGGAGCCGGTGGGCGCGGCCTCTATGAAGGCCTGTCTGGAGGCCGGGAAAATCGTCACCACCCCCACCATCGAGACCATCGCCGACGGCGTGGCCGTCAAGACCCCAGGCGACAAGGTGTTCCCCTACATCCAGCAAAACATCGACGAGATCATCACCATCGACGACCAGGAGCTGGTCTCCGCCTTTTTGGACATGACGGAAAAGCACAAGATGATCGTGGAGAACGCCGGTCTGCTGTCCGTGGCCGCCTTGTACCACCTGAAAGACCTGGGCATCCAGGGCCAGAACGTGGTACCTATCATGACCGGCGGCAATATGGATATCATCACCATGTCCTCCCTCATTCAGCACGGGCTGATCCTCCGGGGGCGCATCTTCACCTTCTCGGTGCTGCTGCCCGACCAGCCGGGTCAGCTTTTGCAGGTGGCCGACATCCTGGCCAGGGAGGACGGCAACATCATCAAGCTGGAACATAACCAGTTCGTCAACATCAACCGGCAGAGCGGCGTGGAGCTGCGGGTCACGCTGGAAGCCTTCGGCATTGCCCACAAAGAAAAGATTTTGAACGCACTGACCCAGGCGGGCTTCTGCGCCCGCGAAGTGGACCCGGTGCTGTAATCAATTTGCAATGTGCAATTAGCAATGAGCAATGACCGGGTTTGCAGCCAAGTGTCCTACAGGAACGTTTCTAAAAACAGTTTCGCCGCTCCGCCACAAGGCGAATATCGGGGCTGGTTTCCCGCATAATTGCACATTGCTAATTGCTAATTGAAGGAGTTTCCCATGCAATACTTCCCCCCTGCGCTGGAAAAATTAGTGGAACAGTTCGCCCGGCTGCCCGGCATCGGCGCCAAAAGCGCCCAGCGGCTGGCCTTTTACGTGCTGAATCTGCCGGAAGGAGAGGCACAGGCGTTCGCCGATGCCATCGTGGGCGCTAAGCAGTCCATCTCCTATTGCCCGGTGTGCCAGAACCTGACCGAAGGGGAAGGCCCCTGTGCCATCTGTGCCAGCGCAAAGCGGGATAAGGGTACCATCTGCGTGGTGGCCGATCCCAAGGACGTGGTAGCCATGGAGCGGGCCGGGGAGTATACCGGCGTGTACCATGTCCTCCACGGGGTCATCTCCCCCATGAACCATGTAGGGCCGGACGACCTGCACATCAGCCAGCTGGTCAGCCGGGTGGCCGCAGGCAGCGTGGAGGAGGTCATTATGGCTACCAACCCGGACACAGAAGGGGAGACCACCGCCTATTACCTCTCCCGGCTGCTCCAGCCCTTCCAGGTGAAAATCACCCGCCTGGCCTATGGCATTCCCATGGGCAGCCATTTGGAATACGCCGACGACGCCACGCTGATGCGGGCGCTGGAGGGCCGTCAGGCGATGTGAGCTATTAGCTATTAGCTCTTAGCCATTAGCTGTTAGCCAGAAACAGCTGCTTCTCACGGTCGTCCCATTGACTCAACCATGTCGCTCCTTTCAGCAAATCCACACGTCAGGGCTTACACCGTGCCCCCTTGCGACTCGCATGATGAAAAATGACGCATTTAAAAGGGATACATCGGTGTTTCCCCTCTAAATGCGTCATTTTTATTGCTCTTCGTATTTCGTCAGCAGCATATAGCTAACGGCTAACAGCTAATAGCGAAAAGCTACTTTCCTTCCAGTCGGGCGATGGCTGCCTTTGCGGCCATTTGCTCGGCCTCTTTTTTGCTTCTGCCGCTGCCGGAACCCACGCTGACCCCGTTCAGCAACACCTCCATGGTGAAGGTCTTGTTGTGATCCGGGCCGGATTCCCCAATCAGCCGGTAGCTGAGGCTCTGGCCGCTTTTTCGCTGCACCAGCTCCTGGAGGTAGGTCTTGTGATCCCGGCTGGCCTCCTGCACCTGGTCGATGTTGCTGAGGATAAAGCGCTGCACAATGCGCCGGGCCTGGCTGATACCGCCGTCCAGATAGACCGCCGCCAGCACCGCTTCCACCGCGTCGGCGATAATGGAGGGCCGCTGCCCGCCGCCGCCGCCGGCTTCGCCCTTGCCCAACTTCAAATAGCTGCCCAAATCCAGTTGCCGTGCCACCATCGCCAGGCTCCCCTCGCAGACCAGATTGGCCCGCAGCCGGGTCAGCTCCCCCTCCGGCAGGTCGGGAAAGGTGTGATACAGGCTGTCCGCTGTCACCATGCCCAGCACCGAGTCGCCCAAAAACTCCAATCGCTCGTTGGAGTGGATACTGCCCATATGATGCTCGTTGGCGTAGGAGCTGTGGGTCAGGGCGTTCTCCAGCAGGGAGGGATCCCGAAAGTGATAACCCAGCTTTTCTTCCAGTGTTTTCATGGATTCACCCTTCTTTTTGCTCAAGTGGTTGGTTTTGGTGTGTCGAGAACCATGTGGTCGATGTTCTCCACAATGGCGCGGTTTACGTCGGCCTCCACAAAGAGCTTGGCCTGCCGCACGGCATTCAAAAAGGCGTAGGCGTCGCTGTTGCCGTGAGCCTTAAAGACGGGCTTCTGGATGCCCAGCATGGCGGTGCCGCCGGTGGAGCGGCTGTCCAGCTTCTCCCGGAAGCCGCCCATGCTGCCCCGCAGCAGCAGGTAGCTGGCCTTGGTTTTCAGGTTGGTCATATAGAGGTCCTTCAGCGCGTCCACAATGAAGTTGGCCGTTCCCTCCATGGCCTTGAGCATGATGTTGCCCACAAAGCCGTCCGCCACCAGCACGTCGCAGGCGTCTTTGCTGGCCAGGTTCGTCGGCTCCACGTTGCCCACGAAATTGATGCGCCCGGCGTCCCCGGCCTTCTGGAGCAGGTCGTGAACCTCCTTATACAGCTCGCTGCCCTTGCTGGGTTCAGTGCCGATGTTCAGCAGACCTACCTTGGGGTTGGGCTTGCCCAGCACCTTTTCCGCGTAAAAGCTGCCCATGTAGGCGAATTGCAGCATATACTCCGGGGTACACTCGGCGTTGGCCCCCGCGTCGATGAGGACGGCGTTGTCCTTGCTGGTGGGCACCACTGGTGCCACCGCCGCCCGCTTGATGCCGGGGATGCGCTTGACCAGCAGCGTTCCCGCGCTCAAAAGGGCGCCGGTGGAACCGGCGGAAATAAAGGCGTCCGCCCCGTCGTCCCGGAGCAATTTCAGCCCCACCGTCAGGGAAGAATCCTTCTTTTTGCGCCAGGCGGTGGAGGGGTCGTCGCAGATTTCCACCACCTCGGTGGCGTTGACAATGTGGACGCCCTGGGGCAGCTCCTTGACGCCGTCCTGCTCCAGCACTTGGCGGATGGCGTCCTCCTGTCCGACGAAGGTGATCTCACATCCCAGTTCTTCATGGGCTTTCAGTCCGCCCCGGACGGGTTCCGCAGGGGCAAGGTCGCCGCCCATCGCGTCGATGATGATGTTCATGAAAAAGGCCTCCTTTTTTTCTCTGGTGTCTGTTCTATGGTGGATCCTTTCAACCGGTTATGTGGCGGAATCCATCCTTCACAGCGTCAGCCCGTCCAGCGCCTCCAGCGCCCGGCGGGCCAGCTCCGCATTTTTGGCCCGCTTGCCGCCTCGCACCCTATGGCCCAGGGGCGGGATGATGCCAAAGTTGACGTTCATGGGCTGGAAATCGGCGGAGGGGGTGCTGACGTACTGGGCCAGGGCGCCCAGCGCCGTCTCCTGGGGGAAGTCCACCGGGGGCAGCCCCAGCATCCGATGGGCCAGTTCCGTCCCCGCCAGCAGGCCGGAGGCAGCGGACTCCACATATCCCTCCACGCCGGTCATCTGCCCGGCGAAGGTCAGCCGAGACTCGTCCATCACCTGATAATAGCGGTTCAGCAGCCGGGGGGAATCCAGATAGGTATTGCGGTGCATGACCCCGTAGCGGACGAACTCGGCGTTCTCCAGGCCGGGAATCATGCGGAACACCCGCCGCTGTTCCGGCCAGGTCAGGTGGGTCTGGAAGCCCACCATGTTATAAATGCTGCCCTGGGCGTTGTCCTTGCGCAGCTGCACCACGGCGTAAGGCTCCCGCCCGGTTTTGGGGTCGGGCAGCCCCACCGGTTTCAGCGGGCCATAGCAGAGGGTGTCGTGTCCCCGCCTCCCCATGACCTCCACCGGCATACAGCCCTCAAAGACCTTCTGATCCTCGAAGCCGTGGAGCTTGGCCTCCTCTGCCTGGCACAGGGCCAGCCAGAAGGCGTCGTACTCCTCCCGGCTCATGGGGCAGTTGATGTAGTCGGCAGAACCCTTGTCGTAGCGGCTGCCGAACCAGGCTTTGTCCATGTCGATGCTCTCGAAGGACACCAGCGGGGCCACCGCGTCAAAAAAGTGCAGATAGTTCTGCTGGGGGAACCGCCGGGCTAGATGCTCCGCCAGGGGGTCGGAGGTCAGAGGGCCGCTGGCCACCAGCACCTGCCCTTCCGGGGGCAGCTGGGTGACCTCCTGCTCCACCACGGTGATGTTGGGGTGGCTGCGGATGGCCTGCGTCACCGCGCCGGAGAAGGCGTACCGGTCCACCGCCAGCGCGCCCCCGGCGGGGACGGCGTGGGCGTCCGCCTGAGCCATGATGAGGCTCCCGCAGCGGCGCATTTCCTCCTTGAGCAGGCCCACGGCGTTCTCCACGTTGTTGGCCCGGAAGGAGTTGGAGCAGATCAGCTCCGCGAAGTCCGGGCTTTTGTGGGCAGGGGTCTGCTTGTGGGGCTTCATCTCGTACAGGGTGACGGGGACGCCCCGCCTGGCCAGCTGCCAGGCGGCTTCGCACCCCGCCAGCCCCGCGCCAATGACGACGACAGGTTCCATTTATTCCTCCGATTTTTGCTGCCTGGCGGCCTCCCGCTTGGCCGCCTGAATGGCCCAGCCCTTTTCCAGCGCCGCCCGCTGGGACTCGGTCAGCTCCCGCTTGGGTTTGTTCGGGTCTTTCTTGGCCGGGGCCTTCTTTGCAGCGGCCTTCGTGGTGGTCGCCTTTTTTGCGGCGGTTTTCTTTGTGGTGGATTTCTTCGCGGTGGCGGACTTTTTCGCCGCCGTTTTCTTGTCAGCGGTTTTCGCTGCGGACGGCTCCGCGATAGCCTCCGCCGCCGCCTGAGAGACGGCGTCCGTCTTTTCCTTTGGCTTGCGGTAGCCGGGGCGCAGCTCCTCCGGGGTGAAGTTCTCGCACTTTTCGTTGATGCAGAAGGGCTTCTTGGCCCCTTTGCCGGACTTTTTGAACATGGTCTGGCCGCAGATGGGGCAGTTTTCCTTCACCGGCACGTCCCAGGTCATAAAGTCGCAGACCATACTATCATTGGGGGAGCGGTTGTACTCGCAGCCGTAGTAGGTGTACCCGTTGCGGCTGGTCTTTTTCAGGATGCGCCCCCCGCACTTGGGACATTTGCCCGGCATTTCAATGACGATGGGCTTGGTGAAGGTACACTCCGGGTAGCCGGGACAGGCAAGGAACCGGCCAAATTTGCCGATTTTAATGACCATTTGCCTGCCGCAGACCTCACAGACCTCGTCGGAGACCTCGTCGGGGATTTTAATGCGCTCTCCGTCCAGGTCCTTCTCCGCCTGCTCCATCTCGGCGTGGAACCCGGCGTAGAACCGGCGCAGAAGTTCTTTCCAGTCCTCCTTACCCCGCTCCACTTCGTCCAGGTCGCTTTCCATCCGGGCGGTGAAGTTGGGGTCTACGATGTCGGTGAATTTGTCCTCCATCAGCTGAGTGACGACTTCGCCCAACGGGGTGGGCCGGAGGGCGCGGCCCTCCTTGACCACGTAATAGCGGTCCTGGATGGTGGAGACGGTGGGAGCATAGGTGGAGGGACGGCCAATGCCCCGCTCCTCCAGCAGCTTGATGAGGGTAGCCTCGGTGAACCGGGGTGGCGGCTGGGTGAAGTGCTGAACCTTGTCCTCCGCAGTCTTTCGGACGGTCTCGCCCTCGGCCAGGTCGGGCAGGGGGGAACCTACGGCCTCCTCCCCCTCCTCCTTGCTCTCCACATAGACGGCGGTGAAGCCGGAGAACTTCATGCTCTGGTGGCTGGCCCGGAACAGGTGGGTGCCGCTGGTCACGTCGATGGAGACGGTGTCGAACACGGCGTTGGACATCTGGCAGGCCAGGAACCGGCTCCAAATCAGCCGGTAGAGCTTATACTGGTCGGGGGTCAGACTCTTGCGCACTACATCGGGGGCCAGCTCCACGTTGGTGGGGCGAATGGCCTCGTGGGCATCCTGGGCGTTGGCCTTGGCCTTGTAAACCCGGGTGCTGGCGGGGACGTAGGCTGCGCCGTAGCGGGCGCGGATGAAGGAGCGGGCGCTGTCGGTGGCTTCCACAGACAGGCGCAGGGAGTCGGTACGCATATAGGTGATGAGGCCCACAGCGCCCTCTCCCTCGATGTCCACGCCCTCATAGAGCTGCTGGGCGATGGACATAGTGCGCCGGGGCGTCATGCCCAGCTTGCGGCTGGCCTCCTGCTGGAGGGTAGAGGTGGTGAAGGGGGGCGCGGGCTGGCGCTGCTTCTCCCCCTTGCGCACGCCGGTGACCACAAAGGGGTTCACCGCCACATCGGCCAGAATGGCGTCCACCGCCGCCTCGTTGGGCAGCTCGGCCTTCTTTTTGCCCTCCCCGTGGTAATGGGCCAGGAAGGATCCCACCTGGGGGGCGATGCGCTCCAGCCGCACGTCCAGGGACCAGTATTCCTGGGGGACGAAGGCGCGGATTTCGTTCTCCCGATCCACCACCAGTCGGGTGGCCACAGACTGAACCCGCCCGGCGGAAAGCCCCCGGCGAATTTTTCGCCACAGCAGGGGGGAGAGCTGATAGCCCACGATGCGGTCCAAAATGCGCCGGGCCTGCTGGGCGTCCACCAGGTCCTGGTCGATGGCTCGGGGGGCGGCGATGGACTCGTTGACCACGGTTTTGGTGATCTCGTTAAAGGTGACGCGATAAGTCCGGTCGTCGGGCAACTTCAGCAGCTCTTTCAGGTGCCAGGAGATGGCCTCCCCCTCCCGGTCCGGGTCGGTTGCCAGGTAGACCCGGTTGCTGTTCTTGGCGGCTTTTTGCAGGCTCTTGATGACGTCCTCTTTGCCCTTGATGGGCTGGTAGTCGGGCTGGAAGTCGGCCTCGATGTCCACCCCCAGTTTGCTTTTGGGCAGGTCGCGGATGTGGCCCATGGAGGCGATGACAGTATAGTTGGGGCCGAGGTATCGGCCAATCGTTTTTGCCTTTGCCGGTGATTCTACGATCACCAGATCGGTTTTTGCCATAAAGAAGATTCCTCCAACGAATTGAAGTGCAGCGGCGGCTATTTCACCCGCAGCCCGGTTTTGAACCGGGCCCCGGACAACTCCTCCACATGGCCCCGCAGGGTCAGCAGGGTCAGAGCCGCCAGGATGCGGGAGGAGGGGACGCCGGTCTCGGCGGTCAGCTCCTCGGCGGATTTTTCCCCGGATTGAAGGGCCAAAAGCACCGCCTGCTCGTCGTCTGTAAAGGTAGAACGGCTTTTCCGTAAGTCAATATAATCTGAGTTTTCGCCGCTGTCAACCTTTTTTTCTGCCACCGGAGGAACTTCCGCCCTGGGAGCGGCTGTTTTTGCCGCTTCGGGTGTGGAAGGGGCCTCCCTTTTTTCCGGCGCAGGGGCCGCAGGCTTTGGCGGCGTTTTTGGGTTTGGCGCCGCCGAAGGGATGGGGTTCAGCCGGACATAGCTTTCCCGGTAGGGCAGCAGCAAATCCTCCGCCGACAGCACCGGCAGAGCCAGCCCGCCGCAGAGCAGGGCGTTGGTACCTGCGGCGGAGGCGGAGGTCAGGTTGGCCGGGATGGTGTACACAGTCCGCTGCTGCTCCTGGGCGCAGGCTGCCACTTGCAGCACCCCGCTGCGGGCAGGGGCCTCGATGCAGAGGGTGATTACGGACAGGCCGGTGAGTACCGGGTTGCGGAACCGGAAGTGGGCGTGGTCGTTGTCCGTTCCCGGCGGGTAGGTGCTGATGAGGGTACCCAGAGAGGCCACGTCTCGGTAGAGCTGACGGTAATAGGCGCTGTCCTCAAAGGGTACGTCCACCCCGCCGGGGAGCAGCGCGGCCACCGGGCCGCCTGCCCGCATTGCGCCAATCAGCGCCGCTTCGTCGCAGCCGGAGGCCATGCCTGTCACCACCAGCGCGCCCTGCTGGGTCAGGTCGTGGGAAAACTTCTCCGCCATGGAACGGCCATAGGCGGAGCAGCGGCGGGAACCGGCCATTGCGACGGCGCACTCTTCCTCCAGGCGCAAAGGCTTCCCCAGAAAGTAGAGTACCATGGGCGGCGTGTAGATATTCCGCAGCCGCTCGGGATAATCTGCGTCCTGCCAGGTGGAAATATGCGCGCCCAGCCGGTCACAGTCCGCCAGAATCTGCTCTACCCGATGGAAGGCGGCGGATTTGTCCTCCAACCGGGCGATTTGCTGGGCCGACAGTCCCTCCACGGCTTGGTAGTCGTCCGCGTCGGCAAAATAGGCTGTCTCCGGCGACCCGAAGTGGCGGTAGACCCGCCAGGCGGCTTCCGGCTCACAGACGGTGGACAGCCACACCCAGAATTTTGTCACAGACAGCATATGCCGAACCTCCTTTTGTTTAGCTAATAGCCATTAGCTCTTAGCTGTTAGCTCCGCTGTGCGATACCTCAACCACTTGGAGAAGCGAACGGAGCATTTTAATCACTTCTGTGCATTGATCTGTTACGCATTCAACGTCTTTCCGGTTGATATATCCCAACCGCTGGCAAATAAGCAGTTATGTCTCCAATTCTGCTGCTGAACCGAGTGAAATATATAAAAAGTGTTGAAATTCTTTTGGTGAGTTGCGGGCATTCCCCTCAGCTATGTTAGAGGGAATCGACACCGCCGCCCGCCGCATTTGGTCAGACAGCGCGTAAGTTTCCTCTTTGGGAAGTCTTTTGACCAAACGATATATTTCCTCTACAAGCAACATAGATTTCTGCCAAACCAGCAGTTCCTTATGTGTTCGCATAATCCCTCCGATTTTTGAGCGACAACTAACAACTA
>JAJQBR010000161.1 GCA_021203185.1 Clostridiales bacterium
ATGAGGTATTTTTCCAAGAAAATAGTGTTGCACTTGATTGACAACCTGCCGTGGCACGGCACAAGCCGTGACGGAGGGGTTTTCCCATTTCCCATTGCTAATTGCTCATTGCCCCGCCTTGCCTTTTCCTGCGTTTTACGGTATGATAGTCATACTACAACCACAGGAGGACTTCACGATGATTCTAAAACCCTTTCGCGGCGCAGCGCCCTGGCTCCACCCCACCGTCCGGGCGGCGGAGACCGCCGTCGTCACCGGCAAAGTCCGCTGTGACAAAGACGTAAACCTCTGGTACGGCGCAATTCTCCGGGGGGACACCGACGCCATCACCGTGGGGGAAGGCACCAACGTCCAGGACGGCTGTATTCTCCACTGCGACACCGGCGCGCCGGTCCAGGTGGGCGCGGGCTGCGTACTGGGCCACGGGGCCATCGTCCACAGCTGCACCGTGGGGGACAACTCCCTGGTGGGCATGGGGGCCACGCTGCTCTCCGGCTGCGTGGTCGGCAGGAACTGCATCGTCGGCGCCGACGCTCTGGTCACGGGGAACATGGTTGTCCCCGACGGCTGGCTGGTCATGGGGGTTCCCGCCAAGCTCATCCGCCCTACCACCGAGGCGGAGCAGGCCCACACCAGAGCCAACACAAAGGAATACATCGCCCTGGCCCAGGCGTCGCTGCCCCTGGCGGGGGAATTTGCCCCGAAAAAGCTATAAATACTGGCTATTTGGGCCAATATAGTGTCAGTTTTCCACAGAGAACTACCATTCCCTAACTGACCGCCTCTCTTGCCTCCCCTGAAAGGGCAGGGAGCGAAGCGGAAGTGCCGCTTGACGGCGGAGGGGTTTCTGGCACATTGCTGAGTAAAAGGAATAATCTGAAATGAATGATAAATTTGCATAAAATCCGCCCAATCGTCCATACTGACGGTGTACCCAACCCAAGAAGGAGGAACCAAGGTATGGACAAGATCAATCACAGCATCGAGTGCAACGTGGCGTCCTGCGCCTATCACGCGGGCAGCAGGGATTACTGCACTCTGAACACTATCAAGGTGGGCTGCTGCGGCGACGAGCGCCCCAAGAGCTGCGACTGCACGGAATGTGCGTCCTTCGAGGCCAGCGGCCGCAAGTGCGGCTGTTGAACCGTCGGTTCAACTTGACAGCACACAGCAACTGAAGCGCAAGGCGCACCCGCGAGGGTGCGTCTTGTTCTTTTCCATGTGCTTGTTTTTTCCGCTTTTTCGACATTTTTGTTGCATTACAAGGAAATTTATGGTATTTTATTAGTGGTTTTCTTCGGAGAGCCAGGGCGCTGCCCAATACGGTGGCGGTTGGCCCCCTCTGCGGGGGCAGCTTCTTTGCCCCCTGCTTGAACGAAAGGGGGGGCTGCCCTATGACGACTTCGGAATTTTACGAATTCTGTTTGGTTATCATCGGCCTGTGTGGATTGTTCCTGACAATCTACTATCATAAAAAGAAGTAACCGCCCCCAGATCCCAACTGTGGCGGTTACTTCTGTAACTCTCACGCGGGGCTGACCGTTGCCGGGCAGCACCCTTGTTCTGTTTTTTAGTATACCCGCAAAACTGAAAAATGTCAATTCCTTTTCCGGGAGCATTGCGGCGATTCATTCCGCAGCGCTCCCTTTTTGTTGCCTGTTCCGCGTCCCGGTTCGGCAACGCGGGGGTCGTTTTCCCCCTTCCATCGGCGCATATTCCGGTTTCACAAATAACTTTTCCCTTTTTTTAAGGAGAACATACCGAATAGCGCTTGACACTTTCCAATTCGTATTGTATAATTTCAACAAAGATATTCCCTTCTTTTTTTGCTCTTTTGACATTATTCCAGTTCGCAACCTTTCTCTTTTTATAAAAACGCTTTAGGAGATTTCTCAATGAATCTGAAACCTTCTGCCTCGCCTGCCGCCGAAAAATCCGCTCTTTCATCCCCTGGTTGTTACAATTGCTACGATTTCATGGGGAGCCATCCGGTCCGGGAAAACGGCTGCGAGGGCTGGCGTTTTCGCGTCTGGGCGCCGGCGGCGCAGGGGGTCTCCGTCATCGGGGACTTCAACGGCTGGCAGCCGGAGAGCCACCCCATGGTACGGGAGGCGGGCGGCCTGTGGTCGCTGTTCATCCCCGGCCTGGCCCAATATGACCGCTATCAGTACGCCATCCACACGGCGGAGGGGTCCCTGCTGAAAAAAGCCGACCCCTACGCCTTCCACGCCGAGACCCGTCCCGGCACCGCCTCCAAGCTCTACGACCTGGAGGGCTACCAATGGGGAGACGAGGGCTGGCTCCGCTACCGGGATCAGCGGGTGCGGGACGGAAAAACCGCCCCCATCAACCTCTACGAAGTCCACCTGGGTTCCTGGCGGCGCACCGGGGACGGTCAGGTACTGAACTACCGTACCATCGCGGAATATCTCGTCCCCTACGTGAAGGAAATGGGCTTCACCGGGGTCAAGTTCCTCCCTGTGGCGGAACACCCCCTGGACGAGAGCCTGGGCTACCAGCTGACCGGCTACTATGCCGTCACCTCCCGCTTCGGCACCCCCACCGATTTTATGTATCTGGTGGATCAGCTCCACCAGGCGGGGGTCAGCGTGGTGCTGGACGGCGTCTCCACCGGCTTCCCCAAAGACCACTTCGCCCTCTACCGGTTCGACGGCACCCCCTGCTATGGGATGCCCGACCTGATCCCCGCCCCCAAGACCGAGGAGCAAAAGGATATGCTCCCCCGTTACCGGCAGGGCACCCAGGCGGGCCGCTCCCCCAAATTCTCCCTGACCCCCATCGACTCCGAGGAGGAGCTGGCCAGCCGGGTCTGCGAATTTGACCTGTCCAAGCCGGAGGTGGAGAACTTCCTGATTTCCGCCGCCTTCTTCTGGCTGGAGAAATACCACGTGGACGGGTTCCACTTCACCGGAACCCCCGCCGAGGCCGCCGGGTTCATCAGCCATATGAACCGGGAAATCCACGAGCGCTTCCCCTTTGTGACCACCTACGCCGGGGAACCCCAGGAGCTGACCGGCTTCGACCACTGCTGGAACACCGAATGGGTGGAAAAGATGCTGGCCCGGCTGACCGACCCCGCCCAGACCTGCTCCATCTTCTCCGTGGCGAAGCGGCCCTCCTCCACCAGCGTCCTCCCCCTCTCTCACGATTTGTTTGCCGCGCCCCGGCCCTCTCTGGTCGCCCGGATGCAGGGGGACGACCACACCCAGTTCGCCCAGGTGCGGGCCTTCTACCTCTTTTTCCTGACCCAGCCGGGCAGCAAGCTGACCATGATGGGTACTGAGTTCGGCCAGCGCAACTCCTGGAACTGCCTCCAGTCTCTGGACTGGCACCTGCTCCAGTACGACACCTACCAGAAGCAGCAGCGCTTTTTCCGGGAGGCCAACAACTTCTATCTCTCCACCCCCGCCCTGTGGGAGCGGGACGCCGACGAGAGCTTCCGGGTGATTAAAACCGGGGCGCGGGATCAGCTGATGGTCTACGTCCGGCAGGGACACGACGGCTGCGACTACTACGTCGCCGCCAACTTCTCCGCCACCCAGGAACAGTCCCGCCACCGCATCAGCATCCCCTGCGGCGGCGCTTACGAAGTGGTCTTTTCCACCGACGACGCGGCCTATGGCGGCCAGGGGCAAATCAGCAGCGCCCAGGGGATGCGTTCTGTGCAGAGCTGCGGCCCCGGCGGTTCCGGCCTCCTGCTCTCTCTGCCGCCCATGACCGCCGTGGTGCTGCGGTGCGTCCACCGGCAGCCCCAGCGGGCGCAGCCCCATTTTCACCACCGCCCTATGACCCAACTTTGATGTAATTCGGCGCTTTGCCGTTACATAAAACAATCTGACTATCCCTTTGAATCAGCCGCGTTGTGATAAGCTATTAGCCGTTAGCTGTTAGCTGTTAGTCAGGTGCTGCCAGTTTAAAGCAAACAGCTAAAAAGGAAGCTGAGAGCGAAACCACCCGTTTGTAAAGTCATACAAACGGTAAACGCAGCAAGTAATGCCAAGAACCACGAAGCTAATGGCTAAAAGCTAATAGCTAATAGCTAAAATGCTCATAAGGCTGCGTAAAAGGGATAACCAGATAAAACAATTTAGAGGTACTGATAACACTCCAGCCGATCCGGGAGGGGTGTTCCGCGCAGACTCCGGCCCATCGCAGCGCTTTGGCGCAGTGGCAGGGAGCGACAGCCGGACAACCTGTGGGGAACCAGCCGCCTGGACGCGGCGGGAATGCCGTCAGCACTTCTAAGAGAGTAAATTATGTGTTGAGGTGAACTGACCCATGAAAAAGGAATGTGTGGCCATGCTGTTAGCAGGCGGTCAGGGCAGCCGTTTATACGCGCTGACCCAGAACGTGGCCAAACCTGCCGTCCCCTTCGGCGGCAAGTACCGTATCATCGACTTCCCGCTGTCTAACTGCGTCAACTCAGGCATCGACACCGTCGGCGTCCTGACCCAGTATCAGCCCCTGGAACTGAACGTCTACCTGGGCAATGGCGAACCCTGGGATCTGGACCGCGCCAACGGCGGTCTGCACTCCCTGGCCCCCTACTCCACGTCCGGCGGCGATGGCTCCTGGTATGCCGGCACTGCTAACGCCATCTATCAGAACATCGGATTTATCGACCAGTATGACCCTGAGTATGTCATCGTCCTCTCCGGCGACAACATCTCCAAGATGGACTACACCGAGATGCTGGCCGTCCACAAGGCCAACAACGCCGCCGCCACTATCTCCGTCCTGACCGTCACCATGGAAGAGGCCAAGCGCTTCGGCATCATGAACGTCAACGACGACGACACCATCTACGAGTTCGAGGAGAAGCCCGCTCATCCCAAGAGCAACCTGGCCTCCATGGGCGTTTATTGCTTCACCTGGAGCAAACTGCGCCAGTACCTCATTGAGGACGAGGCCGACCCCGATTCCTCCAACGACTTCGGCAAGAACATCATCCCCAATATGCTCAACGCCGGGGAAAAGATGATGGTCTACCGGTTCAACGGCTACTGGAAAGACGTGGGTACCATCAACTCCCTTTGGGACGCCAACATGGACATTCTGGATCCCAACGGCGACCTGAACGTCTACGACAAGGAGTGGCCCCTGTTCGCCCGGAACCCCATCCGTCCGCCTCATCTCGTCCTGCCTCACGCTACCCTGAAACACTCCTTCATCTCCGCAGGCTGCACCATCGACGGAGATGTGGAAAACTCCATCATCTCCGACTCCGTCCAGGTGGGCAACGGCGCTGTCATCCGCTACTCCATGATCATGCCCGGCGCAGTCATCAAGCCCGGCGCTGTGGTGGAATATGCCATCATCGCTGAGGACGCCGTCATCGGCGCGGGCGCCCACGTCGGCTCCGACCAGGTCTATGACGACCCCAACAAGAAAGTCGCCGTTGTCGGCAAGGGCGTCAACATCGCCCCCGGCGCTGAAATCGAGGCCGGCGCCATGCTCTATCCTGAAACTAAGAAAGGCGGTGACAAATAATGCTTAACAATCTCCATGCCATTATTTTCACCAATCAGGCTGAATATGATTTGGGGGCGCTGACCGAGATCCGCTCCATGTCCTCCGTTCCCTATGGCGGACGCTATCGTATGATCGACTTTATGCTCTCCAACTGCACCAACGCCGGTATCATCGACGTGGGCCTGGTGCTGGAGGAGAACTACCAGTCCCTGCTGGACCACGTGGAGTCCGGTAAGGATTGGGATCTGACCCGGAAACGCGGCGGCCTGCGGCTGCTGCCTCCCTTCTCCCAGAAGGCCGGTTCCGGCAACCCCCGGGGCCGCATGGAAGCCCTGGCCAACCTGGGCAGCTATGTGGACGACATCCGTCAGGAATACGTCCTGCTGGCCGACGGCGACCTGGCCGCCAACATCGACCTGGCCGCAGCCTTTGAGGCGCATCTGGCCTCCGGCGCGGACGTGACCCCCATCTGCACCCACAACTATTCCGGCAAGCCCTCCTGCACCACCTACATCGTCCCCCTGGAGGACGGCAAGGTGGACGTACTCCGCAACCCCGACGAGGCCGTGGGCCTGGAGTGCCTGAACATCTACATCATGTCCAAGGCGTTCCTGAGCCGCAGCGTCAAGGACTGCGCCGCCCGCAACCAGTACTCCCTCTCCCGCCACGTACTCATCCCCAACAAGGATAAGCTGAAGATCGTCCCCTACATCTTCGACAACTACGCCGCCCGCCTGACCTCCGTTACCGCTTACTTCGCCCGTTCTATGGACCTGCTGAAGCCTGAGGTCGTGGCCGACCTGTTTGCGCCGGAGCGCCCCATCTACTCCAAGGACCGCACTGACGCCTCCACCTACTATTCCCCCGACAGCGCGGTGAAGAACTCCTTCATCGCCGATGGCTGCATCATTGAGGGTACTGTGGAGAACTCCATCATCTTCCGCAACGTCAAAATCGGCAAAGGCGCCGTGGTCAAGAACTCCATCCTGATGAAGGACTGCTCCGTGGGCGAGAACGCCAGTCTCAACTACGTCATCGCCGACAAGGGCGTCTCCTTCTCCGCCAACTCCCTGACGGCCGCGCACCTGAGCTATCCGCAGCTGATCGCCAAGAACAGAAAGGTCTAAATTCTCCCATTTAGGCGCTGTTCTCTCCCGCTCTGCCAGGGGCCGGCGCAAGTCGGCTCCTGCTTTGCCCTTGTGCAACCGTAACCATTCTCAGTTATTAGCGAAAGGAAGGCATATACCATGAAAATCTTTTTCGTAGCCTCGGAAGTCGCCCCCTTCATCAAGACCGGCGGCTTGGCTGACGTGGCCGCCTCTCTGCCGCCCGCTCTGGCCGCTATGGACAACGACGTGCGCGTCATCCTGCCCCTGTACGCCGGCATCGGCGACCAGTGGCGCAGCCAGATGACCTTCGTCAAGTATTTCTATTTCCGTCTGGGCTGGCGCTCCTCCTACTGCGGCCTGTTCCAGCTGGACCGGGGCGGCGTAACCTACTACTTTGTGGACAACGAGACCTACTTCAAGCGCAACGGCCTCTATGGTCACTATGACGACGGCGAGCGCTTCGCTTACTTCTCCAAAGCCTGCGTAGAGGTTCCCGCGCAAATCGACTGGGCCCCCGACATCATCCATGCCAACGACTGGGAGACCGCCCTGGTGCCTATCTACCTGAACGACAGCAAGAAGGTCGTTCCCCAACTGGCCAACGCCAAGAGCGTCTACACCATCCACAACATCGAGTATCAGGGCCGCTTCGGCCGCTCCATCATGGAGGATGTCTTTGGTCTGGACTCCAGCCACTTCAACGAGAAGCTGCTGAGCTACTACGGCGACGTGAACCTGATGAAGGGCGCCATCTACGCCTCCGATTACGTCACCACCGTCTCCCCCACCTACGCCAACGAGCTGCAATACAGCTTCTACGCCCACGGGCTGGAAGGCGTCGTCACCGACAACTACTACAAGATGGCCGGTATCCTGAACGGACTGGACATGGTGGCAAACGACCCCGCCACCGACACCATCATCACCGCCAACTACACCCCCGACGACCTGGCCGGCAAGGCCGAGTGCAAGGCCGCGTTGCAGAAGGAGTTGGGCCTGAACGTCGACCCCGACGTACCCATCATCGCCTGCATCTCCCGTCTGGTGGGTCACAAGGGCTACGGCCTGATTACCAACGTCTTCCACCGCATCATGGAGCAGGACGTGCAGTTCGTGGTGCTGGGTACCGGCGAGTGGGGCTTCGAGGAGTTCTTCCGCAACGCCGCCAAGCAGTACCCTGGCCGGGTCTCCGCCAACATCAAGTACGCCGCCGCCCTGTCCACCCGGATTTACGCCGGTGCGGACATCATGCTCATGCCCTCCGTGGCGGAGCCCTGCGGCCTGACCCAGATGTTCGCCATGCGGTTCGGCACCATCCCCGTGGTTCGTCTCACCGGCGGCCTGAAGGATTCCGTCCCCTCCTACAACCCCGAAACCGGCGAGGGCTTGGGCTTCACCTTCGGCAACATCAACGCCGATGATATGCTCAACGCCATCAACCGGGCTGTGGATCTGTACTTCTCCGACAAGGACGCCTGGACCGCCCTTATGAAGCGCGGCATGACCACCGATTTCAGCTGGGATAAGTCCGCCAAGGAGTACCTGTCCATTTACGAGAAAATCAGCGCCGAATAACCCCAAATTTCCAGAAAAACTGTAATTTTCCACAAGGGAGCGTCGAAAAGGCGCTCCCTTTTTCTGCGCTTCGGAACCGGCTTTTGGCGGCGCAAAGATTGACAGAACACCCACCTCATGTTAAAATGACGGGTAGCAGCCCCTTTTGGGCTGAAACGCAAACAAATTGTAAACTTACCTTCTGTCATTTGAAGTATCGGAGGAATTTTTTATGCGCGAATATTCCAAATATGAGCTTTGCTCCCTGGTTGAGGGCAAGCTGCGCCGCAACTTTGGCCGCACCATCAAAGAGGCGTCCAAAGTGCATATGTTCAAAGCCTGCGCCATGGTCCTGCGGGACATCATGTCCGCCAACCACATCGAGACCAAAGAGGTCACCCGGAAGTCCAACGCCCGGGAGGTTCATTACCTCTCCATGGAGTTCCTTGTCGGCCGCTCCCTGATGAAAAACGCCTACAACCTGGGCATCCTGGACGAACTGAAAGACGCCATCGACGAGATGGGCTTCGACCACGCCGAAATCTTCGAGCTGGAGCCGGACGCCGGTCTGGGCAACGGCGGCCTGGGCCGCCTGGCCGCCTGCTATATGGACTCCATGGCCACGCTGGACATCCCTGCCACCGGCTATTCCATCTGCTACCAGCTGGGCATCTTCAAGCAGAAAATCGTGGACGGCAAGCAGATCGAGCTGTCCGACGACTGGCTGGACATGGGCGACGCCTGGCTGGTTCCCAAGCGGGACGAGGTGGAGACCGTCCGCTTCGGCGGCACGGTTGTGCAGTCTGTGGACGACCTGGGCCACTTCAAGGTGGACTATATCGGCGGCACCGAGGTCATGGCCGTGCCTATGGACATGAACATCGCCGGTTACGGCACCGACCACGTCAACACCCTGCGCCTGTGGGATGCCAAGTCTCCCGCCCCGGTGGATATGTCCTACTACTCCTCCGGCGACTACCTGAAGGCCGTGGAGAGCGCCGCCAACGCCGAGGTCATCGCCAAGGTGCTTTATCCCGCCGACAACCACTATGAGGGCAAGAGTCTGCGCCTGAAACAGCAGTACTTCTTTGTCTCCGCCACCGTCCAGTCCATCGTGCGCAAGCACCTGGCCCAGTACGGCACTTTGTCCAATTTCGCGGAGAAGCACGTCATCCAAATCAACGACACCCATCCCACCCTGGTCATCCCCGAACTGATGCGGATTCTCATGGACGAGCATTACTTCGGCTGGGACGAGGCCTGGGACATCGTCTGCAAGACCGTGGCCTACACCAACCACACCGTTCTGGCCGAGGCGCTGGAGCATTGGCCCCAGGCGCTGGTGGAGTCTCTGGTACCCCGCTGCTGGCAGATTATCTGCGAAATCAACGAGCGCTACCTGCACCGGGTTCGGGACTTCTTCCACGGGGACGAGAATAAGGCCCAGGAGCTGGCCATCGTCTGGGACGGCGACGTGCGTATGGCCAACCTGTGCGTGGCCACCTGCTTCGCCGTCAACGGCGTGGCGGCCCTGCACTCCCAGATTTTGAAGGACGACGTGTTCCACACCGCCTGGCTGCGCACCCCCAACAAGTTCACCAACGTGACCAACGGCGTGGACCACCGCCGCTGGCTGGCGGAAATCAACCCGGAGCTGCACAACCTGATTTGCGAAATCAACGGCAACGACCGCTATCTGCTCTACCCCGACGAGCTGGAGAACATCCTCAAGGCCCGGGACGACGCCTCCACGCTGGACCGGCTGCCCAAAATCAAGACCGCCAACAAGGCCGCCTTCGCCCAGTATATCAAGCAGGATTACGGCATCACCCTGAACACCGACGCCATCTTCGACGTGCAGTCCAAGCGTCTGCACGAGTACAAGCGTCAGCTGCTCAACGTGATGAACATCATCCACCTCTATCAGGAGATCCAGGACGGCAAGACCATCCGGCCCCACACCTTCCTCTTCGCCGCCAAAGCCGCGCCCGGCTACTATATGGCCAAGCGCATCATCGAGCTGATCAACTCCCTGGCCTACACCGTCAACAACGACCCCCGCTGCAAGGATCAGCTTCAGGTGTTCTTCCTGGAGAACTACCGGGTCTCCCTGGCGGAGAAGATGATGCCTGCCACCGAAATCTCCCAGCAGATCTCCACTGCCGGCAAGGAAGCTTCCGGCACCGGCAACATGAAGTTTATGATGAACGGCGCCCTGACCATCGGCACCGAGGACGGCGCCAACGTGGAAATGCACCAGCTGCTGGGCGACGACAACATCTTCATCTTCGGCCTGACCGCCGAGGAAGTGGCCAGCAAGCGGGCCGTCGGGTACAACTCCTACGAGTATTACAACGCCAACCCCACCATTCAGCGTATCATCGCCCAGATGAACGGCACCTTTGCCGACGGCAAGAGCTATCAGGACATCTCCAACAGCCTGCTCTTCGGCCAGGGCTACACCGCTGATGACTATATGCTGCTGGCGGACTACGAGAGCTATCGTCACACCATGAACCTGCTGGTGGACGTTTACGGCGACCAGAAGCGCTGGAACCAGATTTCCCTGACCAACATCGCCAAGTCCGGCCACTTCGCCGCCGACCGCTCCGTCCGGGACTACGCCAACAACATCTGGCACGTTCCCACCCGTCTGTAATCCCAGCCCCAGGAACCTGACTGCGGCAGCTTCCCCCTGCGGGAGCTGCCGCAGCTTTGGAGGAGATTTTTTCATTTTTTGTCAGCAACTTCGTCCAAATATAGCACAACTTTTCCAAGAAGAACCGCTCTTTCCCTTATCTGACCGCCCCTCTTGCCTCCCCTGAAAGGGCAGGGAGCGAAGCGGAAGTGCCGCTTGACGGCGGAGGAGGGCCGCCGCCTTTAGGCGGTGGCGGAGGGGTTTCCCTCACTTTTTCCCGGCCTCCCCCTTTACTTTTGCCGCGTTTTGAGGTACAATATATGTGTTCCCTCAAATATCCCGCTGCACTGGAGGTTTTTTCTCATGTCTGATATCGATTATACCCGGCGGTTCGATATATCCCGTACCGAGGAGTGGGAAAACCGCCAGATTTTGTCCATGGTTTACGCCGCTTTGCAGGAAAAGGGCTACAACCCCATCAACCAGATCGTCGGGTACATCCTCTCCGAAGACCCCACCTACATCACCAACTACAACAACGCTCGCTCCCTCATCCGCAAGCTGGACCGGGACGAGCTGTTGCAGGAGCTGGTGCGCTACTACCTGGGTGTGTGATTTTTAGCTCTTAGCTCTTAGCTTTTAGCTGTTAGCTTTGTGGTGCTTAACGATTCGCTCTGCGCTTTGGGTTCGCCGCACAAGACAAACCGCTGACAACCAGCCAATGTGTCATGCTGTTCGCTTTAGACTGGTAGTGCCTGACTAACAGCTAACAGCTAACAGCTTATCTCGGCTAACAGCTTTTACCAAAAAGGCCCGTCTTTTGGAGAGGGGCCTTTCTTTCTGCTTCGGATACGAATTGTTAGAGGCGCAATTTGTGCAGTTTCACAAGAGAAATGCGCGTTTATAAAGTTGACAATTCGATTACAACGTGTTACAATTTGTTACGATTTTCAAGGAGGTATTCTAATGGCCGATTCCAAATCGCTTCCCCTCACCTATAAAGGCCGTCCCATCCGCAGGAAGGACAACCTGATTTACTATGGCAGTATGTCCGAGAAATATATCATCATGCTGCAAATTCTGGACACCAAAAAGGTGCAGGACCTGGATGTGGCGACCCGCGTCTCCGTCCAGCTTCAGCTCACCGCGACTGACCTGAAGTCCAGAGACCGGGTGGTGCGCAAAAGCGAAAAGAACAGCCTGTACTCCGCCATGGACTTGGGAGCCGTGTGGCTGACCCGCGCCCTGAACGCAGGCTGAGTACGTTTCGCCGGGGTTCCGGCGTGTCCCGCCCTCCGACACAGAGATACACTGGAGGTTATTTATGCACCAACTCAAGAGAACCATTACCGCGCTGGTGCTGGTCTTTTCCATGGCTCTGAGCTTGATGAGTCTCGCCTTCGCCACCCAGACCGGCACCATTACGGACGACTGCGTCCGCATCCGCACCGAACCTTCCTCCGATTCCGAGGTCTATCAGCAGGCCAACAAGGGGGACACCCTCACCGTCCTGGAAACCGCCGACGAAAACGGTTGGGTCAAGGTTTCCTTTACTTACGACGAGACCGGCGACACCATGACCGGTTACGTCTCTGCCGACTACATCGACATCGCGGGCAGCTCCGACAGCGACGAGGAGGCCGATTCCTCCGCTGATTCCGCTGACAGTTCCAGCAGCGATGCGGACAGCTCCTCCGAAAGCTCCAGCTCGGACAGCTCCAAGAGCAGTTCCAAGAGCAGCAGTTCCTCCGACAGCTCCGAAGCCGAGGAAGAGGAAGAAGAAGAGGAGACCGCCGCCATCACGTCCAGCGTCTCCTATACCGCCACCGTTACCGACAGCGGTGTGCGCATCCGCAAAAAGGCCAGCACCGACTCCAAGATTCTGACCACCGTCCCCGAAGGGGAGATTGTCACCGTCCTCTCCACCGAGGATGAGGAGGGCTGGATGAAGGTTCGCTACTACGACACCGAGGGTACCAAGTACACCGGCTATATGTCCGGCGAGTACCTGGACATCAACAGCATCGGCTCCGGCGTCAGCCGTGTGGTCAACACCATCATCCGCGAATCCGCCGACAGCACCTCCGCCATCACCGGTCTGGTACCCATCGGCAAGAGCGTGGACATCTACGCCAGCGAAAACAACTGGTACAAAATCGAGTACCAGGACATGAGCGGCTGGGTCTACTGCGACTGCATCCGCACCGAGGGCGAGGACGATTGCGTGGGCTACGGCACCTCCACCTCTGAGGCGCTGAACCTGCGGGAGAAAGCCTCCACCAGCTCCACCAGCCTGGCCAAGATCCCCGAAGGCACCACCTTCCAGATCACCGGCACCAAGAAGAAGGGTACCTGGTACGCCATCACCTACAACGGCATGAGCGGCTATGTCTCCGCCGAGTATGTGGACGTGGAAGATTCCTGTTCTTCCGGCTATGTCCAGGTCATCGCCACCTCCCTGTCGCTGCGCTCCGGCGCGGGCAGCTCCTACGCCCGTCTGGCCATCGTTCCCCAGGGCGAACTACTGGAGGTCATCGGCACCGTGGACGCCTGGTATGAGGTCTCCTACGGCAAGTACACCGGCTATGTCAGCGGCGCGTTTGTCTCCGCCACCACCAAGGACGGCTTCCAGGCCTATCCCGACTACGCGAAGGTCACCGCTTCCGTGCTGACCCTCCGGGAGGACGCCTCCATCGCCTCCACCGCACTGGACTCCATCCCCAACGGCACCATCGTGGCCGTCAGCGGCATTTCTAACGGCTGGTATAAGGTCACCTATGGCGGACAGACTGGTTACATCGACTCCGGCTACGTGGAGGACAGCGACGCCGACGCAGCCGCGGCCCAGGCCGCTGCCGCCGCCTCCGCCGCCGCAGAAGCTGCCGCCGCCGCAGAATCGGCCAGCGAAAGCACTTCCAGCAGCAGCGAGAGTACCACAAGCAGCTCTTCCTCCAGCTCCAGCGAGAGCAGTTCTTCCAGTAGCAGCTCTTCCAGCTCCAGCGGCAGTTCCGTTCTGGCCTATGCCTCTCAGTTCGTGGGCAACCCCTACGTCTGGGGCGGCACCAGCCTGACCAACGGTTGCGATTGCTCCGGCTTTGTCAAGAGCGTGTTCGCCCACTTCGGCATCAGCCTGCCCCATAGCTCCTCTGCCATACGCAGCTACGGCAAGTCCGTCAGCTACTCGGATATGCAGGTGGGCGACGTGGTCTGCTACAGCGGTCACGTAGGCATCTACGCCGGCAACGGCCAGCTGCTCTCCGCCCTGGGCAAGAAGTACGGCATCACCTATTGCAGCGTCAACTACAAGAGCATCATCACCATCCGCCGGATGACCAGCTGATGGTAAACTAACATCGCAATTCCCGCCTTTCCTCCCCGGTTCCGTCATCGTTTCAGCGGAGCCGGGGAGATTTTTTGGTTCAATTTGCAATGTGCAATGAGCAATGGCCTGGATTGCAGCCGTATCCGCTGTAGGGGCGGCCCGGCACTTCTGCCCTCAAGGGGTACTTCCGAAGCTACGCTTCTCCCTGCGCTTTGCTCCCCGTGGCCTCCCGAAAAACCGCCGCCCCTACACACGAAAAAAGGGTTTTCCTACAAGGTTGCGCAAAGGAACCGTCAGAAATTTTTTTGCGCTTTACAAGAACGCCGCCCCCGCTTTGGTTTCCGCCTCATTTTACAAATACCATACAAAAAACATACACAAGAATGGTGGAGAAATTCTTTCTGCTGTCGTAAAATAGAAACGATACCAGACAAAATGCTGTGCCAGGCCCCTCGCCTGGCGGTGCTGCCCTTTAAGCTCTGCGGTTTTGATTCGCAGCACCTGGCTAACAGCTAACGGCTAACAGCTAACAGCTCATTCCATACAAAGGAGCATGACGATGAAAGAACGGATTCTCATTGTAGAGGACGACGACAGCATCCGCCGTCTGCTGGAGGTGGCGTTAAAGAGCCAGGGTTTTGACGTGGGCAGCTTTGACAACGCCGTGGACGCCCTGGAGGACATGGCCCAGCAGCCCCCCGCCCTGGTGACGATGGACATTATGATGGACGGGCTGGACGGCATCGAGGCGCTGAAAATCATGCGGGCCTCCCCCGCGCTCAGCCAGGTGCCGGTGATTCTGCTGACCGCCAAGGGCATGGAGGACGACAAGGTCACCGGCCTGGACGCCGGGGCGGACGACTACGTGACCAAGCCCTTCAGCGTGTTGGAGCTGTGCGCCCGCATCCGCGCCCTGCTGCGCCGAGTCAACGGCCTGGAGCCGGGGCCGGTGTACCAGTACCGCGGCCTGCGCATCAACCCGGACACCAGAGAGGTCTGGGTTGACGACGAGCTGGTGGAGCTGACCTACAAGGAGTTTGAACTGCTCAAGTTCCTGATGGAACACCCGGACAAGAGCATCACCCGCCACCAGCTTTTAAAAGAGGTCTGGGGAGCGGACTACCCCGGCGAGACCCGAACGCTGGACATCCACATCGGCACCCTGCGGCAGAAGCTCAACGACCCCTCGGACAACAGCCACTTCATCAAGACGGTTCGGGGCGTGGGCTACCGCTTCATCGGAATCAGAGAAGAGTGAGCGATGAGAAGCGCACTGACAAAGGCGTTCGTCCTGGTGCTGGCGGTGGGGATCCTGATTTGCGCCGTGGTCAGCGCGGTCATCTTCGACGTGGCGCTGACCAACACCAAGGAACGGGAGCTGTCCAGCCTGGCGATGATTCTGGCCGACGAGTTCGACGTAGACGAGGATCACGACATCCAGGCCAAGCGGTGGGCCGCCTACGACAGCGAAATCCGCGTGACCATCATTGCCGCCGACGGCACCGTCACCGGCGACTCCGACGTGGACTACACCACCATGGAGAACCACAGAGACCGGGAGGAGCTGCAAAACGTGGGCAGCCAGCAGGTGACCATCCGCACCAGCTCCACCCTGAACACCAAGATGATGTACGCCGCCATTTTGACTGCGGACGGGTACTATATCCGCCTGTCCCAGCAGTACGACGGCGTACTGACCGACCTGGCCTCCTTCGCCCCAGCCATCTTGCTGGCGGCGGCGCTGGCGCTGGCCTTCTCCGTGGCTCTGGCCAACCGCATGATGACCAGCATCACCGACCCGCTGCTGGACATGAACAGGAGCCTGACCCGGGTGAAGGACGGCACCGCCATGCTCAACGCGGAGCAGTACCCCTTCGAGGAGCTGCGGGACATGGCGGAGAAGATCAACTCCCTGGCGGAGGACGTCAGCACCCACATCCAGAACCTGCAAAACGAGAAAAACAAGCTGGCCTATATTCTGGACAGTATGCGGGAGGGCGTGGTGCTGCTGGACGAACACCAGCAGATCATGATGATTAACTACAGCGCCTGCCGCACCTTCCACTGCTCCAAGGAGGTTCAGGGGCGATATCTGCTCCAGGTCACGCGGGATCGGGCCATTATGGACGGCACCGCCCAAGTGCTGGACGCACAGAAGGATCAAAAGGTCACCTTTGAGCAGAAGGGACGCATCTGGGAGGTGTGCTTCACCGCAGCGGGGTCTTATCCCGGCCTGGAACACGGCATGATTTTGACCCTGAACGACGTGACCGAACACAAGCAGGCCACGCAAATGCGGCAGGAGTTCTTTTCCAACGCCAGCCATGAGCTGAAAACCCCCATCACCGCTATTCGGGGCAGCGCTGAACTGCTCTGCTCCGACCTGCCCCTGGACAAAGAGACCCAACAGGAGCTGCTGGGCCGTATCCTCAAGGAGACGGAGCGCATGACCACCCTCATTGAGGATATCATCATGCTCTCCCGCATCGAGAGCCGCTCCCGGGCCGACGACTTGCAGACGGTGGACTTCTCCTCTATCGTCTGTACTGCGGCGGACGAGGTGCGCCTGCTGGCGGAGCAAAACCAGCTGACCATTCAGCTGGACACGGAGCCGGTGCTGCTCCAGGGCAGCCGGAAGAACCTCTACGAGCTGGCCAGCAATCTCATCGTCAACGCGGTGAAGTACAACCGATCCGGCGGCAAGGTGGACATCCAGCTCCACCCCCAGGGGGAACAGCTGTGCTTCCGGGTCCGCAACGATGGCGACCCCATCCCCCTGAACCAGCAGGACCGGGTGTTCGAGCGGTTCTACCGGGTGGACAAGGGCCGCAGCCGGGCCGTGGGCGGTACGGGGCTGGGCCTCTCCATCGTCAAGCACGTGGTGGAGGCCATGGGCGGCAAGGTGTCCCTCTCCAGCGACGCCCTTCACGGCACCACCGTCACCGTCTGGCTGCCCCTGTCGTCCCACTCGCTGCCCAATTCAATTAGCAATTAGCAATGTGCAATGTGCAATGAGTTGTCGTCAAACGCTGATTGTACATTGTTGAGCGCAGTACCGGCGCCAGGGGAACCCCTCCGGCCATCATTTACGCCCCCAGGCAAATTCGCCTGGGGGCGTTTTTCGCGTCACTGGAGGAATAACGCGGTATTGGTTTGGTTGACTTTTCCGTTTGCAAGGGCTGCCCTTACAGGTGGTGCATTATTTCTGCATAAAGCTATTGGTAGGCTGATGCAAAGGAACAACCGAAAAAGGCAGTACCACCTAGCTAACAGCTAAGAGCTAATAGCTAAAAGCTCATTTCCCCGCTTTAGCGGGGAAATCCCGCACCCACAGCTCATCGGCGGTCCCGGCCCAGTTCTCAGCGTAGGGAGTGGTCCGGTCACAGAGATCGTCCACATTCTCCGGGCTTTCGTACTCGGTGCTTCTGGCCCCGCTCTCGTGAACCATCTTCCGCAGCATCTCCGGGTTCTCCAGCATGGGACAGGGCCGCAGCAGGTTCTTGTTGAAGGGCTGGTTGTCGTGATAGGCCATGAACAGCGGATTTTTCAGCGCCTGGAGCAGCGAGACCTCGTGGATGTTGGAATCCGAATAGTGGATGAAGGCGCAGGGTTCCACATCGCCCTTAGCGTTGATGTGCAGGTATATCCGGCCCCCGGCGATGCAGCCGCCCACGTGGGGGCCGTCGTTCTGGAAGTCGATGGTGAACAGGGCCTTGCTCTGGCGGTAGTCGATGAGCCGCTGGCGGACGATGCAGCGCTGCTCCGGGCTGGGCAGCAGGGCGGGGACGGCTCCGGCCCCCACCGGCATATAGTGGAAGAACCAGGCGAACAGCGCGCCGCTGTCGATGATGTAGTCGATAAACTCCTCGCTGGTGACCACGTCGTAGTTGGCGCTGGTGTAGCAGATGGAGATGCCGAAGGGCAGAGCGTGGGCTTTCAGCAGCTCCATGGCCTGGTGGACCTTCTGGTAGACCCCCTGGCCCCGGCGCTCGTCGTTGGCCTCCTCGAAGCCCTCCAGACTGATGGCGGGCAGGAAGTTCTTCACCCGCAGCATCTCCTGGCAGAAGTCCTCGTCGATGAGGGTGCCGTTGGTGAAGGACAGAAACTCGCAGTCCGGGTGTAACTCGCACAGCTTGATGATGTCTTTTTTCCGCACCAGCGGCTCGCCGCCGGTGAACAGGTACATATAGGTCCCCAGCGCCTTGCCCTGGCTGACGATGGAGTCCAAATCTTCCAGCGTCAAATTCAGGCGGTTGCCGTACTCCGCCGCCCAGCAGCCGGTGCAGTGGAGGTTGCAGGCGGAGGTGGGGTCCACCAGCATGGCCCAGGGGACGTTGCAGCCCTCCCGCTGGGCGGTCTCATACTGGGTGACGGTGCCGCAGAGGGTGGCGTTGATGAGGAAGTTCTCAAAGGCCGTCCGGCGCACGCCGGGATCCAGCTGGTAGAGCCGCAGCATCAGCTGATACCAGTTGCCCTTCTCATCGATGGCCTTGCGGACGGCGTCTCTGGCCTCTTTATAGTAGTCGTCGGGGGAGAGGCGGTCCACCCACGCCATCAGCTTGGGGATGTTCTCCTCCGGGTTGCCCTCCAGATAGCTCAACGCCTGCTTGAGGACGAAGGTCTGCATGGCCTCCTTGAATGACTTTTTCTTGCCCATTTATTTGTGCTCCTTTTCCGGCTCTGCCGTATTTGTTTTGTGTCCCAATTATAACGGAAACGGACACAAAAACGCACGGTACAGCCGGGGAAAAAAGTCGAAAAAGCGGACAATCGGAAAAAATCGTCGCGTTTTGGGACAAAATCGGGGGATTGTCCCTCTTGACGGGAAACGGCGGCGGTTCGTTCCTTTCACATGACGAATGATGGGGAAATGCAGCTCAAACCCCCGCCCTATCCCTTGCAAAAGGTGCGAAAAAAGACTATAGTATATCTTACAGAGGCTTTACAGTGGAGATACAAAAATGGGGAAACCCCTCCGCCACCGCCTAAAGGCGGCGGCCCTCCTCCCCTTTCAGGGCAGGGAGCGCAGCGCAGGGAGAAGCGCAGCTTCGGAAGTGCCCCTTGAGGACGGAAGTGCCGCTTGACGGCGGAGGGGGACCATGCGAAGCATGGTGGAGGGGTTTTCTGACACCACCTCGTAAAAGAACAGTCAAAGCACTTAACAGATACAAAAACGGAGGCAGCTATGGAATACATCTGGTACATCATTGCGGCGCTGGGCGCGGGAGTTGGAACGGGGCTGGCGGGCCTGTCGGCGGCCACGGTGATGGTACCGATTTTGATTGTCCTCTGCCCCTCCTTCGGCGGGGAGTACGGAGCGTATCAGGCCACGGCCATCGCCCTGGCCTCGGACATCCTCGGCTCTGCCGTCACCTCCTCGGTCTACGCCCGGAACAAAAACATCGACCTGAAACACGGCTGGGTCATGCTGGCCTGCATCATCTCTCTCAGCGCGGTGGGCAGCTACGCGGCCTATCTGGTGGGCAACGTGGTGCTGGGGGGCTTTACGCTGGTGCTGACCTTCTGCATCGGCATCCGGTTCCTGATTAGGCCGGACACCTCCAAACAGGGGGCGGACGCCTCCAACGTCCGGCTGGGCGCGAAGGAGATCGCCATCTCCCTGTTCTTCGGCCTGACCATCGGCTTTGGCACCGGCTTTGTGGGTACCGGCGGCGGTATGATGATGCTGGTGGTGTTCACCGCCTTTTTGGGCTACGACCTGAAAAGCGCCGTGGGGACCAGCACCTTTATTATGACCTTCACCGCCCTCATCGGCTTCATCAGCCACTCGATCATCCACCCGGCCATCATTCTGGAGCGGTGGAACGTGCTGGCGGTGTGCATTGTGGTGGCCACGGCTTCGTCCCTGTTTTCCGCCCAGTTCGCCAACCGGGTGAACAGCAAAACGGTGGGCCTGACCACCGGCGTGATTTTGACGATTTTGGGCGGCTCCATGATTTACCTGAACTACTTCCGGGACGTGGTGCTGCCGCCCCTGGCGGCGGAGCTGCTGCGCACTCTGGCGGCGCTGGTGGTCTTTCTGGCCGTGGCGGTGGGCCTTGCGCTGCTGTGCTTCTGGCGGTTCCACGTGGACGGGGAGGCCCGGCGGAAGGTGCTGCACACCATCGCCTTTCTGATTTTGCTGGTGGTGATTCTGGCCTCCACTCACTGGTATGTCCCCGCCCTGGTGTTCCTGCTGTTCACGGCGGCGGTTTACCCGGTGCTGCGGCTGTTTGAGAACAGCCCCGCCTATGCCAGCCTGTTCCAGCAGCGGGAGGGCGGCGAGGTCTGCCGGAGCCTGTTGCTGCTCTTCGGCTCCACGACGGTGCTGGTGGCCCTGTACTGGGGCGCGCTGGGTTCCGAGCAAACGGTGGTGGCGGCGATTCTGGCCTGGGGGCTGGGGGACATGACTGCCGCCCTGGTGGGCAAGCGTTACGGCAGCCACAAGCTCCGCCTGCCCCTGGCGGACCCCAACAAGTCCCGGGAGGGCAGCGGCGCCATGTACGGCGTGGCGTTTGTGGCGGCGTTCCTGACCCTGCTGCTGTGGGGAACCGACGGCACAAAGGCGCTGACCGCCGCCCTGCTGGGCGCGATGGCCGCCACCTGCACCGAGGCCGTCACCCGGAACGGCTACGACACCGTCACTACGCCCTGGGCGGCGGCGGTGGTGATTTGGGCCGTGTGCGTTTGACAATGTGCAATGAACTCTCAGACAGGCAGGGAACGTCGTTTCGCCTCATCTGACAGCGTTCGACATTCTCTGCCTTTGTTCGACATCCTTCGACAGTTCCCGACTTCATTCAACAGGATTTGTCCTCCTTCGACAGCGCTTGACGGAACGCTGCCCCCACCCAAATACCACAAACGTTGGATTGTGAAAACGATGCGGGTGTGGTAAAATGAAAGCGGTATTTCCCTCGTGCGCGGCAATGTCCTGTCCCCCTCCGCCCTGGGATCGCCCGTTTCAATTTGCAATACTGGTTATCCCTTTGAATCAGCCTTATCAGTAATTCCGGCATGAAACCCCTCCACCATGCTTCGCATGGTCCCCCTCCCCTTTCAGGGGAGGCGAGAGGGGTGGTCAGTTGCGGAAAGATACTTCTTTATGGATAAAAGTTCTTCTATTGTTTAAATTACGTTGCAAAACGTTACAAAATCTATCTTGTTTGAGCAAAACGGCAAGCAAACGACAAGCACTAGCCCCCTTGCCTCCCCTGAAAGGGCAGGGAGGGGCGAAGCCCCGGAAGTGCCGCTTGACGGCGGTGGCGGAGGGGTTTCTAGCACATGGCTAAGTAAAAGGGATAGCCAATTTAGCAATGTGCAATGACCGTTTGGGGGGCGATACACGAATCACTCCCACCCCCACCCGAAAGGAGAATCCCATGTCAAAATTCAGCGGCTGCCTGAAACGACTCTTCGAGGCCAGCGGTGAGAGCATCGCGTCCGTGGCCAGGGACATCGGCGCGGAGCGCACCTCCATCCACAAGGCGCTGACCGACGAGCGGGTGCTGCCCTATCGGGTGGTGCAGGCGCTGGCGGGACATTTCCGCCTGACGCTGGAGGAACGGGAGGAGTTTTTCCAGTATTATGAAATGTTGCTCCAGGGGGAGGACGCCTGGAGCAACCAGCAGGCCATCTGCGACCTGTTCAACCATCTGGCCGACGTGCGGTTCGCTCCTTCCGCTGCCGCTGTGCAGCCGGAGCGTCCCTTTGACAATGCCACCCTGGTGGAGGGGGAGTACGCAGTGCGCGGCGCCATCCTCTCCATTTTGGCCTGGGAAACCAGCCAGGGCGAGGACATAACCATTCAGATGTTCCTCCCCTCCGGGCTGAACATCTCCCAGGAACTGCTGGAACTGTGGATGACCGGGGCGCAGTTCCATGTGGATGAGCTGTTCTGTTCCCCCGTCGTCACAGGGAACAACTGCTCCCGTGACATCCACCTGCTGGAGCGCATCATTCCCCTGTGTCTGGTCTCCTGCGGGGCCTACGCCCCCTACTATTTCCGGGAGCGGACGGGGACGCAGGATATCAACCCGCTGAATTACTATATCATCACCCCCAACTACCTGATCCACCTCTCCCAGGAACAGTCGGCGGCGGTGGTTCACACGCGCAAACCGCTGATCCGGCTCTTTTCCAACCACTTTCAGCGCCTGCTGGAGCGGTGCGACCTGCTCACCAACTGCACCTCCAGCATTTTGGACGTGCTGCAGAAGTATACGGACGCCACCAACCCGGACACTTCCTTTTTCATGCTGATTCAGCCCTGTTTCGGGCGGTATGTCACGTCAAACTATATTCAAAAATACCTGCGCACCGATGGCACCGTCCCCCTGGAGACGCTGTACAGCGTGGGCGACAGACGGTTTTCCGCGCTGCGGAAGGTCGAAAAGAACTATTACACCGTCTTTTCCGAGGAAGGGCTTCAGCTTTTTATCGAAACCGGCATTATGATTGAAATGCCGCCGGAGTTTGTACCGCCGCTGGAACCGGCTGACCGCCTGGTGTTTCTGACCAAGCTGCACCGGGAAATGGAAATCGGAACCGTCATTGGCCTCATCGTCCGGCCCTCTTATCTGCGGCTGCCGGACTATATGGAGGCCTATGTGGACGCGGACGGGTGCATCCACTTTGACACCACCAACCGTTTCCTCCACGGCGCGTACTGCTGCGACATCCGCATCTCCGAGGAATACCTCTGCCGGGCGTTTCAGCAATTTTTCCGCTCCCTTCCCAGCAGCAAAATGGTCTACCCCAAAGAGGACGCCCTTCGGATTCTGGACGAGGGCATCAGCAAGCTGAAAAACTTGTCCGGTCAAAACATCGCAAACCCGAAACAAGTGTGACAAATTTTCTAAAAAATCCGTCTCACTTTTTGTCACAGCTTGCAAACTCCATTTTGCTCTGTTAGAATACTTGTACCGGATAGCAGCCGCCGCACCGGTGCTGAATTTAATTGGGGGGGGGGGGTGGGGTGGGGGGGGGGGGGGGGGGGGGGGGGGGGGGGGGGGGGGGGGGGGGGGGGG
>JAJQBR010000044.1 GCA_021203185.1 Clostridiales bacterium
GTGGCGCGGCGTAAGCCGCGACGGAGGGGTTTCCGTCAGGCAACTGAAACGACTGATTAAAACAGAGAACTTCCCTCAACACCACACGGAGGCCCCCATGTACACCTTCCATCTGCAAAAAAACGTCCATATGTACAACCACCTGCTGACCATTTCCGATGGACAGACCCGCCGTCAGGCCATTGTGGAATCCGCACCCACGAAGCAACAGACCCTTCTGGTCTGGCTGACGGACTTCGGTTTTCCCTCGGAGGAGGAGGCCCCGGTGCAGGCGGCGCTGAAACGCTGGCTGGCGGAGCAGGGGGTGCGGTGTGTGTTCCGCCCCGGGCGGGGACGCTAATACCCGAAATTTGGAGGAACCCTCATGCACATCTGCCCCTATCAACCCCAATACCAACAACAAATCATCGACTTGATTCTGCACATCCAGAACGACGAGGCCAAAATCGCCCTGCCGCTGGAGGAACAGCCCGACCTGCTGGACATCCCCCGCTGCTACGAGCAAAAGGGCGGCGGCTTCTGGCTGGCGGTGGAGAACGGGGAAGTCGTCGGCACCTTCGCCTTCATGAACTACGGCGGCGGCAACGCGGTGCTGAAAAAGTTCTTCGTCCGGGCGAACTGGCGGAGCAAAGGGGTGGGCCTGGCCCTGTATGAGACAGTGCTGGCCCATTTGCAGGCCCACGGCTACCGGCTGGCCCTGCTGGACACCCCCGCCGTGGCGGTGGACTCCCACCGGTTTTATGAGCGGGCGGGGTTTGTGAGAATCACGAAGGAGCAGCTGCCCTTTCCCTACGAGTACCCCGACCGGGACTCGTGGCTGTACCTGCTGGCGCTGTAAGGACTCAGAGTCAGGACAACAAAAACCCCGATTTTTCCATCGATGAAAGGCGGCTTTGCTATGGATACCTATGACATCGCTCTCGCCATTGTCTTTACCGTTTTTGCGGTGATAGGATTGATTTGTACCTTTTTGCAGAAAAAAGGCATTATTAAGCCCTTCCTGACCCAGACATCCAACAGTTTTCGCCTGGTTACCACCGATGGTGTCACCCTGCTGGCAATCCTGTTTGGGGCGTATATGATTTCCCGCGGGTCGATGGTGGCTGCCGTTTTGTATGCGGTCATTCTGGCGGGGGTATTTTTCTTCCTCAAGTTCAGTCGTAGAATCTGACCTTCCGGCGGTTTTGTCCCATAAATGGGCGGTTTTGTGCTGTCAAGCCGGAACACACCGGTGGTATAATGCTGTCTGAACAGGAGTATCTCCTTTGCGCCGCATTGCATCGAAAGCAACGGCAAAGGGAGGCCCGGATATGCTTTTATGGAGGGATTCACCATGAACCTGCAAGCCTTCCAGTGGACCAGAGAGCCGCTGGCCTGCCGCGTGGACGGCGACACCGTCGCCATCACCACCAAACCCCACACCGACCTGTGGCAGCGCACCTATTACCACTTCCGAAACGACAACGCCCCGGTGTTCCAGATGGAGACGGCAGAGCGGTATTTCAGCTTCACCGTGAAAACCGACTTTTCTGGCAGTCACCAGCGGTTTGACCAGAGCGGCGTGGTTCTGTATCTGGACAGCGAAAACTGGCTGAAAGCCTCCGTGGAGTACGAAAACGAGACCTTTCAGCACCTGGGCAGCGTGGTCACCAACCGCGGTTACTCCGACTGGGCCACTACGGAGATCCCCGCCGGGGTGAAAACCATGTGGTATCGCCTGAGCCGCCGGGAGGACGACTACTGTGTGGAGTGCTCCGAGGACGGCGCGAAATTCAAGCAAATGCGCATTTGTCACCTCCACGAGGGCGGCGGTGTCATCCGCTTCGGCATTTACGCCTGTTCCCCGGAGGAATCCTCCTTCGAGGCGGTCTTTTCCCAGATGGAATTGACTGAGTGTATCTGGAAGGCCCACGACGGCCAGCAGCCGGACTGAACATATCTCAATTGCAAACCGCCGCCCCTGCGAATGGACAGGAGCGGCGGTTTCACGTCTATTATTGCATTTTTTCATTAAAAAACCCGGATGCGGTCTGTTTTGGCCGTGTCCGGGTTTCTGCATTTCTATGGGATTTTCGCTCACACCCGGTCGTTCAGCGGCACGAAGGGCTTCACCGGGACAATGGCCTTGTAAGCCGGGCGGATGATCTTGCCGGGGTTGCAGTAAATTTCCTCGATGCGGTGGGCACACCAGCCCAGCATACGGGCGGTGGCGAAGAGGGGCGTGTACAAATCCTCCGGGATGTTCAGCATATCGTAGACAAAGCCGGAGTACAAATCCACGTTGGCGCACATGGGCTTGTCGCTGCCCTTCACCGAGGCGAACACCTCCGGCGTCAGCCGCTCCACGCTCTCGATGAGGTCCAGCCGGTCGGAGAGGCCCTTGACCTCCGCCAGGTGCCGGGCGAAGCGTTTGAGTACCTTGGCCCGTGGGTCGGACAGGGTGTAAATGGCGTGGCCCATGCCGTAAATCAGGCCGGAGTGGTCGAACAGCTCCTTATTCAGGATGCGGCTGAGAATGTTCTTGATTTCGTCGTCGTCTTTGGGGTCCCGCACCATGTCGTAAATCATATCCGTCATCTGCTTGCAGCGAATGTTGGCTCCGCCGTGCCGGGGGCCTTTCAGCGACCCCACTGCTGCGGAAATGCTGGCATAGATGTCCGTATAGGAGGAGGACACCACCCGGCAGGTGAAGGTGGAGTTGTTGCCGCCGCCGTGTTCGGCGTGGAGGGTCAGGCACATATCCAGCAGCTTGGCCTCCTCATCGGTATACTGCTGGTCCTCCCGGATGGCGGCCAGGATGTTTTCCGCCGCGCCCTTGCCGGGAATGGCCCGGTGGAGGTACAGGGAACCTTTGTCGAAGTAGCAGCGCTTGGCGGCGTAGGCGTGGGAGATAATCATGGGGGTTCGGGCGATGAGCTGCATGGCCAGGCGCAGCTCGTTTTCAATAGTTCTGGTTTCCGGGTCCTCGTCATAGGAATAGAGGGTCAGGATGCTGCGGCCCAGCTTGTTCATAATGTCCCGGCTGGGGTTGCGGATAATCATGTCCTCGCTGAACATATGGGGCAGGGGCCGGAACTCGTCCAGCGCGTCGTTGAACCCGTCCAACTGGTGGCGGTTGGGCAGCTGACCCATCAGCAGCAGATAGGCCGTCTCCTCGAACCCGAAGCGTCCCTCCGACGCGAAGCCCCGTATCAGGTCCTCCACGTTGATGCCCCGGTAGATGAGCTTGCCCTCCATGGGGCAGCGCTCGCCGTCCTGCATATAGTAGCCGTGGACGTTGCCGATTTGGGAGACGCCGGCCATGACGCCGGTGCCGTCCTTGTTCCGCAGGCCCCGTTTGATGTCGGCCTTTTCATAGATTTTTGAGTCAATAAAATTGCTCTTGCTGTAGTCCTGGCTCAGGGCGTGGATGTAATCGGTGGTGCTGGGGGAGATGGGTCTTGTCATACCGGGTCAACGCCTTCTATGTGGAATATAAGAATGAATAAAATGCAGTTTGCTTTTTCATCTTTCTTATTACCAGTATACCCTTTCGAGGCCGGACAGTCAACTTA
>JAJQBR010000105.1 GCA_021203185.1 Clostridiales bacterium
CTTTCTTTATTTGAAGAATTTGAAGGTGTTGCACTTCGTATTGTAACCTACCGTCATCCGCATCGTCACCCCCGGCACGGTGGTGGACGACGCCATGCTGGACGAGCGCAGCAACAACTACATCGCCGCCGTCTACCTGACTGCCAACCGGGGCGGCATCTGCTTCTGCGACATCTCCACCGGCGAGCTGGACTGCACCGCTTTCTCCGGCGACCAGACGGTGCAGCACCTGGTCAACGAGCTGGGGCGGTTCTGCCCCAGGGAGGCGGTGCTTTCCGAGGGAGCTATGGAGGAGGATCTGCTGACCGATGTGCTGAAAAACCGCCTGAACTGCCAAATCGAGCGGGGCAGTCAGGCCCGGTTTGACTACCAGCAGGCCAGGGAAACTTTGGATCGGCAGTTCGACAACCCCGCCGCCATCCCCGCAGGGCAGGCGGAAGCTGTGCGGGCGGTGGGCGGCCTGCTCTCCTACCTCTACGAGACGCAAAAAAACGACCTAGCTCACGTCCGTCGGCTGAACTACTACACCACCGGGCGCTATATGGAACTGGATTGGACCGCCCGGCGCAACCTGGAGCTGACCGAGACCCTCCGGGGCAAGGAGAAGCGGGGCAGCCTGCTGTGGGTGCTGGACCGGACCCGCACCGCCATGGGCGGGCGGCTGCTGCGCTCTTGGCTGGAGAAGCCCCTGCTGAACCCGGTGGACATCGACCGGCGGCTCCAGGCGGTCAACGCCCTGGTGAACAATATGGTGGTCCGGGAGGAAGTGATGCTCTGCCTGAAGGAGGTCACCGACCTGGAACGGCTCATTGGCCGCATCGTCTACGGCTCCGCCGGTGGACGGGACCTGGTGGCCCTCTCCGCCGGGCTGCGGAACGTCCCCCGGCTGCGGGATTTGTTGGGTCGGTGCGAAAGGTCCACCCTGCTCTCGGACATCTGCCAGCGGCTGGACGCGCTGGAGGAACTAACCAACCTCATTGACCGGGCCATGGTGGACGAGCCGCCCTTTACCGTCCGGGAGGGCGGTCTGATCCGGGACGGTTACAGCCAGGACGTGGACTATTTGCGCAACGTCATGGCCCACGGCAAGGACATGGTGGCGGAAATCGAGACCAAAACCAAAGAGGAGTGCGGCATCAAAAACATCCGCATCCGGTATAATAAGGTGTTTGGGTACTACATCGAGGTCTCCCGGGGCCAGGCCAATCTGGTGCCGGACAGCTGGGTGCGCAAACAGACCACGGTGAACTCCGAGCGGTTCATCAACCAGGAACTTAAAGACCTGGAACACACCATCCTCTCCGCCCAGGACAAAATCACCGGCATCGAGTACCAGCTCTTTAACGAAGTGCGCCAGCAGGCGGCGGCGCAGGTGGAGGCCGTCCAGCGGACGGCGGAGGCGGTGGCCGAGGCCGACGCCCTTTGCTCCCTGGCTGCGGCTGCGGCGGAAAACGGCTACTGTATGCCCCAGGTGGACGACTCCGACATCATTCAAATCACTGAGGGCCGCCATCCTGTGGTGGAGCGGATGCTGAAAGACGCCATGTTCGTCCCCAACGACACCTTTATGGACAGCGGCGACGACACGGTGGCCATCATCACCGGTCCCAACATGGCGGGCAAGTCCACCTATATGCGCCAGGTGGCGTTGATTTGCCTGATGGCGCAAATCGGCAGCTTCGTCCCCGCAAAGCAGGCCCACATCGGCGTGTTGGATCGGATTTTTACCCGCATCGGCGCGGCGGACGACCTCTCCGCCGGGCAGTCCACCTTCATGGTGGAGATGGACGAGGTGGCGGACATCCTAAAAAACGCCACGCCAAAAAGTCTGCTTATTTTAGACGAAATCGGACGGGGTACTTCCACCTACGACGGCATGAGCATCGCAAGGGCGGTGCTGGAGTACTGCGCCGACAAACGGCGGTTGGGGGCCAAGACCCTGTTCGCTACCCACTACCACGAGCTGACCGATTTGGAGGGGCAAATTCCCGGCGTAAAGAACTACAACATCGCCGCCAAGAAACGCGCCGACGACATCATCTTCCTGCGAAAAATCGTCCGTGGCGGCGCGGACCAGAGCTATGGCATCGAGGTGGCGAAGCTGGCGGGGGTGCCGGCCAGAGTCATTACCCGGGCCAGAACCATCCTGGCGGAGATGGAGAAGGGCGAGGACACCGGCCAGTCTGTATTGGAGCCGCAGCCCCAGGCCCCGATGGACGAGCAGTGCTGCTTCGGGGACATCCGGGCCTTTGAGGTGGCAGAAGAACTGCGGGGGCTGGACATCAACACCCTGACCCCCATCGAAGCGCTGAACCTGGTGTATCAATGGAAACAAAAGGTATAAAGCTGACACAATATAACAAATTGTATTGAGATAAGGGAGAGAAAACCATGAAAAAGACCAGACTGCTTTATAGCACCTTCGATGGTGACCTCAAGCGCATATGGGTCACCCCCAACTATCTGGACACCAAATGCTCTTTCCGTATGGAGGTTTGGGGCGGCGCCGAGGGCGAGACGAAAAAGACCCTGGTGCTGAACTTTGACCACGTGGCGGCGCTGGAGTTTTCCATGAACTTCTGCGACAACGTGGTGGGCGCCGACCTGGGCGGGTTCTACAAGGTCCCCGGCAAAAAGCAAAAGCGCAAGCTGCTGGAGCGGAACTTCAACCGCCGGAAAAAGGACTGGCTGATGACCCGCCTCAGCGATGGCGAGGCCGACGACCCGGACAACCTCCTCAACGACCACAGCGGCGTGGATCAGATGGAGGAGAAGCTGAGCAAGTACCACCTCTATCTGCTCCAGAGTATGGGCGGAGCCTGGCTGGTGCTGGCCAGGGAATACGAGTGCGTGGAGCTGGACGAGGGAGAAGCGCTGGGAGAGTGAAAAACTGGTTATCTCTTGAATCAGCCCGTTGTGATAAGCTGTTAGCCATTAGCTATTAACTGTTAGTCAGGTACTACAAACCAAAAGCGCAGAGCTTAAAAGATAGCACCACCAAACTAAAGGCTAAAGGCTAATAGCTGCAAAGACGCCCATACGGCTGAGCAAAAGGGATTGCAAGCTAAAAAACATCTATTTTTTATTCACTTGGAAGGGAGGCCCGCAATGGGAAAAATTCAATGTCTTGACCCCCATGTGGCCGACCTGATCGCCGCCGGAGAGGTTGTAGAGCGGCCCGCCAGCGTGGTCAAGGAGCTGGTGGAGAACGCCATCGATGCCGGAGCAACTGCCGTCACGGTGGAGATTCGCCGGGGCGGCATGAGCTACATCCGGGTGACGGACGACGGCTCCGGCATTGCACCGGAGGACGCGGAGACTGCCTTTCTCCGCCACGCCACCAGCAAAATTCGCGGCGAGGGGGATTTGGAGGCCATCGGCACTCTCGGCTTCCGGGGGGAGGCGCTGGCGGCCATCGCCGCCGTCTCCAAGGTGGAACTGA
>JAJQBR010000165.1 GCA_021203185.1 Clostridiales bacterium
CCCTCCTCCCCTTTCAGGGGAGGCAAGAGGGGTGGACAGTTACTGAACGGCGTTTTTTTGTGAAAAAATTTGTACTATATTGGGCAAAAATACTGACCAAATAACAAGCACTATCTCCCCTCGCTGTTGTCTTTTGGCGGAAAGCGCGTATTGCGGTTGACATCTTATTGGAATTTTTCTATAATAATGTTTAATGGATAAACCGTCATGTGGTTTATTTGCGCGGCGCAGACCGCAAAAACGACGGGTTTTCCCCCTGAAACATGAGAAAAGCCTGACAAAAGGAAGGAATTACAATATGGCAGTTAAAATCACCGGTCACACCCGGCTGCTGGGCTTCTTCGGCTCCCCTGCGGAACACTCCACCTCCCCCGCCATCCACAACGAGGCGTTTTCCCAGCTGGGGCTGGACTACACCTATCTGGCCTTTGACATCGGCCTGGACAAAATCGAGGCGGCAGTGAACGCCCTGCGCACCCTGAACATGAAGGGCGCCAACGTCTCCATGCCCTGCAAAACCGCCGTCATGCAGTACCTGGACGAGATCGACCCCGCCGCCAAGCTCTGCGGCGCGGTGAACACCATTGTCAACACCGACGGCTATCTGAAGGGCTATTCCACCGATGGCGTGGGCTATATGACCGCCCTGAAGGACAACGGCGTGGATGTCATCGGCAAAAAGATGACCATGGCGGGCTGCGGCGGCGCTGGCAAAGCCATTGCGGTGCAGGCCGCGCTGGACGGCGTGGCGGAGCTTTCCATCTTCAACGTGAAGGATTCTTTCTGGGGCCGTTGCGTCCAGACGGTGCAGGACCTGGAGGAGAACACCAACTGCAAGGTCAACCTCTTTGAGTTGAACACCGAAGACCCCGCCGCCATGGAGAACCTGAAAAACGAGATTGACGACTCCGTCCTCTTTGCCAACGCCACCGGCATGGGTATGGGAAAGCTGGAGGGGCAGACCTACATCCCCGACGCCTCCTTCTTCCGGCCCGACCTGGTGGTGACCGACGTGGTCTATGCCCCGCCGGAAACCGCCATGCTCAAGCTGGCCCGTGAGACGGGCTGCAAGACCGTCAACGGCATGGGGATGCTGTTCTACCAGGGCGCGGCGGCGTTCAAGCTGTGGATGGGTCAGGAAATGCCCATCGAACACATGAAGCAGTATCTTGGGCTGTCCAAATAAATTGATTTTTGAGAGCAATGGCATCGCAGAGACACAGACACAATCTGTACCTCTGCGGTGTCTTTATCTCTGTTCGTGTCAAAGGGTCAGCGTACCGCTTTCGTCCTCTAGCAGAATCAAAATCTGCTGTTCCTCGCCGGTTTTGGCGTTGATATAGACGATATAGTGCTTGCCGTCCCCGTTTTCGCACTTGAACTCCCAACACAGCACCTCGCTTTCCCCCTCAGTGGGGATGAGAGCCAGCTGCCGGGAGAGGACGGACAGCTCGCCAGACACCTGCGCTTCTGCGTCCGCTGCGGAGACCCAGGGCTGGAGGGCGCTGCGCCGGGTGTGGTTCATCAGATACCCCGCTGTCTCAACGCCCACGATTTCCCCGTTGTCCATCGCCACCTCTACCTTAATCAAATCGGGGTAACAGACGACATCCTCCTGCCGGGCGGCAAAATTGATGGTCAGCCGGTTGCCCTGGTCGATGAAATAGCTCTCGGTCATGTCGTCGAAGCCGTGGGCGGTCAGAAAGTCCTTCGCTTTTTCCACAGCCTCGTCACAGGTCAGCGTCTCCGCTCCAATGGCCCGCTGACTGCTCAGGGACAGCAGATAACCCCCTTGTTGGGTGACGGAGATGGAGCAGTCCTCGCCGTCCTGGGCGTAGGAAAAGGCGTAACAGAGCAGTTCCCCGTTGACCTCCCGCCCGCCGGAGAGGGCTTCGGCCTCCAGACCCAGCAGGTCGGCGGCCTTCTCCTGGGCTTCCTCCATCGTAAGCGTGTCCTCGTCTTTCAGCATGGCGGCTTCCCTGGACTGCAAATGTTCGGAGAACGGCCCGTCATAAATCAGCGTGGGCAGCTCCGGGAAGTCGCTCTCTACGCTCTCGTAGCTGCTGCCCGCCAGCACGTCCCCGTCCTCGGTCAGGTGGGAAAGCCGCTCCTCCACCGCCGTCACGTCGTCCAGCTCCAAAGTGCCGTCGTTGAGCTGGGCTTCCAACTCGTCCAACTGGCCGGAGAGGATGGACGCAGCCTGGGACAACTGTTTGACGTTCTCCAACTCGTCGGCGCTGTAGCCGCCCCGCCGGGCGGCGGACTTGGACAGGGCCTGTGCGTAGTCTCCCACCTTTGCCACAAAGGCGGCGGTCTGTTCCAGCTCCACGTTGCCGTAGGGCAGCTCTCCGATGGCCTGCTGGGCAACCTGCGCCTCTCCGTAAATCTCCGTACACAGGGCGGAAATCATATTGGCGGAGGTGACGTAGACACTCTTTTCCAGAGCGGCGTCCAGCTTGTCCACGCTGTCGGTCAACTGGGAAAAAGCTCTGGCATAGCTCAGGGTGGTCACCCGGCGGTAGTGGATGTTCTGGGCGGCGAGGCTGATGGCGATGCCGCACAGGACGACAAAAGCGGCGGCGAGAAAGGTCAGGGTGCGGACCCGGCCCCGGCGGCTCAACGGTTCTTTCATGGATGTTTCTCCTTTGGTGATTCAACTTTACTTCTATTTTCGGCGGAACAGGTCGTTTTATGCAGGGAAAAGCTGACAGCCTCAGCGATTTCTCCCACCGCTCTGTTTTATTTCAATCTTTTGTCAAAAAAGCAGCGAAATGTTTGACGGAATACTTGCAGATTCCTTCGAGAAGGGTTATAATATGCCTGCGAAGCAAACCAGCCTGCTTTTTGGTTTGCGCGGCAGGAGTGACCGGGGCCATCGTACCATTCGGCCCCGGTCATGGATGAAATTTCATCTGGGGGAGGAAAGCGCCATGAAGATGCTGTTCCGACAGCGGCTCTTTTCCTGGTTTGACAGTTACGACATCTACAACGAGGCGGAGGAACCCCTCTACACCGTGGAGGGCCAGCTGAGCTGGGGCCACTGTCTGCACATTCTGGATCAAAACGGCCTCCATGTGGGTACTGTACGGGAGAGAGTGATGTCCCTGCTCCCCCGGTTTGAGCTGTACGAGGCGGGGAACTACCTGGGTTCCTTCCGCAAGGAACTGACCTTCCTGCGGCCCCGGTTCGAGCTGGACTTCAACGGCTGGACCGTCCAGGGCGAGGTGTTTGAGTGGGATTACCGCATCTGGAACCGGGATGGGCGGCAGGTGGCCACCGTCTCCAGGGAGCTGTTCCACCTGACGGATACTTATGTCATTGACGTGGCGGACCCCAGCGACGCCCTCCACGCCCTGATGGTGGTGCTGGCCATCGACGCGGAAAAGTGCAGCCGGGGAGATTGACAATTTGCAATGTGCAATTCTA
>JAJQBR010000004.1 GCA_021203185.1 Clostridiales bacterium
CGTATATTTGGGGCCAGGTGCTTTACCTGACCCCAACAATTATTATAGAACCTAAGTTTGTAAGTAAATTGGCGGGGAAAATGTCAGTCGTTGAACATCTTGCGCTCCCACTCGGCCGCGCCGGTAGAGAAATCGCTGCTGAAAGTCTCGCGTTCTTCCACATCGTTGAGCAGGCTGGCGTACTTGGAGTCGAAGGGAGTCATGTTGGACTTTTCCTTGACGCCGATTGCCACCGTCTTGGCGGTCTTTTCCGGCGCGATGATGGTACCCGCGCCGCCCACGCAGCCGCCGGGACAGCCCATGCCTTCCAGCAGATAGCCGTCGTATTTGCCGGCCTTGGCCATGAGCAGCATCTTCTTGCAGTCGGCCAGGCCCTCGGCCCGTGCCACCTTGACCTCCATCTCCGGGTGGGTCTGGGCGATGACGTTCTTCACTGCCTGGGCCACGCCGCCGCTGACCGCAAAGCCGCAGCCGTCGCCGCTGGCCTCGTTGAAGGGCAGGTATTCGGATTCGGGGATGTCGTCGAAGCGGACGCCCTTGGCATCCATAATGCCCTGGACCTCCTCGAAGGTCAGCACGAAGTCCACGTCGGAGCGGATGGTGCGGCGCATGGCCTCCAGCTTCTTGGCGGCGCAGGGGCCGATAAAGGCGACCTTCGCGCCGGGGTGTTCCTTCTTGATGAGACGGGCGGTCAGCACCATGGGGGTCAAAGCCATGGAGATGTTGTCCGCGAACTGGGGGACGGTCTTTTTGGCCAGCACCGCCCAGGCGGGGCAGCAGGAGGTGGCCATAAACTTCAGTTTGGAGGGAACTTCGTCCACAAAGTCACGGGCCTCGGCGATGGTACACAGATCCGCGCCGATGGCGACCTCCACCGCGTCCTCGAAGCCCAGCCGCTTAAAGACGGCGCGAACCTTCTGGTCGGTGCGCTTGGCGGAGAACTGCCCGGCGAAGGCGGGGGCCACGGCGGCGTAGACGGGGGTGTCGCTCTTCAGGGCGGTGATGGTCTGGTAAATCTGGCTCTTGTCCACAATGGCGGCGAAGGGGCAGGATACCAGGCACTGGCCGCAGGAGACGCACTTGTCGTAGTCGATCTCAGCGCGGCCCTTCTCGTCGCTCTTGATGGCGCCCGCGCCGCAGGCTTTGGTGCAGGGGCGTTCCTGTTTGATGATGGCGCTGTAGGGGCAGGCGGTGACGCACCGGCCGCACTTGATACACTTGCTCTGGTCAATGAACGACTTGCCGTTGACGATGGAAATGGCCTTCTTGGGACACATTTCCACGCAGGGATGCTCCAGGCAGCCCTGGCAGCCGTTGGTGACAATGACCTGCTTTTCCGGGCAGGCGTGGCAGGCAAATTTGATGACGTTGATCAGCGGGGGCGTGTAGTAGTGTTCCGGTACTTCGGCGTCGTCGATGCCGGTGGAGATGGGGCCAGACTCGCCCGCAGTGCGGACGGGCATACCCATAGCAGTGCGCAGCCGCTCGCCCAAAATGGCCCGCTCCAGGAAGATGTTGTCCCGGTAGGCGCCCACCTCGCCGGGCAGGATCTTGAAGGGGATCTCCTCAAAGTCCTGTTTGGTGCCGCCCTCATAGGCAAAGTGCGCCACTTCGGTGAAAACCTTCCGGCGCAGGTCGGTTTTGCTGGAATACAGTCCTCTCATAGTTATCGTTCTCCTTTTTCCGTATGTGCGTCCCGTTCCCCCACAGAAGCAGCTCACACCTCACAAACGAGCCGCTTCCGGCCAGGCGGGGAAAAAGACACAGCCGCCTTGCAGCAGGAGCATACTGCCCCCAAGCGGCAAAATGTTCCGTGGTACCTATGGAACCTATCTTCCGTCAAGCACCTTTTACAAGGTTAGTATAACACACAACTTTGGCATTGGCAACCGGATAGGCGAAAGTTTGTCAATTTTTTCACAGGCGTTTTTCCTCACGCGGGACGGGGCAGGTTCCACTTGTATCGGGTGGCCAGCCACCGCAGGACAAAGGTGACGCAGATGCCGACGGCGGCGGAAAGGGTGCTGTCCATCCCCCACAGGTCCAGGAGGTAATAGGCTGTGGCCCCGGCGATGGCCGCCAGAGCGTAGATGTACTTGGTCAGGATGAAGGGAATCTCCACTAAAATAATATCCCGCAGCAGACCGCCGCCCACCGCCGTTATCGTCCCCATAAAGACCACCAGAAATCCGTTGGACTGGTATCCTGCCGAAACCGCCATCTGGCAGCCGGTGACGGCGAACATCCCCAGCCCTACCGCGTCCACCAGGTTGTTGACCTGCTCCACAAGCTCCTCCTCCCGATAGTAGGTTTCGCTGTGGAAGAAAACGGCGCAGAACACCACCAGCGCCATCACCAGGGCGACGGTCAGGTCCTGCCAGTTGGTGAACATGGCCGGTGGGAACCGCCCCAACAGCACGTCTCGCATCATGCCGCCGCCCAGGGCGGTGGTCTCCGCCAGAAAAATTACGCCGAACAGGTCAGCCTTCTTCTGGCAGGCCACCATCGCCCCGGACAGGGCGAAGGCGGCGGAGCCAAGCAGGTCGATGAGAAAAAACACCAGTTCTGGAATCATATCAAACGCTCCCCATTGAGACTAAAAGTGAATTGTGAAAATCTTCGGTTCTTGATTCACTGTAAGCGTCTGCGGGGAAAATGTCAATGGTTTTTCTGACAGCGCAAGGCAGCAGCATTTAAATTTCTGATAAGGAAGCTCTGATTAAATGGTCTTGGATGGCTGGGCGGGCAGATTTTGCAACGAAGAGTTGCGCGAAATATGCCGTCCAGACGCCGGGAGTTACTTAATCGGAGGTTCCATAAGATATGGTAAGATAATCACATGAAGATTGAAGGATAACGCGCCAGACTGCGAAAGTAGAAGAACTGCGGCGGGCAGACCGTGCCAGCGAAAACAAAACCACAAAGCATACCATGTTGTCAGCGCATTTGCTGTGGAAAATGAAATCACCTTAGGAGAAATTACTGCGGAGGAAAAGTCGAACGATATTGCGGCTGTTCCAGAACTTTTAGAATCTCGCGGAACCAAATGGCCTGCGCTTCTATTTTTTATGTTCGCTGTGGGGGCGGGGAGGAAGCAAAAAAGAGCATCGTAAAACTGTGCGTACCAAATCATATGAAAGTTGTCGAATTTCCCCAAAAAGTTTTGCTTGACAATCCCTCTCTCCGGTGGTATTATAAACAAGTACACGAGAGATCGCGGTGTGCCGGAGTGGCGGAATTGGTAGACGCCCGGGACTTAAAATCCCGTGGGAGCAATCCCGTGCCGGTTCGATCCCGGTCTCCGGCACCAATTTCATATCGCGGGGTAGAGCAGTTCGGTAGCTCGTCGGGCTCATAACCCGGAGGTCGTTGGTTCAAATCCGGCCCCCGCAACCACAAAAAGTTC
>JAJQBR010000075.1:0-65666 GCA_021203185.1 Clostridiales bacterium
AGGCCCAGGTGTCGCCGCCGCCGCCGGCGTCGCCGGACTCGGTGACCCACATCTCTGCGCCGGGGACGTATTTGTCCCGCATGGGGGCGTAGGTGCGGGCAAAGTTGGCAGCGGTGTCCAGATACTCCTCGCACAGAGCTTCATCGGCCAGCCAGTGGGCGGAAGGCATGACGGAGGCCAGCCGCTCGGAGACGCCGTTGTAGTAGTGATAGCTGAACACGTCCAGCGGCACGGTGGTGCCTTCCATCAGGTCGGCGCAGTTGCAGGTCTCGCTGGCGAGCTGCTCGATGCCGCCGCCGGACTTCCGGCCGAAGGTGAGGTTATCGCCGCCGGTGGAGCTGGGGCCGACCTTCAGGCAGTCGGGGTAGTTCTCATCCAGCCACTTGAAAAACAGATCCTGATCCCGACGGTAGTCGGCAGGGGTGTATCCGGGAGGGAAGCCGGTGTCCGCCATCATGTTCGGCTCGTTGGTGAACTCCGCCGCGTCGATGGGTACGCCGTACTCGGCACTCAGGCCAAACAGCTTTTCTGCCTCGGTGGGAGGCCAGGGTTCGTGGGCGCTGTGCAGACCGGGGCAGTTTGCCACGGAGACGATCAGCTTTGCGCCGATAGCCTTGACAAAGTCCAGCACGCCGATCCACTGCTCTTTGGTCAGTACGTTCAGATAGCCTTCGGGAACCTGGCCGTTGGTGGTTCCGTCGAAGTCATAATAGGTCTTGGTGGCCCAGGTGCCCGAGACTCGCACCCACGCGGTGCCAAGTTCTTTGGCCAGGGCGCGGAGTTTTTCGTTATAGAGATCGATGGGGGGATAGACCTGCATCAGATCCTTGTACATGGCGGCAATGCCCTCGTCGGTAGCCTCCACATAAAACTCCTCTGTGCCGGCCACCTGTCCGGGGGTGTACGCCTTCCAGAAGGTGCCGCCGGTGACCTCGGCAAACTCCACGTTGTAAGACATCATCATGGGGTTGCCGTCCCGCAGGGCGGGCAGACCCTCAGCCTGGATTTTGATAAACTCTGCCATAAAAACGCTCCTTTCATCGCGTCGCGTCTTGTTGCGCCGCAGAGGGTTGCGGCGCTTTCTTATGTATTATTATACACAAGGCGATTTCTGTTCGCAAGCGAACTTTTACAAAAAACGCGGTAAAATCTTTGCGTTTTTGTGCAGAATTTATGAATGGATGAAAAACAGAACTTTAAAAAGTGATAACTTCCGGCTCGTGCGTAAAGGCGGAGATGGTGGCGGTGGCGTCTTTGAAGTAAAACACAGAGGTGTTTCCCTCCGGGCCGGTGGTGTACATCTCCCGCAGGCTGGGGTAAGCGTCCAGCATGGATTCCTGGGCCTCCGTCCGTTGATCCAACTCCACGGAACCGGCCAGACGTAACCACTCGCCGCCCTTCATGGCGCAAATCTCCACTTTGGGGTTCTCCAGCATTTGCCGCTCCACCTGTTTGCCCTTGCCGGTCTGGAGGTACAGCTTGCCCTCAAAAACGTGGATGGTCCCAAAGGGGCGAACACGGGGCTGGCCGTGGTCGTCGGTGGCCAGGTAATAGGTTTGGGCTTCCTTTAAAAATTCGTAAACTCGGTTCATGGTGCGTTCCTTTCTGAGAAAAACAGGGGTGTTTTGGACGTTTATAGTATAACACGCCTTGCGGGGAAGGACAAGGCGTGTTTTCCGGAATGACTCTTACTCCCCTGCGCCTGGGAAATTTCCGTTTTTTGTGGTTGCAATTTCTTCGGGAAACGAGTAAAATATCGTAGGGGATAAACTGTCCCCAGTATTTTTGCGCCTTTTCCAGAAGCGACGCCGCTTGTGCGGCGCTGCCCAAAAGATGAAAGGAGATGAGACAGGAATGGACGCAGGCGGTCGAAGTCGCAGAGCTGATGGCAATGACACTCCGGTACCCTTATGGGTTCCTGTTATCCACCGGTCTCACCCTTCTGTGAGACTGTCGGTTCTGCGAGTGTAGTGCGCAGTTCTGCCTCCCGACTTATTTCCCAAAGTAAGAAGGAGGTAGTTCCCAATGAACATCGAAATCAACATGGAGGAGCTGAAAGAGCTTGTCAAGGACAAGGAATTTCGCAAGCTGAAATTCCTGCTGGAACGGATGAACGAAGCGGACGTGGCGGAGTTCCTGGAGGAGCTTCCCATGCAGCAGTCCGTTCTGGTGTTCCGAATGCTCCCCAAGTCCACGGCGTCAGACGTGTTCGCCTTTCTGCCGGTGGAAATTCAAAAGGAGATCATCCTGGCCATCACCGACAAGGAGTTGCAGACCATCGTAGAGGACCTCTACATGGACGACGTGGTGGATATGCTGGAAGAACTCCCCGCCTCCGTGGTTCGCCGGGTGCTGGAAAACGCCACCCCGGAGACCCGCACGACCATCAACCAGTTTTTAAATTACCCGGAGAACTCCGCCGGGAGCATTATGACGGCGGAATACATCTCCCTGAAACGGGGGATGACAGTCAGTCAGTCCTTCGACTATATCCGCGCCCACGGGCAGGATAAGGAGACCATCTACGTCCTCTATGTTACCGACGCGGAGCGGCACCTGGAGGGCGTGGTCACGGTGAAGGACCTGTTGATGCACGGCTATGAGGTACCCATCGAGGAACTGATGGACGTCAATGTCATCAGCTGTGTCACCACCGACGACCAGGAAGACGCCGCCAACCTGATGAAAAAGTACGACCTGCTCTCTCTGGCGGTGGTGGACACCGAAGACCGTCTGGTGGGCCTTATCACCGTGGACGATGCGGTGGACGTCATGCAGCAAGAGGCCACGGAGGACATGGAGAAGATGGCGGCTATGCTGCCCTCGGAGCGGGCCTACCTGAAAACCAACGTATTCGACACCTGGAAGGCCCGTATCCCCTGGCTGATGCTGCTGATGATCTCCGCCACCTTCACCGGAGCCATCATCGACAGCTTTGAAGACGCGCTGGCTGTCTGTACGGTGCTGACCGGCTTCATTCCCATGCTGATGGACACCGGCGGCAACTCTGGCTCTCAGGCGTCGGTGTCGGTCATCCGCGGCCTGTCCCTGAAAGAGATTGAGTTTGACGACCTGTTCCGGGTCATCTGGAAAGAAATTCGCGTGGCGGTGCTGTGCGGCGTCACCCTGGCGTGCATCAACTTTGTCAAAATCCTTGTGGTGGACAAAATGCTCATGGGCCGGGAGGGAATCACCCTAATGGTGGACGCAGTGGTCTGCGCCACGCTGATGCTGACTATCATCTGCGCCAAGTGCATTGGCTGCATCCTGCCCATGCTGGCCGACCGGCTGGGCTTCGACCCGGCGGTGATGGCCTCTCCCTTCATCACCACCCTGGTGGACGCGGTCTCGCTGCTGATTTACTTCCAGCTGGCCAGCGCCGCGCTGGGCTTCTAAGGTGCTGTTGCCGAAAAACGATCATATGTAGAAAGAGGAAATGCGCCGTTTTGTGGGCGGGCGTTTCCTCTTTCTGTCCGTTCATAAAAATTTAATAAATTTTTTCTGCAGGAAAGAGGAATTTTCGCCCCTTCTTGCGTATTAATACACTAGAAGGGTAAAATCCAATTTGTCAAGGGGAAATCTGGCGGTTTTTTGCGCCTGGTTCGCCTTGCAGCGCCGGTTATCGGGGAGGAGGGGACGCGATGGCAATTCCGGAGTCGTTTTTGGACGAGGTCAACGCTCGCACAGACATTGTTGACCTGGTCTCCAGCTATGTCCAGCTGCAAAAGAAGGGCAGCCGGTATTGGGCCTGCTGTCCCTTCCACAGCGAAAAGACTCCCTCCTTCTGCGTCTCGCCGGACAAGCAGATGTTCTACTGCTTCGGCTGCCACAAGGGGGGCGGGGCCATCAGCTTCGTCATGGAGGAGGAAGGCGCCGCCTTTGTGGACGCGGTGGCGATTCTGGCCCAGCGGGCGGGGCTGCAAATGCCTGAAGCCGACGAGGATCGGGGTCGCCAGAAGCAGCGGGAGCGGCTCTACGCCCTGAACCGGGAGGCCGCGAAATACTTCAACCAGAACCTGAGCAGTCCCCAGGCGGAGAATGCCCGGCGCTACCTGGTGGATCGAGGGCTGTCCCGGCGGACCCTTACCAACTTCGGCATGGGCTACGCCTTCAACCAGTGGGACGCCCTCATCAAGGCCATGGCCGAGAAAGGGTACAGCAAAAAAGAGCTGCTGGACGCCGGATTGGTTGTGTCCAACCAGAAGGGCAACATCTACGACCGCTTCCGAGGCCGGGTGATTTTCCCCATCATCGACCTGCGGGGCAACGTCATTGGCTTCGGAGGTCGGGTGTTGGACGACACCAAGCCCAAGTACCTGAACTCGCCGGACACTCCTGTTTACAACAAGAGCAAGAACCTCTTCGCCATGAACATCGCCAAAAAGTCCAAGGCGGGACGGCTGATTCTGACCGAGGGCTATATGGACACCATCTCCCTCCACCAGGGCGGCTTCGACTGCGCGGTGGCCTCCCTGGGGACTTCTCTGACCGAGGATCACGCTCGCCTGATGGCCAAATACACCAAAGAGGTGGTGCTGGCCTACGACGGCGACGCGGCAGGAGTTGCAGCGGCACAGCGGGCCATCGGCATTCTGAGCCGGGTGGGGTTGGAGGTTCGGGTGCTGAACGTTACCGGAGCCAAGGATCCCGACGAGTTTATCAAGAAATATGGCCGGGCCGCCTTCCAGAAGCTGCTGGACGGCTCGGAGGGCCAGGTGGAATACCGGCTGCTGCAAATCCAGAAGAAATACGACCTGAGCGAGGACAGCCAGAAGGTGGAGTACCTCCAGGAGGCCGCCCGGCTCATCGCCCAGCTCTCCAGCCCCGTGGAGCGGGAGATTTACGGCGGACGGGCCGCCGCCGCCGCCGGAGTGGATCGGAAGGCCATGGACGACGAGGTGACCCGGCAGCGCAAGCGCTCCAGTTGGCAGCAGCGCCGCCAGGAGGAACGGCGGGCCATGACCCCTACCGCCAGCCTCCAGCCGGAGGAACGCAAGCTCCGCTACCAGAATATGCGCTCCGCCATGGCGGAGGAGGGTGTCATCGCCCTGGCGCTGATGGACAGCGACCTGCTGGCCCTGGCGGAGGAACTGGGGCCGGAGCAGTTTTCCTCGGAGCTGCTGGGCCGGGTATACGGCATCCTGCGGCAGCGGTGGCAGGAGGGCAAGAGCAGCACTCTGGACAACCTGACCGCGCTGCTGGAGCCGGAGGAAATCAGTCACCTGACGAAAATCATGCAGCAGCCCCAGACCCGCGCCAACAACGAACGGGCGCTGGCCGATTACATCAAAACCATTCAGACCGAATGTGTCAAACGCCAGGTCGCTGACGACAGCGACCTACTGGCAGTCATCCAAAGAAAAACGATGGAGGAACCAAAATGAGCGAAAAGAAAAAGACTGCACCTCCCAAGGCTGAGGAAAAAAACAGCCGCATCCCGGAAGGTGTTCCCGGCGCGGACAAGCTCAATGAGCTGATCGAGCGGGGCAAAAAGAAGGGTCGGCTGACGGCGACAGAGATGATGGAGCTGGACGGGGTTGACCTGGACAGCGAGGTGTTGGATAAATTCTACGAGATTTGCGAAAATTCCGGCATTGACCTGGTGGCGGACGAGGACATCGTGGATGTGGATGCCAGCGAACCCACTGAGGAGGAAATCAAGGACATTTCCGAGGAGGAAGTGGTGGACCCCAACACGCTGGTGGACAACTTCGGCATCGACGACCCGGTGCGGATGTACCTGAAAGAGATCGGCAAGGTGCCGCTGCTGACCCCCGAACAGGAGACCGAGCTGGCTAAGGGCATGAGCGCCGGATTCGAGGCCCAGGCCATCTTGGACGAAGCGAAAAAGAACGGCGAGGAACTGCCCCCCGACGTGGTTGCGGAGCTGGAAAAAACCATCAAAAAGGGTGAGAAATGCAAGCAGAGCCTGTCCGAGGCCAATCTGCGCCTGGTGGTCTCCATCGCCAAGCGCTATGTGGGCCGGGGGATGTTGTTCCTGGATCTGATTCAGGAGGGCAACCTGGGCCTCATCAAGGCGGTGGAGAAGTTTGACTACACCAAGGGCTACAAATTCTCCACTTACGCCACCTGGTGGATTCGCCAGGCCATCACCCGGGCCATCGCCGACCAGGCCCGCACCATCCGCATCCCCGTCCACATGGTGGAGACCATCAATAAGGTCATCCGCGTCTCCCGTCAGCTGCTCCAGGAGCTGGGCCACGACCCCACCCCGGAGGAGATCGCCGAGGAGATGAATATGCCGGTGGACAAAGTACGGGAGATTTTGAAAATCGCCCAGGAGCCGGTGTCGCTGGAGACCCCCATCGGCGAGGAGGAGGACTCCCACTTGGGCGACTTTATCCCCGACGAGGACGCCAGCGAACCTTCTGAGGCCGCTTCTTTCACCCTTCTGAAAGAGCAGCTGGTGGAGGTACTCTCCACCCTGACCCCCAGGGAGGAGATGGTGTTGAAGCTGCGCTTTGGTATCGAGGACGGCCGCACCCGCACCCTAGAGGAGGTGGGCAAGCAGTTTCACGTCACCCGTGAGCGCATTCGCCAAATCGAGGCCAAGGCCCTGCGCAAGCTGCGCCACCCCAGCCGCTCCAAGAAGCTGAAAGACTTCTTGAGCTGAACGAGACAGAATTAAACCAGCCCGCCCCTTCCTGCGGCCACCCGCCGGGGAGGGGCGATTCGTTTCCGGATTTGCCAAACCCTCTTGCGGCCAGAGGGAGAATTGGGTATAATAATGTTCGGTCATGCAGAAAGGAGGCGCCGCCGTGCGGAAACTGGAACACTACATTCAGGTAGGCCAACAGCGTCTGCGCTGCGGTTACACCACCGGCACCTGTGCCGCCGCCGCCGCCAGAGGCGCGGTAGAGCTGCTGCTGACCGGCGTAGCTCCCGACCTGCTGCGGGTGGAGACCCCTTCCGGCCTCACCGTAGAGGTAGAGGTGGAGGAGGCCCAGTTGCTGGAGGGCTGCGCCCGCTGCGCTGTCCGCAAGGATGCCGGGGACGACCCGGACATCACCGACGGCGTATTGGTCTGGGCGGCGGTGGAACGCACTGAGGCCCCCGGCGTGACCGTCGACGGGGGAGAAGGCGTGGGCCGGGTGACCCGGCCCGGATTGGACCAGCCCCCCGGCGCGGCGGCCATCAACAGCGTTCCCCGGCAGATGATAACAGAGCAGTTGGAAGCAGCCCTCCGGGATGCGGGAGGTGACTGCGGCCTGCGGACGGTCATCTCTATCCCCCAGGGAAGGGAACTGGCGCAAAAGACCTTCAATCCCCGTTTGGGAATCGAGGGCGGTCTGTCTGTGCTGGGAACCTCCGGCATTGTCCGGCCTATGAGCGAGGCAGCGCTGATGGCCTCTATCCATACAGAGCTGGATATGCGCCGGGCGGAGGGAATCCTTGATTTGCTGGTTTCACCGGGGAACTACGGGGCGGATTTTGCCCGCAGTGTCCTGGGGCTGAACCTGGCGCATAGCGTTCAATGCTCCAACTACATCGGTGACACGCTGGATTACGCCGCCGCAAAGGGTTTTCGTTCCTTCCTGCTGGTGGGACACCTGGGCAAACTGGTGAAGTGCGCCGCCGGGGTGATGAACACCCACTCACGGGTAGCGGACTGCCGCATGGAGACGCTGGCGGCCCACGCCGCCCTGTGCGGCGCAAAGCAGGAGACGGTGAGGGCCATTTTGCAAGCCGTCACAACTGAAGCTGCAATTTCAAACCTGCAAGAAGCGAATTTGCTGGATGAAACGATGGGCAGTGTAATGGAGGCGCTTTCGCGCCACCTTCGCCACAGGGCAGGGGAGGCCCTGCGGGTGGAAGCGGTGCTGTTCACCAACCAACATGGCGTTTTAGGCGAAACGGAGGGCGCGGCGGAGCTGCTGGCCTTCCACCGGAAGGGGGAACAGGAACCATGATTCATTTCGTAGGCGCGGGGCCTGGCGCCCCCGACCTGATCACCCTCCGGGGCGCGAAGCTGCTGGCGAAGGCGGACGTGATTCTTTACGCCGGTTCCCTGGTGAACCCGGTGCTGCTGGAGGGCAGAAAGGCGAATTGTCAGGTCTACAACACCGCCCGCATGACGCTGGAGGAGGTCCTGGCGGTCATGGAGCGGGCGGGAAATAACTGTGAAGTAGTTCGCCTTCACACAGGCGATCCCTCCCTCTATGGGGCTATCCGGGAGCAGATGGACGCTCTGGATCGACTGAATATCCCCTATGATGTGACCCCCGGCGTCTCCGCCTTTTCCGGGGCGGCTGCGGCACTGCGGGCAGAATACACCCTGCCCAATGTCTCGCAAACGGTCATTATCACCCGCGCCGAAGGGCGCACTCCCGTCCCAGAGGGGGAAAAACTGCGGGATTTGGCCCGCCATCAGGCCACGATGGTGCTGTTTCTCTCCGCCGGGCTGCTGCCAAAGGTACAGGAGGAGCTGCTGGCGGGGGGCTACCCGCCGGATACCCCCGCCGCTATCGTCTATAAAGCTACATGGCCAGATGAAAAGGTATTTTACTGTACAGTGGATTCTCTGGCGGACACCGCCGCACAGAATGGTGTCAGCCGGACGGCGCTGGTCACAGTAGGACGATTTTTAGCGGGAGACTATGCCCGTTCCCGGCTCTATGACCCCTCTTTCAGCCACAGCTGGCGGGAGGCGCAGGTGTGAGCCTTGTTTTGACTGCCTTCACCCAGCGGGGAACGGCGCTGGCCTGCCGCATCGCTTCGTCGATGGACGGGCAGGTTTACACCCTGCCGAAGTTCCAGCGGGAGGGGACGGAGACGTATCCCTCCCTCTCCCAGTGGACGGGAACGCACTTCGCCGCCGGGGACGACATCATTTTCGTTTCGGCGGTGGGCATTGCTGTCCGAGCTGTCGCGCCTTATTTGCAGGATAAGTACACTGATCCTGCAATTTTGGCAGTGGACGAGGCGGGGCGATTCGTTGTTCCTGTCCTTTCCGGTCACATAGGCGGGGCCAACCGGCTGGCCCGACAGGTGGCACAAATTATCGGAGGCACGGCGGTCATCTCCACCGCCACCGATGTCAACGAACGCTTTGCCGTGGACGAGTGGGCGGCGGCGCAGAGACTTCCCATCACTGACCGGGCGGCGGCGAAAGCCATCTCTGCCGCACTGCTGGCGGGGGAACCGGTGGGGTTTACCTCGGAGTTTCCCCACGATCCGCTGCCGGAGGGCGTGACGGAAGGGGAAGGCATTCCCGGTTTTACGGTCACCTGCCGGACGGACGACACGTTTCCCGCCGGAACGCTGGTGCTGCACCCCAAAGCGTTGGCTGTAGGTATCGGCTGCAAGAAAAAGCTTCCCCCGGAACGGGTGGGAGAAGCAGTCTCCGACCTCTTTTGCCGCCGGGGGCTGGCGTTGGAGAGTGTGTTCTGTCTGGCCTCCATCGACATCAAGCGGGAGGACGCGGGTATCCGCCGCCTGGCGGTGCGGCTGGGCGTTCCCTGCCGGTTCTACACGGCGGAGGAGCTTGCGTTGGTGGAGGGAAACTTTCCCGGCTCCGCCTTTGTCCGCAGCGTCACCGGGGTGAGCAGCGTCTGTGACCGGGCTGCGTGTCTGGCATCGGAGAGCGGCCCTCTCCTGGTGGAAAAAACAGCCTGTGACGGCGTCACTGTAGCAGTGGCCCGGCGGGATTATTTTGTGCGATTCGAGGTGGGAGAATGAAGCTCTACATTGTGGGACTTGGCCCCGGCGGTGGCAGAGATCTGACCCTCCGGGCCAGAGAAGCTCTGGCGGATAGCGACCTGCTGGTGGGCTATCGCACCTATATCGACTTGGTGAAGGGGGATTTCCCCGGAAAACCCACGCTCTCCACCCCCATGCGCCATGAGGAGGAGCGGTGTCGAATGGCGCTGCAGGCGGCGGAGACCCAGACCGTGGCCGTGGTCTGCTCCGGCGATCCCGGCGTCTACGGCATGGCCTCCCTGTGCTACGAGCTGGCGGAAGAGTACCCGCCTGTTGAAATCGAAGTGATTCCCGGTGTGACGGCGGCCACCGGCGGCAGCGCGGTGCTGGGCGCGCCGCTGGGCCACGACTTTGCCGTGATTTCATTGTCAGATTTGATGACCCCCATGGATGTCATTGAGAAACGGCTGGACTGCGCCGCCTGCGGGGACTTCGTTCTCTGCCTGTACAACCCCGCCAGCCGCCGGAGAAAGGACCACCTGCGCCGGGCTTGCGACATCGTCCTGCGCCACAGGTTCCCGGAGACCCCTTGCGGCTATGTGCAGAACATTGGTCGGCAGGGAGAACGGGCGGTGCTGCTGCCCCTGTCCCAGCTGCGGGAGGCGGAGGTGGATATGTTCACCACCGTTTACATTGGCAGCAGCCAGACGAAAATCATCGGCGGCAAGCTGGTGACGCCCAGGGGGTATCTCCAGCGATGAGCGGCGAGTTGCTGATTTTCGGCGGCACTGCCGAAGGTACAAAGCTGGCCCGGTTGCTGCCTCAACGGGGTTATCGGGTCACGGTCAGCGTGGCCACGGACTACGGCGCGCTGATGCTGGCGGACAGCGCTGTCCAGGCGCGGGTGGGGCGGCTGGACGTGGCGGAGATGGCGGAGCTGATGCAGTCCCGCCCCTTTCTGGCGGTTATTGACGCCACCCACCCTTACGCGGATCGGGCCACCGAGAACATCCGCGCTGCGGCGGAGGAGGCGGGGTTGTCCTACCGGCGGCTGCTCCGCCCGGAGGGGCAGGAGGAACCAGGCTGGCTGACCGCTGCCACCGCGCAGGAGGCCGCTCAACAGCTGAATCATTTACCGGGAAATATCCTGCTGACCACCGGCAGCAAGGAGCTGGAGGCGTTTACTGCTGTGGAAGGGTATCAACAGCGGCTGTGGGTACGGATTCTCGCCAGCGAGGAATCGCTGCACAAGGCCCTCTCTCTGGCATACCCCCCAAATCATATCATTGCCATGCACGGCCCTTTTTCCAAAGAGCTGAATTTGGCGCTGTTGCGGCAGTTCCAAATTCAGACGCTGGTGACCAAGCGCTCCGGCCGGGCCGGGGGTTTTTGGGAAAAGGCGGAGGCCGCCGGGGAAGCTGGGGCGGCGCTGTTGGTAATCCAGCGACCCAGCCGGGAGACGGGCCTAACCCTGGAGGAACTACTGGTAGAATTTGGAGGAGAGACCCCATGAAGGTTTACCTGATCGGCGTGGGCATGGGCAACCCGGATCTGCTGACGCGAGAGGCGGAGCGGGCCATTCGTGGCAGCGATCTGCTGCTGGGCGCGGAACGGCTGTTGGCGGAATTTTCTGAGTTGAACATCCCCAAAAAGCCCCTGGTGCGGCCAAACGACATCGCCGCCGCCCTTTCGGACTGGGTCGGCGAGCAGGTTTCAGTCCTGCTGTCCGGGGACATTGGCTTTTACAGTGGGGCGAAGGGCCTCTATCCGCTGCTGGACGGCTACGAGGTGGTCAGTCTGCCCGGTGTCTCGTCTCTGTCCTACTTCTGTGCCAAATGCCGCATCCCCTGGCAGGACGTTTACTCCATTTCCTGCCACGGGCGGGACGGAGGCATCGTCTCCGCCGTCCAGAGTCACGGGAAAACATTTGCTTTGACTGGTGGCGCATTTCGCGTGGAACAGCTCTGCCGCCAGCTGGCAGACGCAAGGCTGGGACATCTCACCGCATGGGCGGGGGAGTGGCTTTCCTATCCCAACGAGCGGATTTTGCGCAGCACTGTGGCAGATCTGGTGGAGCAGCGCTTTGAAAATCTGGCGGTGCTGCTGGTGGAAAATCCCCACCCGATACAGCCGGAATTTCAGGCCCCCGGCCTGCCAGACAGCGTTTTTCAACGGGGAAAAGTCCCCATGACAAAGGAGGAAGTGCGCGCCCTGGCGGTGTCCAAGCTCCGGCTTGGCCGCCGGGATGTAGTCTGGGACGTGGGGGCCGGCACTGGCTCCGTCTCGGTGGAGTGCGCCCTGCGCGTGCCGGAAGGAAGGGTCTGCGCCGTGGAGCGGAATCCTGACGCGGTCAGCCTGATTTGCCAAAATCGGGATAAATTCCATCTCTCCAACCTCTTTTTGACCCAGGGCGAGGCCCCCGCCTGTCTGGAAGGACTGCCCACGCCAGACCGGGTCTTTGTGGGGGGCAGCGGCGGACAACTGCACGGTATTGTCTCTGTTGCATTGGAGAAAAACGCCGCCGTGCGCATCGTCGTCTCCACCGTCACGCTGGAGACGCTGACCGCCGCTGTGGACGTGATGAAACAGTTCCGCTTTCAGGAGACAGAGGTGGTGCAGGTGTCCGTCTCCAAGTCTGCCCCGGTAGGACATTACCACGTGATGAGGGCGGAAAACCCGGTCTATCTCCTTTCGATGGAGTGTCCGGTATGACCCCGCAGCTGCTGATTACCGGGACAGGCAGCGGCTGCGGCAAGACCACCTTCACCTGCGGCATTTTGCAGGCGCTGGTGAACCGGGGCCTGCGGCCTATGGCCTGCAAGAGCGGCCCGGATTACATCGACCCCATGTTCCACAGCCGGGTCATTGGGGCGGAGAGCTGCAACCTGGATTTGTTCTTCTACGGGCCGGACACCACCCGCTTTCTCCTGCGCCGCCACGGGGCGGGGCGGGATGTGGTGGTGCTGGAAGGGGCGATGGGCTACTATGACGGCGTCGCCCTGACCAGCGACGACTCCGCTTGGGCGCTGGCCTGTGAGACCCAGACCCCCGCCGTGTTGGTGGTGGATGGGCGTGGCGGCGCGGTCTCCCTGTGCGCCACGATTTTGGGGTTTTTGCGATTCCAGCCGGAGAGCCATATCCGGGGCGTACTGCTGAATCGGGTCTCTACTGGCCTGTACCCCCGGCTGAAAGAGGCCATCGAAGGGCGGTGCGGGACGCCGGTGTACGGCTATTTGCCCAACCTGCCCCAGTGTACCATCGAGAGCCGTCACCTGGGACTGCTCACCGCCGACGAGGTGGAGGGGCTGCGGGAGAAAATGACTCTCCTGGCGGTTCAGGTGGAGCAAACGGTCGACTTGAACGGTCTGCTCACCCTGGCGAACACCGCTCCCGCGCTTGAAGCGATTCCTCCGGCTCTGCCGAAGCCGGTGCGGGGCAAGCCGGTCATCGCCGTGGCGAAGGACGAAGCCTTTTGCTTCGTCTATCAGGACAATCTGGAGCTGCTGGAGCAACTGGGTGGAAAACTGGTGTATTTCTCCCCCCTCCGGGACGAAAAATTGCCCCCCTGTCAGGGCTTGTATCTGCCGGGGGGCTACCCGGAGCTATATGCCGCCCGGCTTAGCGGACAGACCGACCTTCGGAAGGAAATCCGACAGGCCGTGGAGGGAGGACTGCCCACCGTTGCGGAGTGCGGCGGGTTCCTCTACCTGCAACAGGAATTGGAGGACGGCGAGGGCAACCGCTGGCCCATGTGCGGCGCGCTGCCGGGGCGGGGCTATCGCACCCCTCGGCTCCAGCGGTTCGGCTATGTGACCCTGACCGCAGGTTGGGACAATCTGCTCTGCGGGGCGGGGGAGACCCTCCGCGCCCACGAGTTCCACTATTGGGACAGCGACAGCCCCGGCGATGCCTTCCACGCCCAAAAGCCCTGTTCCCGCCGGGGCTGGAACTGCGCCGTCGCAACAGAGACCCTTTACGCGGGGTTCCCCCATCTGGCCTTTTACGCCAATCCCAACGCGGCGGCGCGGTTTTTGTCCAAAGCTGCGGCGTACCGGAGGAAAGGAAAATGAACCTGAAGGAAACATGTCAAAGAATCGAACCGCTCAATACCTCCGCCATGGAACAGGCCCGGCGGAATTGGGACAGCGTGGCAAAGCCCCTCCATTCCCTGGGAAAACTGGAAGATTTACTCGTCCAAATTGCGGGGATTACCGGCAGCGCTCAGATTGACCTGCGCCGCAAGGCGGTGGTGGCCTTCTGTGCCGACAACGGCGTGGTGGCCGAGGGCGTGACCCAGTGTGGCCAGGAGGTGACGGCACTGGTGGCGGAGAGCTTCGCCCGGGGGACCACCCCGGTTTGCCGCATGGCACAGGTGGCCGGAGCGGACATCCTCCCTGTGGACATCGGTCTCTGCCGGGCGACAGCAGAGCCGGGGGTGCTGCAACGGGCGGTGCGCCGGGGGACCGCCAACCTCGCCCAGGAACCGGCCATGAGCAGAGCCGAGGCGATACAGGCCATCGAGACGGGGATTTCTCTGGTCAAAGAGTGCAAGGATAAGGGCTATCGCCTCCTCGCCACCGGGGAGATGGGCATTGGCAACACCACCACATCCTCTGCGGTCACTGCCGTTCTGCTTGGCGCGCCCGTGGAACGGGTGACGGGCCGGGGCGCTGGCCTCTCCACCGCCGGACTGGAGCGGAAACGGGCGGTGATTTCCCGCGCCGTTGAACTTCACCAGCCCAACCCCAACGACAGCATTGACGTGCTTTCCAAGGTGGGCGGGTTGGACCTGGCGGGCATGGTGGGGCTGTACCTGGGCGGCGCGGCCTACCACATCCCCGTGGTGATGGATGGCTTCATCGCCGGGGCTGCGGCGCTGGCGGCGGTGCGGCTCTGCCCCACCGTCCGGGAGTACCTCATCCCCAGCCACCAGTCCAGCGAACCGGCGGTGACGCTGCTGATGGAGGCGCTGGGTCTTTCCCCCGTCCTCCGGGCGGAGATGTGCCTGGGGGAGGGAACCGGCGCGGTGGCGCTGATGCCCCTGCTGGACATGGCGCTGGCGGTCTACCGGGACACCCCTTCTTTTGGGGAGATGCATATGGAGGCGTACACGAAGCAGCTATGATGACATTGGTATCCGGCGGGGCGGGCAGCGGAAAATCCGCTTATGCGGAGTCCCTGATTCTCCAATCCGCCGCCGCCCCCCGCGTTTACCTGGCCACCATGCAGGCGTGGGACGAGGAAAGCCGACAGCGGGTGGAGCGCCACCACCGTCTCCGCGCCGGGAAGGGCTTTTTCACAGTGGAGCAGCCCCGAAATCTGTCTGAAGTAAAAATCACCCAGGGCGGCGCGGTGTTGCTGGAGGATTTATCCAACCTGACGGCCAACGAGTGCTTCGGCGGTGCAGGTTTTGCCGGGGCGGAGCAGCGGATTTTGACAGGTATTGACGCCCTCCGCGCCCAGGCAGGGGAGCTGGTGGCAGTCACCAACGAAATTTTTTCCGATGGGGTGGAATATCCCCCGGAGACGGCCCGTTATTTGGACGTGCTGGCCCGATTGAACCGCCAGTTGGCAGAGCAGGCTGACCGGGTGGTGGAGGTAGCCGCCGGGATACCGATTTTCTGGAAGGGGGAAAAGCCGTGAACCTGTTTCGTTCGCTGACGCTGACCTTTTCCCTCTATTCTGCCATTCCCATGCCCAACGTCCAGTGGAAAGAGGAAAATATGCAGTGGGTGTTTCCCTGCCTGCCGGTGGTGGGCGGGGTCATCGGCGGGGTACTGTGGCTGTGGCTGCGGCTGGCCCTGTGGCTGGATTTGGGACAGGCGCTGACTGGTGCGGTGGCGCTGTTGCTGCCCATCGCCCTCTCCGGCGGCATCCACCTGGACGGGCTGTGTGACACCTGTGACGCCCAGGGTTCCCACCAGAGCCGGGAGCGCAAGCTGGAAATTATGAAAGACCCTCACATCGGGGCCTTTGGCGTGATGGGCTGCGTACTATATCTGCTGCTGTTCTTCGCCGCCTGGCTGGAAGTGGATTTGACGCCGGGAAATCTGGCGGTGCTGACGGTCATTCCGGTGGCCTCCCGGAGTTGGACGGCGCTGGCCGCCGTCACCCGAAAAAACGCCCGTGGCTCCGGCCTGCTGGCTACCTTCACCGATGCCGCCGCCACCGGCTGGAACCGGCTGCTGTGCGGCTTGTGGCTGGGGGTATGTCTGGCGTTCCTGCTGTGTTGGAGCGCCGGGGGGCGGTGGGCGGCAATCTGTTCCGCGCTGGTGGCGCTGGGCTTTTACCGCATGACCAAAAAGCAATTCGGCGGTCTCACCGGCGACCTGGCGGGCTGCCAGCTCCAGCTGCTGGAGCTGGGGATGGTGCTGGCAGTAGCCGTGGCCGGATAAGGGGGAAACTATGCACTTGATTATCGGCGGCGCGGGACAGGGTAAGCTGCCCTATGCCCTGCGCACCTATCACTGCACCCCGGCGGACGTGTCGGAGACCTTTTCTGTTGCGAGAACGAAACGGATTTTTGACCGGTTTCATGTCGCCGTCCGCGCCGCGCTGGAGGCAGGGGAGGATCCCCAACAACTGACCGAGGAACTGTTGGAGGCGAATCCAGACATCATCATTCTCTGTGATGAAGTGGGCTGCGGGGTCATTCCGGTGCAGCCAGAGGAACGGATCTGGCGGGAGACGGTGGGTCGTCTCTGCTGCGCCCTGGCGGAACAGGCGGAGAGCGTGGAACGGGTGTTCTGCGGTCTCCCAATGTGTTTGAAATGAGGAAAGGTATGCGATTGCTGCTGCTGCGCCACGGGGCTACCCCTGGCAACCTGAAAAAGCAATACATCGGCTCCACCGACGAGCCGCTGGCCCCCCAGGGGGTGGAGCAGGCGAAGGAGAGGGCGAAAACCCTGCCCCCGGTGAAAAAAATCTGGGTCAGCCCCATGCGCCGGGCCAGACACACGGCGGAGTTGTTTTATCCAGACGCACCCAGGGTGTACCTGGAGGGCCTGCGGGAGATGGACTTTGGCGGCTGCGAGGGAAAAACCTGGGAGGAGATCAACGACCCCAGCATCTACGACGGCTGGTTTGTGGAGGACCCACAGGCTGGGTTCCCCGGCGGGGAGACGCTGGGGGGCTTCGTCCAGCGCACAACCGACGCTCTGCAACTCGTGGCGGAGCAGGTGCAAGCGGAGGGCATTTCCACCGGCGCGGTGGTGGCCCACGGCGGGGTGCTGATGGCGCTGATGAGTCAGCACGGCGTTCCCGCCCGGAACAACTACTTCGACTGGCAGAGTACCAACTGCGGCGGCTTTGACACAGACTTCGACCCGGAGACGCTGACGCTGACCCTCCGCGCCCAGCTGGGCGAGAACAACATATGGTGAGGCTTTCCATCCTGCTGGCCGGGTGCCTGCTGGACGCGCTGCTGGGGGACCCCTACTGGCTGCCCCACCCTATCCGCTGGATGGGACGGCTGATTGCCTGGCTGGAAAAGGTTCTCCGTCCTCGGTTTCTCAGGACAGCGCGGGGGGAACGGGCCGGGGGAATCGTGATGGTTCTGCTGGCGTTGTCGGTCACAATTGGATGTACAGAGATTTTACTTTACACTTGCAGAAGGTTCTCTTTTTGGCTGTGGTGGGCGGTTTCCGCCGTGATTTGCTACTATATGCTGGCGGCCCGTTCCCTGGCAGGGGAGAGCGGCAAGGTGTACCACGCCCTGCGAACCGGTACACTGGAGGAGGCGCGGGAGGCGGTCTCCCGCATTGTGGGACGGGACACCGCCCAGTTGGATCGGGCAGGGGTGACCCGCGCCGCTGTGGAAACGGTGGCGGAAAACACCTCCGACGGCGTTGTGGCCCCGCTGGTCTATATGGCCCTGGGTGGGCCGGTGTGGGGCGTGGCCTACAAAGCGGTCAACACTATGGACTCCATGGTGGGCTACCACAACGAGAAGTACGAAAACTGGGGCCGCGCTGCGGCGAAGCTGGACGATGTGGCGAACTTCCTTCCCGCCCGGCTGGCGGGAACGCTGATGTGTACCGCCGCACCCCTCTGCGGACTGGACGGGCGGGCCGCCTGGCGGGTGTTCCGCCAGGACCGGCTGAACCACAAATCCCCCAACTCCGCCCACACCGAAGCGGCCTGCGCCGGGGCGCTCCACCTCCAACTGGGAGGAAACAGCTTTTATTTTGGCAAGCTGGTGGAAAAGCCAACCATTGGGGACGATTTGCGTCCCATTGAGCCGGAGGACATCCGCCGGGCCAACCGGCTGATGGCGGTTACGGACTGCCTGACGGCGGCGCTGGCTGGACTGGGATTATTGCTATGTGAGGTGCTTTTGGCTTGAAACAAGTGACCCACGGAGGGGATGTCTACGCCTGGGGAGAACGAGAGATTTTGGACTTTTCCGCCAGCCTGAACCCTCTGGGAATGCCGCCCGAAGTGGCGCAAGCCGCCGTGAAAGGCGTCGCGGCCTCCGACCGCTACCCAGACCCCCAGTGCCGTGCCCTGCGACAGGCCATTGCCGAAGTTGAGGGCGTATCCACGGAGCAGATTTTCTGCGGCAACGGGGCGGCGGAACTGCTGGACCGACTGGTGCTGGCGCTGCGGCCACGTCGGGCTATGCTGTTGGCCCCCACCTTTGGGGAATATGAGCGTTCCCTTCGTGCGAACGGGTGTAAAGTAATTTTCCATTACCTCAAACCGGAGCGGGAATTTGATGCGACAGAGGATCTTCTGCGGGTGCTGCGGCCCGGACTGGATCTGCTCATTCTCTGCAACCCCAACAACCCCACCGGGCGGACGATTGCGACCCCGCTGCTGGAACAACTTTGCCGCTGCTGTCAGGCGCAAAACACGATGCTGGCGGTGGACGAGAGCTTTCTCTCCCTGACCGATGAGGCGGCCCAGACCGACCTGCGGCACCTGCTGGCAGAGTGTCCCCGGCTGGTGCTGCTTCGCTCCCTGACCAAAAGCTATGCCATGCCCGGTCTGCGGCTGGGATATCTGCTGTGCGGCGACCCCGCGCTGCTGGAGGGGGTGGCACTGGCAGGACAGCCCTGGGGGGTCTCCGTCCCCGCCCAATACGCGGGAATCGCCGCCATGCACCGTCCCGACTGGCCTCGACTGGGACGGGAGGCCGTGGCACCCCAGCGGCGGCGGCTGACAGAGGAACTGCGAAAAATGGGCTTTCGGGTGTGGGACAGCCGCATCAATTACCTGCTGTTTTATTCCGCCTTCCGGACGGATTTGCAGGAGCGGCTGCTAAAGCGGGACATCCTCATCCGGGACTGCTCCGGTTTCCCCGGCCTTGGGACGGGGTATTACCGCATCGCCGTACGGACGGAGGAAGAGAACGCCCGCCTGCTCCGGGCGCTGGGAGAAGTATGCAAAGAGGGGAGAGGTTAAGCGTGGCAAAGCCCATTATGGTACAGGGTACCACCTCCAACGCGGGGAAAAGCGTCCTGTGTGCGGCGTTGTGCCGCATCTTCCACCAGGACGGTCTGCGGGTGGCCCCGTTTAAGAGCCAGAACATGGCGTTGAATTCCTATATCACCGAGGAGGGCCTGGAGATGGGCCGCGCCCAGGTGACCCAGGCCCAGGCCGCCGGGGTAAAGCCCTCGGTGAGGATGAACCCCATCCTGCTCAAGCCCACCACCGATGTCGGTTCCCAGGTCATCGTCAACGGGGTCAGCCGGGGAAACTATCCCGCCAAAAACTATTTCCGCATGAAAAAGTCGCTGATTCCCGACATTTTAGCAGCCTATCAGACCCTCTCGGTGGAAAACGATGTCATTGTCATCGAGGGGGCGGGCAGTCCGGCGGAAATCAACCTGAAACAGAACGACATCGTCAACATGGGTCTCGCCGAGATGGTGGACGCACCGGTGCTGCTGGTGGCGAACATCGACCCCGGCGGCGTGTTCGCCTCCCTCTACGGCACGGTGGCCCTGTTGGAGCCAAAGGAGCGGGCCAGAATCAAGGGCCTTATCATCAACAAATTCCGGGGAGATGCGTCCATTTTAGAGCCGGGACTACGGAAAATTGAGGCATTGACCGGGATTCCGGTGGCGGGGGTGGTCCCCTATCTGGATCTGGATTTGGACGATGAGGACTCCCTGGCTCAACGGTTCCAGCAGAGCGGCGAGGGCGGTGCGGTGGATGTGGCGGTCATCCGCCTGCCCCGGCTGTCCAACTTCACCGACTTCAACCCCCTGGCCCGGATGGAGGAGGTCTCCCTGCGGTACGTCCGCACAGCGGCGGAGCTGGGCGCGCCGGATGTCATTATCCTACCCGGAACAAAAAGTACCATCTCCGATCTGCGCTGGCTGAAACAGAACGGCCTCGCCGGAGCAATTTGCCGCCACGCGGCGGCGGGCGGGCCGGTGATCGGTATCTGCGGCGGCTATCAGATGTTGGGCAGAAAGGTTTCTGACCCGGAAGGAGCCGAGTCCGGCGGCGCGGAGGACGGGCTGGGTCTGCTGGACCAGGAGACGGTGTTCTGGGACGAAAAGGCCCGCACCCGCGTCACAGGCCAGGTGACAAATGTCTCCGGCATTTTCGCAGCTCTGGAGGGAGAACCTTTCCGAGGCTATGAAATTCACATGGGACGCACACAGGGACAAGAGAAGCCCTTCGTCCAACTGGACAGCGGGGAAGCGGACGGCGCGGCCTGCGGCAACGTCTGGGGCAGCTACGTCCACGGCATTTTTGACCGGGGAGACTTTGCCGCCAAGCTGGTGAACTGCCTGCTGACGGCAAAAGGGCTGGAACCCACCGCCCGGAGCGGCGACTGGAACGCCTGGCAGGAAGCCCAGTTGGACAGACTGGCCGACGCCGTCCGCAGGGCGTTGGATATGGATTTGATTTACCGATTGATTGGACAGGAGAAGCCACGATGATTCATTTGGAACACGTCGCACCGGCGGACATCGAGGCCAAGAGCATGGAGCTCATCGCTGCGGAACTGCCCCACCCTCTGAACCCGGAGAATGAGGCGGTCGTCAAACGGGTCATTCACACCACGGCAGATTTCGACTATGTGGACAACCTGTGCTTCACCCCCGGCGCGGTGGAAAAGGGTGTCGCCGCGCTGCGGGGCGGCTGTTCCATCGTCACCGACACCACCATGGCCCAGGCCGGCATCAACAAACGGACGCTGGCCCGGCTGGGGGGCCGGACGATAAACTTTATTGCCGACCCCCAGGTGGCTGACGAAGCCAAAGCCCGGGGTGTCACCCGCTCGGCGGTGTCCATGGAGCGGGCGGCGGCGCTGGGGGAGCCGCTGATTTATGCCATCGGCAACGCGCCCACCGCCCTCATTCGCCTGTGTGAGCTGGTGCAGGCGGGGGAGACAGTTCCTCCGGCGCTGGTCATCGGCGTACCGGTGGGGTTCGTCAACGTGGTAGAGGCAAAAGAACTGCTGTTGCAGACGGAGGTCCCCTCCATCGTGGCCAGAGGGCGGAAAGGCGGCAGCAACGTGGCCGCGGCCATCTGCAACGCACTCCTGTACCAGGCTGCCGGGGCGCGGGACTGACTTGAGAGCGAGAAGAGGAGCGAGAGCATGAAAAAGGCATTGCTGGTGGTGTCCTTTGGCACCAGTTACCCGGAAACCCTGCGCAGGAGCATTTGCGCCATGGAAAACGAGTTGGCGGCAGCCTTCCCGAACCGGGATTTTTACCGGGCGTTCACCAGCAGCGTCATTCGGCGCAAGTTATACCGGCGGGATCGGACCCGCATCGACGGCGTGGTGGAGGCGCTGGAGGCCCTGCGGCTGGAGGGTTACGAAGATGTGCTGCTCCAGCCCACCCACATGATTAACGGCGCAGAGACCCAGCGGCTTCTGGCGGAAGCCGCTCTCTACTCCCACCAGTTTCCCCGGTTTTCCATCGGGACGCCGCTGCTGACCCGGCAGGAGGACTACGAACTGCTGGCGGAGGCTATTATGGCGGAAATGCCCCCTATGGCCTACGATGAGGCGCTGGTGCTGATGGGACACGGCACCGATCACTTTGCTAACCCGGCCTATCCCGCTCTGGAGTACGTGTTCCATGCCAGAGGCTACACCAACGTCTTTGTGGGGACAGTGGAGGGCTATCCCCCCATCGGGGAGGTCATTCACCGGCTGGACGAGACACTGAACGCCCGCCGGGTCTATGTGTCCCCTCTGATGATCGTGGCAGGGAATCACGCTTACAACGACATGACGGGCAGCCAGCCAACCTCTTGGACTAACCAACTGCTGGCCCACAACTATCAGCCCATGCCCATTCTGAGGGGGCTGGGGGAATACCCCGCCGTCCGGCGCATTTTTGTGGCGCACGCCAGAGCCGCGCTGGAGGGAAAGCAGGGATGAGCAGTGGAAAAGGAACCCTCTACGGCATCGGCGTAGGGCCGGGAGACCCGGAACTGCTGACCGTCAAGGCGGTGCGGCTGCTGCAAGCCGCCGATGTCATTGCCGCGCCGAACAGCGGCGGCGAGAGCCGGACGGCGCTGAACATCGTCAAAGAATATATCGAGGATAAACCGGTGCTGCTGTGTCCCACCCCAATGACCCGTGACAGGGAGACACTGAACCGGGCCTGGGAGGACAACGCCCAGCAAATCTGCGCCCTGCTGGGGCAAGGCAAGCAAATAGCTTTTGTCACGCTGGGAGACCCCACTGTATACTCCACTTACTTTTACCTCCACAGACGGGTGCTGGCCCGAGGCTACCGGGCGGAGATTGTGCCGGGGGTGCCGTCCTTCTGCGCGGTGGCGGCAAAGTTGGGGGTACCCCTCTGCGAGGGGGATGAGCGGCTGCTGGTGGTTCCCGCCTCCCACGGGGACCTGGCCGACAGCCTGGACGCGGACGCCAACAAGGTGCTGATGAAGGCGGGGCGGCAGCTGGGAACCCTGAAAGAAACCCTCCGGCAGCGGGGTGAGCTGGAAGACGCCTCTCTCGTGGTCAACTGCGGTCTGCCAGGAGAACAGGTGTGGCCCTCCTTTGCCCAGGCGGAGGGGGACGCCGGTTATTTCTCCCTGGTGCTGCTTCGGCAGGGAGAGCAGACCGAACACAGGAAAGCAGGTGAGACGGAATGAAGCTGTGGATGTCCGGGCTGGACTACGGGCAGACGGAAATGACGCTGCGGGAGCGGCTGTCCTTCCCAACCGAGCGGGTCGAGGCGCTGAACCGGATCCTTGCCGGAATGGAGGACGTGACCGGGGCGGTGCTGCTCTCCACCTGTAACCGGACGGAACTGTATCTCACCGCTGAGGACGATTCTGCTGCCCCGCCGGGACAGCTCCTGTGTCAGGCGGCGGGGGAGAAGTGGGAGACCTTTGCCCCCTGCTTCGTCACACGGGAGGGGGAGGAGGCGGCCCGGCATCTGCTGGAGGTGGCCTCCGGTCTGCGCAGCCAGATTTGGGGGGAAGATCAAATCATCACCCAGGTGGGACGGGCCATCGAACTGGCGCAGGAAGCGGAATCCGCCAATGCTGTCCTTTCCACTCTGTTTCGTACCGCAGTGGCGGCGGGCAAGGACGTGAAAACCCACGTCCGCTTGACGGCAGTGCCGTCCTCCGCCGCAGAGGAGGCGGTGGCGCTGCTGGAGCAGCGGCTGGGCGGCTTAGATAACCACCGGGCGGTGGTTATCGGCAACGGCGAAATGGGCCGCCGCGCGGCGCGGCTGCTGCGGGCGGCAGGCTGTCAGGTGACGGTGACGCTGCGTACCTACCGCCACGGGGAAACCGTGGTACCCTTCGGGTGTGAGACTGTGGCCTATGACCGGCGGTATACCGCCATCGACGGGGCGGATATCCTCTTCTCCGCTACCACCAGCCCCCACTATACCGTCACACGGGAAGAACTGGCGCGGCTGACCGCTCGTCCCGCCTGGGTGGTAGACCTGGCCGTTCCACGAGATGTGGAACCGGCAGCGGGGACGCTGGAGGGTATAACATTATTCAATGTAGACGACTTCTCCGGCACCTCACAGGAAACGGACGAGGCCAGCCTTGTCCAGGCGGAGCAAATCGTGGGGCGGCATCTGCGGGAGTTCTACCAGTGGTGGGACTACCGGGAGTGCCTCCCTGTCATGGCGGAACTGAAAGCCGCTCTGGGCCGCCGGTTCGCGGCGGAGGGTGTGGAGGGCTGCCAGAGCGTGGTGGACAAAACCGTAGATCTGCTGCTGGGCGGGCTGAAAGGCTGCGTCCGCCCGGATGACCTGCGGGAGTGCGCCGCCAAAATCGACGCCTTTACCCGCCCCCGTCATGGGAGCAGGGAGCGGGATATTCCCTTCCGCTTCCCGGTGTTCACTGACCTGCGGGGCAAAAAAGTGGTCATTGTGGGCGGCGGCGCGGTGGCCCGGCGGCGCATCGACACATTGCGCCCCTTCGGACCGGAATTGGTAGTCGTCGCGCCGGAACTGGAAGGAGACAGCCGGGGGCTGGAATGGCAACAGCGACCTTATCGCTCCGGCGACCTGGAGGGCGCGTTTCTGGCGGTAGCAGCCTCCGGCAGCCGGGAGGTGAACCGTCAGGTGGGCCAGGAGGCCCGGCAATTGGGCATCCCGGTCAGCGTGGCGGACCGGAGGGAGGAGTGTACCTTCTTTTTCCCCGCCATCTGTCAGGGAGAAACCGTGTTGGCCGGGGTGGTCTCTCATGGGAACGACCATCGGGCCACAGCAGCAGCGGCAAAACGGATTCGCACCGTATTGGAGGAGGAACAGCTGTGAAAGTGAGAGTAGGAAGTCGGGCCAGCGCGCTGGCCGTCGCCCAGAGCAAGCTGGTGATGGAGCAGATTCAGAAATTGAACCCAGACGCAGAGTTGGAGCTGGTGACTATGACCACCACCGGAGACCGAATTTTGGACCGCACCCTGGATCAGGTGGGGGGCAAGGGCCTGTTCGTCAAGGAACTGGACCGGGCATTGCTGGACCGGGAGATAGACATCGCCGTTCACTCCCTGAAAGATATGCCCATGGAACAGGACCCGATGCTGCCGCTGGCTGCATTCTCCAAGCGGGAGGACCCCAGAGATGTGATGGTGCTGCGGCCCGGTTTGGAGAAATTTCCCCTCCAGGGGGGCGTGATTGGCTGCGCCTCCCAGCGGCGAACGCTGCAAATCAAGGAGTTTTACCCTACGGCGGAGGTGCGGCCTGTCCGAGGTAACCTTCAAACCCGGCTCGCCAAATTGGACGGCGGGGAGTTTGACGGCTTGCTGCTGGCTGCCGCAGGACTCAAGCGGCTGAGGCTGGAAAACCGCATTTCCCGGTATTTTGCCACCGACCAGCTGATTCCCGCCGCCGGGCAGGGCATTTTGGGGATTCAGTGCAGGGCGGACGCGGATTTGCCGTGGATTACCCAGCTCAACGACCCGGACGCCTGCGCCTGTGCCGTGGCGGAGCGGTCTTTCGTCCGCACGTTGAACGGCGGATGCACCGACCCCACCGCCGCCCACGCCACGATCCGCAATGGCGTTCTGAGCCTGGTGGGGTTGTACGTCAGTCCCGCAAGGGAAACCCGACGGGGTACCATCGCGGGGCGAGCCGTTCGTGCCGCTCAGCTGGGGGAGAACCTGGCCCACCGCTTGAAGGAGCCTACTCCGTGACCGGCAAGGTGACGCTGGTGGGGGCCGGACCGGGAGACCCCGGTCTGCTGACCCGGAAGGGGGAGGCGGCGCTGCGAACGGCGGAGGTGGTAATCTATGACCGGCTCATCGCGCCGGAGCTGCTGGAGCTGCTGCCCCCTTCGGCGGAGCGCATCGACGTGGGCAAACAGGCCGACCACCACCCGGTTCCCCAGTGGCGTATCAACGAAATCCTGTTGGAAAAGGCCCGCGAGGGCAAAAACGTGGTGCGATTGAAGGGCGGCGACCCCTTCCTCTTTGGCCGGGGCGGGGAGGAACTGGATCTGTTGGCGCAGCACCACATTCCCTTTGAGGTGGTTCCCGGCATCACCTCCGCACTGGCGGCGCCCGCCTATGCCGGCATTCCAGTGACCCACCGGGACTATGCCTCCTCGCTGCACATCGTCACCGGCCACGCAAAGGCCGGTTCCCCGCTGCAAATCAACTTCAAGGCTCTGGCGGCGGCCGGAGGAACCTGTGTGTTTCTGATGGGAGTCTCTAACCTGGAACGCATCTGCGGCGGTCTGCTGGGCGCGGGTATGGATGAAAGCACCCCCGCCGCCGTGGTGGAGCGGGGGACGCTGCCGGGCCAGCGCAAAGTCATCTCTACCCTGGGGCGGCTGGCGGAGGAGACCCGCCGGGCAGAGCTGCGCAGCCCCGCCGTCATTGTGGTTGGCGAAGTGGCGGCTCTGTCTGTCCGGTTCGACTGGTTTGACGCGCTGCCTCTGAAAGGGCGTACCATCGTCGTCACCCGGCCCAAACGCCGGGCGGGGGCGCTGAGGAGCCGTCTGCGGGAACTGGGGGCCGACGTGGTGGACTACCCCTGCATTGAGACAATTCCCCGGCAGGAGAACCGGGTGCTGGAACGGTGCCTCGCCCAAATCAACCGCTTCGACTGGGTTGTGTTCACCAGTTCTGCCGGGGTGGAGGTGTTCTGCGATGCCCTCTGGCGGCGGGGGATGGATGGCCGTGTCCTGAGCGGTGTGAAACTGGCGGCAGTCGGCCCCTCCACCACCCATGCGCTGGAGGAGCGGCATTTACGGGCGGACTATATGCCCTCAGTTTACGACACGGAACATCTGGCCCTGGGCCTGGCCAAACGGACGAAAGGCCCGATCCTGCTGCCGCGGGCAGCCATGGGCAGCCCCATTTTGCCCCGTGTGCTGAAAGAGCAGGGGGTGCAGTTCACCGATGTTCCGGTTTATGACACCGTCTTTCCCGGCGAGAACGCGGATGTCTTGTGTTCACTGCTGGCGGCGAGAGGAACCTGGGTCACGTTCACGTCAGCCTCCACAGTGCGGGGGTTCGTGGGTTCTTTGCCGGAGGGAACCGACCTGAGCCGGGTGTTGGGGCTGTGCATCGGCCCCCAGACGGCGGCGGAGTGTACCCGCCACGGCATCCGCACCCGCATTGCGCGGGAGGCGACGATCCCCGCCCTTGTGGAGTTGATTTTGAACGCTTCGCGGGAATAAAACTGCCGTTTCAGCTTCTTCTCCCTGCTGTCATGCAAAAGGATGATTTTTCCGAAAAAGCTGAGAAACTATCGCTTTTTTACAGACGCAGGTTGTAGACTTTCCCGAAAGGATATGATATAATGACGCAGTAAGATAAAAAATGGATTATCTTGCCCTTGCGGGAGGCGTCCCGCCTGGTATGTAGAGACGAATCTCCGCATTCGACAACCAAACCTGTTTGAGAAAAGAAAAGGATAACCGGGTCCGCGCCTCTGCGCGGCGCTGCACAACCGAAAGGAGAAATGAAGGATGGTTTACATTCTGCTTGGCAACGGATTTGAAACGATCGAGGCGCTGGCCCCCTGTGATGTTATGCGCAGAGCGGGCATCGAGGTGGCCATGGTGTCGCTGACGGACAGCCTGGAGGTGGTCTCCGGGCAGGGCGTCAAGATCCTGGCGGACATCACCCTGGATCAGGTGGATTCTGGCAAAATGGAGCTGCTGATGCTGCCCGGCGGTCTGGGCGGCGTGGATGCCATTTTGAACTCCATGCCCGCAATGGTGCTGATCCAAAAGGCAGCTGAGAAGGGAAAATGGGTCTGCGCCATCTGCGCCGCCCCCACCATCCTGGCCCAGCTTGGTCTGCTGGACCGGCGCAACGCCGTTGTCTACCCCGGTCTGGAGGATCAGATGTTCTCCGCCGTGGTGCTGAAAGGGGAGCGGGTGGTCACCGATGGCCGGTTCATCACCGGCGAAGCCGCCGGAAGCTGTATTGACTTTGGACTGCGGCTGGTGGAGGTCCTGAAGGGAACCGAGGTCATGGAGCAGGTCAAGAATGGTATCCACTACCACGGCTAAATGACAAAACAACACCGACTGCCCACGCAGCGGGAAGGAGGCGCTTATGTCCAACGAAGAAAAAAACTGGGGCGATGAGGAACAAATCCCCGACACAGCGAAAAACCAGCCCGAAGGAGCGGCAGCGCAAGGTGACGCCGACAGCTGGGACAACTTTGATTGGACAGAGGGCTTCTGCTCCTGGGAGCCGCAGTCGAAGGAAGACGAACCGCTTCCCACACAGGGAAGTTTCTTCGCAGAGCCGCCTGAACCGCCTCAGCCAGCCGCCGGAAAGCGTCAGCCCAGAACGCTGCCGGAATCCCTTCTGGCCGCCTTGCTTTATGTGGCGGGGGTGCTGGTTATCTCTCTTGTGCTGGCCACAGTGGGCTGGCGGTGGGCCAACGATCTGCTGGCCCTGGACAAGACAGAACTGACGGTTTCCTTCACCGTTTCAGAGGGAGACAGCATCGCCGACGTAGCGGATAACCTGAAAGAAGAAGGGCTGATCGAATACAAATTCCTCTTTCAGCTCTTTGCTGCCATTACCAACAAGACCGGCAAAATCACCACCGGCACCTATGAGCTGAACACGGAGATGGACTATTCCGCGCTGCTGAACAACATCAGTTCCACTTCCGTCTACCGGGAGACGGTCACCGTCACCATCCCGGAGGGCTATACGGTGGAGGAGGCGTTCCAGCTGCTGGAGGACAGCGGCGTCTGCTCGGTGGAGGATCTGACCGCCTCGGCGGAGAGCGACACCTTCGACTATTCCTTCCTGGAGGACGTAGACCGCACCGGCACAGCGCTGCTGGAGGGTTACCTGTTCCCCGACACCTACGAGTTCTATAAGGACGCGGACGCGGAGAACGTCATCAAACGGCTGCTGTCCAACTTTGCCGGCCAGATGAGCGAGGTTCTCAGTGAGGAGACTCTCTCCTATGACCTGGATGACGTTATTATCATCGCCTCCATTATCGAGAAGGAAACCACCGGCGGCAGCGACGACCGCAGCAGCATTGCCTCCGTCATTTACAACCGGCTGGAAAACCCTGACTACGATGGAATCGGCGGCTACCTCCAGATGGACTCCACCGTGCAGTATCTGCTGGAGGAGCGCAAGGAGGATTTGACACAGCCCGACCTGGAAATCGACAGCCCCTATAATACCTATCTGTATGCGGGTCTGCCGGAAGGTCCCATCTGCAACCCCGGCATGGATTCCATTGAGGCGGCGCTGAACCCCAGCGACACGGACTACTATTACTTCATGCTGGGCGACGACGGGGAGAACCATTTCTTCACGGAAAGCTACAGCTTCAACACCTTTAAGGCCGCCCAGACCGGTACAACCGAGGATGACACCGGCGATGAGTAAACTGGAGCTGTTGGCCCCCGCTGGGGATATGGAGCGGCTGAAAATGGCTGTGGCCTATGGAGCCGATGCCGTCTATCTGGCGGGGACATCCTTCGGGATGCGGGCCTATGCGGGCAACTTCTCTCAGGACGAGCTATATCAGGCGGTGCGGCTGTGCAAAACCCACGGGGTTCGGGTACACGTCACCATCAACACCATGCCCCGTGGCGACGAAATCGCCCACCTCCCCGCCTGGCTGGAGGTTCTGGACGACGCCGGAGTAAACGCGGTCATCGTGGCCGACCTGGGGACCTTCCGTTTGGCCCAGAAGTACGCCCCCCACGTGCAAAAGCACATCTCCACCCAGGCCAGCGTGTCCAATGCGGTCACCGCCACTGCCTGGTACGAGCTGGGAGCCAGCCGGGTCATTCTGGCGCGGGAGTGTTCTCTGGCGGAGATACGGGAAATCAGGGCCAAAACGCCCAAGTCGTTGGAGTTGGAAGCCTTCGGCCACGGGGCCATGTGCGTATCCTATTCGGGCCGGTGTCTGCTCAGCAATTATATGACGGGCCGCAGCGAACGGGACTCCAGCCGGGGTGCCTGCGCCCAGCCCTGTCGCTACCAATACACCCTGATGGAGGAAAAGCGCCCCGGCGAGTATTTCCCTGTCTACGAGGACGAAAAGGGCAGCTATATCCTCTCCTCAAGAGATATGTGCATGATCGACCATGTGCCGGAGCTGCTGGAGGCAGGGTTGGATTCCCTCAAAATCGAGGGGCGGGCCAAAAGCGCCTATTACGCCGCCCTGGTCACCGGGGCCTACCGACACGCCATCGACGCGGCGGAGGCGGGGCAGCCGCTGCCCCAGGTCTGGCGGGACGAAGTGGAAAAGGTCAGTCACCGGCCCTACTCCACCGGGTTCTACTTCGGCGACCCCGGTCAGTATTACGAGGACGCCCGGTATATCAGGGAGTGGCAAATCACAGGTATCGTTCAGTCCTGCGACAGCGATGGCAACGCACTGGTCAGTCTGCGCAACAAGTTCCGAGTGGGGGACGCCCTTGAGTTGGTAGGGCCGGATCTGGCTCCGGTGGCGTTCAATGCTCCCATGATGGAGGATATGGACGGGCTGCCCCTGGAGGAGCCGAAGAAACCGCAAATGCTGTTTCAGATGCGTCTGCCGTTACAGGCTCCGCCGCTGAGCATCCTGCGCCATCAGGTGGAGGGGTTGTAAATTTCACCAATTCTTCCGCTCAGTGAAATGCGCTTGATAAAAATTTAACAAAAAATTTGTTTTTGCCCCCGTGCGCCCCTTTACTTTTGCGCGCGGGGGTGCTATTCTATCCGTTGATGGACTGTATCCGGGGCAGACCGGAACGGTAACCATGACAAACCACGCAATCTCACATCCTTTTGATCGGCTGGTATCCCTCAAATTCGGGAACTGGACTGAGCGCCGCCTTTTTCAAATGAGAAAGAGGTGACAGCATGAAAATTGGATTCATTGGAGCAGGCAAGGTGGGCTTTTCCCTGGGCAAGTATTTTACCACCCACGGGATCCCGGTCTCCGGCTACTATAGCCGCACCGCCCACCATGCGCAGCAAGCAGCAGACTTTACCGGCACGACCGCTTTTGATTCTCCGGCAGCCGCAGCCCAGGCCAGCGACGCTCTGTTCCTCACTGTTCCCGACGGGGCCATCGGGGAGGTCTATCACGACCTGCCGCGAGACGCCATCAAAGGCAAGCTGATTTGTCATTGCAGCGGGGCGCTGCCCTCCACCCAGGCGTTTCCTGGGGTGGAAGAGGTTGGCGGCTTCGGGTATTCGGTCCATCCGTTGTTCGCGGTGAGCGATCCCTATCGCTCGTATCGGGAGCTGGCGGATGTTTTTTTCTGCGTAGAGGGCAGTCCCGCCCATCTGGACAGCGTGAAAGCGCTGCTGGAGGGCTGCGGAAACCCGGTGCAGATCATCCGTCCTGAGGACAAGGTGCGCTATCACGCCGCCGCCGCCGTAGCCAGCAACCATGTAGTGGCGCTGGTGGCCGAGAGCCTGGACCTGCTGGAGACCTGCGGCTTCACCCGCGAGGGAGCGTTACAGGCCCTGCGTCCCATTCTGGTGGGCAACATGGCCCATCTGGCTCAGGCCGGACCGGTGGAAAGCCTGACCGGGCCGGTGGAGCGGTGCGACACCGCCACGGTGCAGAAGCACCTGGACGCCATGCCCACGGCACAGGAGCGGGAACTATACGCTCTCCTGTCCCAAAAGCTGGTGCAGGTGGCCGAGGAAAAGCACCCGGACCGCAGCTATGAACCCATGAAACAAGTGCTGAAAGGAGCAGTATAACCATGCCGAAGAAAAACACCGTCGCCACGCTGATGGCCATGAAGGAGCGGGGCGAGAAAATCACCCAGCTGACCAGCTATGACTTTTCCACCGCCCGCCTGGTGGATGCCGCCGGGATTAACACCATTTTGGTGGGGGACAGCCTGGGCATGACCATGCAGGGCTATGAGGACACCCTGCCCGTCACCATGGACGAGATGGTGGTCTATGGCCGCAGCGTGGGCCGGGCCTGTAAGAACGCCTTTGTCATTTTGGATATGCCCTTTATGAGCTATCAGGTCTCCGTAGAGCAGGCTGTGGAGAACGCGGGCCGTCTGATGAAGGAGTGCCGTGCCAACGCCGTCAAGCTGGAGGGCGGCGCCACTGTGGTGGAACAGATTAAGGCCATCACCGCCTGCGGCATCCCCGTCTGCGCCCACATCGGCATGACCCCCCAGTCGGTCAACGCCTTTGGCGGCTTCAAGGTACAGGGCAAAGGCGAGGTCAACGCCCGCCGGGTGCTGGAGGATGCTTTCGCCGTTCAGGAGGCGGGCGCTTTCATGGTGGTGCTGGAGTGCGTACCCCCCAAGCTGGCCGCCCTCATCACCAAAAAGGTCAAGATGATCACCATCGGCATCGGCGCTGGCGCTGGCTGTGACGGTCAGGTGCTGGTGTATCAGGATATGCTGGGGATGTCCGGCGACTTCGTACCCAAGTTCGTCAAGCCCTTCGCCCACATCGGCGACGCCATGAGCGAGGCGTTCCGGGCTTATGACGCCGAGGTCAAGGCCGGGACCTTCCCCGACGCGGCCCACTCTTACGTTAAGAGCGACTGCTCGGACGAATTCCTGGCAAAGCTGGATGCAGAGTATTAAAATACCGTAAAAACACCTATAAGCGGCCCCCTTGGGGCCGCACCTCCAACACCCCCCGCCTCCGGCGGAAAAAGGAGCAGATGAAAAGATGAATGTTGCAACAACCATCCAGCAGGTCCGGGAGCAGGTTCGCGCCTGGAAAAAAGCCGGACTGACCGTGGGCCTGGTTCCCACCATGGGCTACCTCCATGAGGGCCACGCCAGTCTCATCAAGGCTTCGGTGTCTCGGTGCGACCGGACCGTGGTCTCCGTCTTTGTCAACCCCACCCAGTTTGGCCCCAATGAGGATTTGGAGAGTTATCCCAGAGACTTTGACCGGGACAGCGCTCTGTGCGAATCTCTGAACGCGGATCTGGTGTTCCACCCGGAGGTTTCGGAGATGTACGCCGAGGACGCGGCCACCTATGTGGAGATTCTGTCCGATATGCCCAAGCAGCTTTGCGGCAAGACCCGCCCCATCCACTTCCGGGGGGTCTGCACCGTGGTGGCCAAGCTGTTTAACATCGTCCAGCCGGACCGGGCCTTTTTCGGGGAAAAGGACGCCCAGCAGCTGGCCGTCATTCGCAAGATGGTACGGGATATGTCCTACGGCATCGAAATCGTGGGCTGCCCCATCGTCCGGGAGCCGGACGGTCTGGCCAAGTCCAGCCGGAACACCTACCTGAACGCCGAGGAGCGGAAGGCCGCCCTGTGCCTGTCCCGCGCCATTGGACTGGGCAAGCGGATGGTGCTGGACGGGGAGCGGGACGCCCGCTGCGTGGTCAACGCCATGTCCAACCTGATTATGCAGGAACCGCTGGCCAAAATCGACTATGTTCAGGCGGTGGATGGCGTGACGATGGAACCCACCGACGATATCTATCAGGACGTGCTGGTGGCGATGGCGGTTTACATCGGCAAGACCCGTCTCATCGACAACTTTAGCGTCAAACTGTAAAGCGAGGCGAATCGGGCATGGAGATCACACTGCTCAAGGGGAAAATTCACCGTGCCACCGTGCGTCAGGCGGAGCTGGATTACGTCGGCTCCATCACCGTGGACGAGGATCTGCTGGATCAGGCGGGCATTCTGGAATACGAAAAGGTGCAAATCGTAGACATCAACAACGGCAGCCGTTTTGAGACCTACACCATCGCCGGGGAGCGGGGCAGCGGCATGATTTGTCTCAACGGCGCGGCGGCCCGTTGCGTCAGCCCCGGCGACAAAATTATCCTCATGGCCTATGCCACCATGACACCGAAGGAGGCCGCCCACCATCGTCCCAGAGTTCTTTTTGTGGACGAGGAAAACCGGCCCGTCCGGCTCACTACCTACGAAAAGCACGGGCGGCTGGAGAATATGATGGAATAACAACCGAAAATCTTACAATAACTTGACGAATCGACCCGCCTCTGTTACAATACAAAAAAGGGCGGCATCGCACAGGCCCCAAAGGATGCCTGTGCGATGCCGCAGGAATATGATGTTCTGTCGCAATCAGCGGCAGAACATCCTTACTGTTAGACGAATGGAAGATTGCTATATGGAGGAAAAAAGGATAAAAATCGAATTGTCTCAATCTTTGTATGCTTGGTTACAGAAGGCGGACAGCAGTGAGTGGTCACCACTGACTGTAAGTGAGCTGGGTGTGCAGGATGAGATTCTGTCCTTCCTGCCGCTGGAGGACAGCGGCCCATGGCGGGAGGGCCAGACGGCTCTGCTGGTGAAACGCGGCGCAAAACGCCTGGTATTTCCTGTCCAGATTGGCATGGATAAACGTCTGTCTGTTGATTTGTCGCAGGTGGAGGAGTTGATTCAATCCGAAAAGGACAAATCTGCGGGGGTATTTCTGGCGGCGGCAGGGGACAACGGTTCCCCAGTGGCGTGGCAGCTTTACGGCGCCAGCCTGTTGGGACAGGCACCCCAGGAACGCCCCGACCAACCTTCCATGTTGATGCGCCAGATCTGCCGTCACACCCAGCCTGTGGCCCGCAAAACGGTGAATGGCGCGCAGTTGTGCGCCCAGCCCTACCTCCAGCTCAACACCGGAAAGCTGCTCATCCAATTCACTACGGCAGAACGAGCGGAACGCATGGCCGGAGAGCGCTGGACCCAGAGCCGGGAGGAATACCATGGCGGGGAGCGATATCAGCTCTCGGTGGTTCTGACGGCGGATGCCGAGACCTTTTCTCTGCGGGGAGTGGTTGAAAGTCTGCTCAACCAGGATTGGGACTTCAAAAAGCATATCCAGCTGATTCTCTGTGATTTCCACACGGACGAGGCGGTGAGCGCCCTCTGCGCGGAATACCGGGACAAGTACCCAGAAAACATTCAGCTTTTGGATGTCTCCGGCTGCTCGGTGGCCCAGGCGAAGAACCTGGGGATGGCCCAGGCGGAGGGGAAGTACCTGGTTTTCCTCAGCGCCCACCACCGCTTTTCCGCCGACGCCTGCGGGCAGATGTACGACTTCGCGGAGCAAAACTATCAGTCCACCGACGTGTTTGTGTTGCCCACCGTTTTCAGCGGGGCGCAGATTAAAGAGTATTGGCGCAACGTCTGGTGCAATGTTCCCCAGGTGGTCAACCTGGAGGAGAAGCCGGGTTATGCCCAGTGTACGCTGGCTGCCTCCTTCCTCAAAAGAGAGCTGGCACAAAAGTACCGCTTTGAGGCGGAGGAGGCGGAGGGCGGCGACACTCTGTTTCTGCTCAAGCTGCTGCTGCAAAAACGCACCATAGGCGTAAACGACAGGGGACGCAGCATTTATGACTGCGACAACAAGGAGAAGGAGCCAAAAGCCTGGGACTATGCCGGGGACCCGGCCTGGTATGACCGATACTTCGACAACCTTCCCGGAGGGATTCTGGCGTATTGTCAGGAGACTCTGGGGTGGATACCGTGTTTCGTCCCCCGCTATCTGGTCACAGAGTTGATGTGGCGGTTCCGGCAAAAAGAGCTTCCCCCGGAGCTGGCCGGGCAGGAGGCGGACTACGAGGCCTGTCTCCGCGCTGCGCTGAACCGGCTGGACGACCGGGACATTCTGGCGGCTCAGAAGCTGTTGACGCCCTTTGAGTTGGTTCAGATTTTTACGCTCAAATATGGTCAGGCACCGTCAATCGAATACCGCTGGCACGACGCTGTCCTGCGCACAAATGGGACGGCCATTGCGTTCCTGGGGATGAACCCGGTCAATGTGGACTTTATGGAGTTACAGGACGGTCATTTCTCCATGGAAGGCTATATTCCGCTGCCGCCAACTGTTGACCCGGAACGGGTATCCGTCTGGCTCCAGGCAGGCAGCCAGTGGCTGCCCTGTACGCGCCCGCCCCGGGCGCTGGACAACCAGAATTTCCTGGGAACACTGTTCCGGTACGTCACCTTTTATGGGGAGGTTCCTCTCACCGGGGAGATGATGGACAAAAACATCATTCTCTTTTATGCCATCGACGGGCATTTGATCCGCTGTCGGTATCTCTCCATGAAAAAGGGCTGCCCGTTGAACAGCTTCTGGAACAGCCCCTACTATTACAAAGACGGTATCGTGTTGACGCGGGAACACAGCGCCCTGATCCTCCACCGCTGCAAGGGAATCCAGCAGCGCATGGAATACGAGAAGTCTTTCATGGCCGAGGTGCGGGAGGTCGTCAGCCATCTGCCCCCTTACCACCAACTGGCAGGCATGGATGTGGAAGCGGTGGCTCGTCTGCGGGAGAAGGCCATCCGCTACAAGATGAACCCGCGCCGCCGAGAGGTCTGGCTGGTCTCTGACCGCATCAACCGGGGGGACGACAACGGCGAAGTCTTTTTCAAATATATGCAGACGGAGCAGAAAAAGTGGGGCCGGAAGGTTTACTTTGTCATTGAAAAGGACTGCGAGGACTACAGCCGCATCCGCAAAATCGGCCCGCTACTCTCCACCCTCTCTGAGGAGCACAAATACAACCACCTGATTGCCGACTGGGTGATTTCGTCCCAGGCCAACGACCCGGTGCTGCGGCCCTTTGGACAGGAGACGCTGCTCTATCAGGATCTTTGCCACGACTATAAATTTGTATTCCTGCAGCACGGCGTCACCAAGGACGACATCTCCGGCTGGCTGAACCGCTACAACCGGAAGATGGAGGGCTTTGTGGTCAACACTCGCCCGGAATACCAGTCGATTTTTGACTACAACTACTATCATCCGGCGGACAAGGTCTGGCTGACCGGAATGCCCCGGTTTGACGCCCTCTATCACGATGAAAAGAGGTATATCACCATCATGCCCACCTGGCGCAAGACCCTGACCAAGGGCATGGACCCGGTGACCTCAGTGTGGCTGGCAGTGGACAACTTTGAAAGCAGTGACTACTACCAGTTTTACAACGGCCTGCTCAACAGCCCCAGACTGCTGGACAGGGCGGAGGAATTGGGGTATACCATCTGTTTGAAGCCTCATCCCAACACGCTTTCCGTTTTGGATCGGTTCCAGCGGGACGAGCGGGTCATCTTCTTTGAGGGGAGCAAAAGCTACCGGGATATTTACGCACAGTCCAACCTGATTGTAACCGATTATTCCTCCGCTGTGTTCGACTTTGCTCTGCTGGACAAACCGGTGATTTACGCCCAGTTCGACGTGGCAGACTTTTTCAGCGGCGGCCACTCCTATGTAGAGGGGTATTTTGACTACCCACGAGACGGCTTCGGCGAGGTGGAGTACACACTGGAGGGAACCATTGACCGGATTATCGAGTACATGGAGCGGGGGTGCAAGCTCAAACCTCTGTATGAGGAGCGCATCCAGCATACCTTCGCTTTCCACGACAAGCACAACTGTCAGCGCGTCTACGAAAAAATCGTGGAACACTCTGACAAAAAATGCTGAACCGCTCTTGACAAGTCAGATTCCCGTGATAAAATAGTACTGTGAAATCGGCTGTGAGAAAACGAGCTGTGCGGAAGCGCCCAAAGAGAGCGGGGGACAGGTGAAAGCCCCGCGGCAGACCCGCTCAGCAGCCACTTTCGAGCCGCCCGGGAGGACCGGGACGCCTCATCCCCGTTAGCGGATGAACTGAGCGATCCGGCTTTGGGCCGGGTCATCAGGGTGGTACCGTGGATCATTCCGCCCCTGAGCAATCAGGGGCGGTTTTTTCGGCTATACACCCTTTCCGATAGCATACTCTTTTTGATTTGGTTATAATTTGGAGGTATAGCGATGAAACCCTTTGGCGTAAACGAGCTGCGGGAGATGTTTTTGTCCTTCTTTGAGACGAAGGGCCATCTCCGGCTCCCCAGCTTTTCTCTGATTCCCCAAAACGACGCGTCCTTGCTGCTTATCAACTCCGGCATGGCTCCCATGAAGCCCTGGTTCACCGGGGACCAGACGCCGCCCCGCACCCGCGTCACCACCTGCCAGAAGTGCATCCGCACCGGCGACATCGAGAACATCGGCAAGACCGCCCGCCACGGCACCTATTTTGAGATGCTGGGCAACTTCTCCTTTGGCGACTACTTCAAGAAGGAGGCTATCGCCTGGTCCTGGGAGTTCCTGACCAGCCCAGAGTGGGTGGGCATCGACCCGAATCGGCTTTATCCCTCCGTCTATCTGGAGGACGATGAGGCGTTTGAGATTTGGAACAAGGATATCGGCATCCCCGCCGAGCGCATTTTCCGCTTCGGCAAGGAGGACAACTTCTGGGAACACGGCTCCGGTCCCTGCGGCCCCTGCTCCGAGATTTACTATGACCGGGGTCCCAAGTATGGCTGCGGCAAGCCCGGCTGCACCGTGGGCTGCGACTGCGACCGGTATATGGAGGTGTGGAACAACGTCTTTTCTCAGTTCGACAACGATGGCCACAACCACTATACCGAATTAAAGCAGAAGAACATCGACACCGGCATGGGTCTGGAGCGGCTGGCGGTGGTCTGCCAGGACGTGGATTCTCTGTTTGACGTGGACACAGTGATGAACATCACCAACAAGGTCAGCGAAATCACCGGCGCCCACTACGGCGAGACCTACGAAAAGGATGTGTCCCTGCGCATCATCACCGACCACATTCGCTCCGCCACCATGATGATCGCTGACGGCGTACTGCCAAGCAACGAGGGCCGGGGCTATGTGCTGCGCCGCCTGCTCCGCCGCGCCGCCCGGCATGGCCGACTGCTGGGGGTGACCCGCCCCTTCCTCTATGAGGTCTGCGACACCGTCATTCACGAGAACCAGGGGGCTTACCCCGACCTGGTAGCCCGGCGGGATTATATTGTCCGCATCATCAAGCTGGAGGAGGAGAACTTTGGCCGCACCATCGACGGCGGCATGAAGATTTTCGCCGACCGGCTGGCGGATTACAAAGCCAGAGGCGAAAAGACCTTCTCCGGCGCGGATGCCTTCAAGTTGTACGACACCTACGGCTTCCCCATCGACCTGACCATTGAGATGTGCCAGGATGAAGGTATGACCGTAGACCAGGAGGGCTTCGCCGCCGAGATGGAGGCCCAGAAGGTCCGCGCCCGGGAAGCACGGAAGGCGCTGGGCGACCTGGGCTGGGAGCGCATCGACCTGGGCGATGTGGACAAAACCCCCACCACCTTCCTGGGCTATACCGACCAGGCGGCTCAGGGCAAAATCATCGCCATCGTGGAGGATGAGGAACCCTGCGGCACCATCTCCGCCGGAAAGAAGGGTATTTTGGTGTTGGATCAGACACCCTTCTACGCGGAGATGGGCGGCCAGGTGGGGGATCACGGCGTTATCTCCTGCGGAGAGTCCGCTTTCATAGTGACAGACACTCAAAAGACCAAGGCCGGGAAGTACCTCCACTACGGCGAGGTGACAAGCGGCTCCTTCTCCGTGGACGATGTGGTGACCGCCACGCTGGATATGGAGCGCCGCCGGGCCATTGCACGCGCGCACTCCGCCACCCACCTGATGCAGAAAGCTCTGCAAACCGTCCTGGGCGACCACGTCCAGCAGGCCGGTTCTCTGGTGGAGCCGGATTACCTGCGGTTTGACTTTACCCACTTCGTTGCCATCACTCACGAGGAGCTGGTGAAAATCGAAGAGGTGGTCAACGACTCCATCCTGGAGGGTCTGGACATCGAGACCAAAGAAATGCCCATCGACGAAGCCAGGGCGATGGGGGCCATGGCGCTGTTCTCTGAAAAGTACGGCGACGTGGTTCGTGTAGTCAATATGGGCGGTTACTCCGTGGAGCTGTGCGGCGGCACCCACTTGGACAACACCGCCAAGGTCGGCTCCTTCCACATCCTCAGTGAAGGTTCCGTGGCCTCCGGCGTCCGCCGCATCGAGGCCGTCACCGGTAAACGCAATGTGGAGGGCCTGCTTGATATGCAACAGCACTTCTTTGAGGCGGCGGCCCTGCTGAAGGTGAAGCCGGACGACTTGGCCCAGCGCATCCACGGTCAGATGGACGAAATTCGGGAGATGAGGAAGTCCATTGAGCAGTACAAGAGCCGGGAGGCCCTGGGCGAAGCCCGCTCCTTCCTGGCGGCGGCCCATGACGTGGGTACCTTGAAGGTGGTCACCGCCAACCTGGGCGCTGTGGCTGTGCCGGAGCTGCGGAAGATGGGCGACTTCCTCCGGGATAAGCAGCCCAACGTGGTGGCCGTCCTGTCGGCAGTCAATGGGGAGAAGCTCTCCTTCCTGGCCGTCTGCGGCAAGGAAGCTGTCAAGGCCGGAATCAAGGCGGGCGATGTCATCAAGAGCGTCACAAAGGTCTGCGGCGGCTCCGGCGGCGGCAAGCCCGACTCCGCCATGGGCGGCGGTAAGGATGTTCTCAAGCTGGACGACGCGTTGGCCACTGTGGACGATTTCGTCGCCAGCAAGTTAAAATAAGCTGCTAAAAGCTGCAATCATTTATAAAAAAGGAGGATAACAACTATGGATTGTCTGTTTTGTTCCATCGTCAGCGGGGATGTCCCCTCCAAGAAGGTCTACGAGGACGATCAGGTCTATGCCTTTTACGACATCGACCCCCAGGCTCCAGTCCACTTCCTGGTGATTCCCAAGGAACACATCCCCTCCGCCGGGGCGGTCACGGAGGAGAACTCTGCTGTGGTGGCCCACTGCTTTGAGGTCATCGCCAAAATCACGGCTGAACAGGGTATCACTGACTTCCGCGTGGTCTCCAACTGCGGCGACCAGGCGGGGCAGAGCGTTCACCACCTGCACTTCCATGTGCTGGCCGGGCGGGACATGACCTGGCCTCCGGGCTGAGTTCCAATTAAAAACAGCAAGATTGCCGCAGCATCCGCTGCGGCAATGCTGTTAACACAGACGACGGTGAGAGAGTGGAAATGGAGAAAACGAGAGAAATTTTGCGGCTTGGAACGCCGCGCAGCCGGTGACGCGGCGGTGGGCTTTCCTGGCCGGGGCGGCAATTGCCTGCCTGCTGGTCAGTCAGACCTACGCCTGGTGGCTGAGTTTCCCACTTGGATTGGTGGCGCTGTTCTACTTTTCCATTGAGCGACGGGCGTGGACAGGGAAGCGCTATAACTGGTTCGCCCTGGGTGTGTCCGTCCTGCTGCTGTGGTTTGGGCTTTATGGGATCTTCCGCGTCCGTCCCGCCCAGCGGCTGTGGAACCAGACGGGGACTTACACCGCTGTTGCCCTGGACTATCCAGGCGAGACAAGCTGGGGCAGTCAGTTAGATGTGGCGCTGCAAACGACCTCCGGCGCGAAGGTTCGCACCCGCATCTATACCAGCCTGGACTGCGCCGAGGTGAAGCCCGGCGACACGCTGGAACTCACGGCGACCATCATTTCCCCGCAGAAAGCCTACGCCGACGCACCCACCTACTACACCTCCCGGGGAATTTTTGCAGTCAGCAGCAAGGTGACGGAGCTGACGGTTACGCCCAACGAGAAAATTCCGCTCCGGTTTCTGCCGCAGGTTGCGGCGAAGGTCATGCAGGTGCGGGTGAAGGAGCTTTATTCCGGTGACGCGGGAGGGGTTTTGATGGCCCTCCTGACCGGAGAGCAGGACGAGCTTTCTGACTCCATCGGCGACCAGCTCAGCCGAACGGGGCTGCGCCATCTGGTGGCGGTGTCCGGCTTACACGTCTCGCTGCTCATCGGCGGGCTTCTGCTGTTGCCGGGAGACCGACGGCTCAAGTCGCTGCTGGCGGTTCCCGTGTTGCTGTTCTTCTGCCTGCTGACCGGGGCGGGGCCGTCTGTCGTGCGGGCCACGGTGATGGGACTTTCGGCGCTGTTGGCCCCTTTCTTCCGCCGGGACAGCGACGGTCCCTGGTCGCTGGGATTGGCGCTGCTCCTGCTGCTCTTTTGCAATCCCTTTTCCATCAACAGCGTGGGATTGCAGTTGTCGTTTACCGCCGTGACAGGGATTTTCCTGGTGACACAGCGGCTGAACCGCTGGATGCTGGAGCGCGGCCCCATGCCAACCGGTAAAATCGGGAAAGGGGCCAAGCGCTGGGTCTGTGGCTGTGTCTCCGTCACGGCGGGGGCAACCGTGCTTACTCTGCCTATCAGCATTTACTACTTTGAGACCCTCCCTCTGGTGGCGCCGCTGGCAAATCTGCTGGTGCTGTGGTCAGTGGCGCTGCTGTTCGGCGGCGGATTGCTGACGCTGGGGGTATCCTTTTTGAGTTTGCCCCTGGCCCGGCTGCTGGCGCTGCCGGTGAAGGCCCTGTTCGCTTACTTCTTCGGCGTGGTAGACCTTCTCTCCCGGCTGCCTTATAGTTCCCTGACCAGCCACACCGCCAGCTATTGCGTTTGGCTGGTTGCGGTGTACGCCGTTGTGCTGCTGCTGGCGCTTCATCCCAAATGGCGAAAGTGGGCGGGACAGTGCTGTGTTGGCCTTCTGGTGCTGCTGGCAGTGCTGATTGGGTTCAACCGTTTCAGCCTGACTGCCGGAGGACTAACCGTCCAGGTACTGGATGTGGGCCAGGGACAGAGCGTCCTGTTCCTCTCCCAGCAAGAGGCCGTAGCGGTGGATTGCGGCGGCGACGACGCGGGAAACGTCCTGGCGGACGCCCTGGGCGATGTGGGGGAAAGCGGGCTGGAACTGCTGATGCTGACCCATTTTGACAGCGACCACATAGACGGCGTAGAGCAGCTGTTGGAGCGGGTGACGGTGGAGGCCATTGCAGTCCCTGACATTGAGGACGACAGCGGCCACTGGGCGGAAGTTGAAGCGCTGGTGGAGGAATACCAGGTGGAACTGATGAAGGTAACTGAGGACACGACAGTTTCCTTTGGCTCTGCTGAGATTGAAATTTTCGCACCGGTGACCCAGGACGAGGATGATAACAACAGCGGTCTCTCCGCCCTGGTCTGGGATGAGAGCTTTGAAGTTCTCATAACCGGTGACATGGACAGCGAGACAGAACTGCTGCTGGCGGAGGAAAAGAACCTCTCCGCCGTGGACGTGCTGGTGGTGGGGCACCACGGCTCCAGGTACTCCACCGGCGAGACGTTTTTGAGCATCGTGCAGCCGGAGACGGCCATTATCTCCGTTGGGGCAAACAATTCCTACGGCCACCCCACTCAGGAGACGCTGGACCGATTGGCTGCGGCTGGGTGTACCGTCTACCGCACCGATTTACAGGGGAACGTGACTGTATCCGCATCAACAACCGGCGGAGAGGAGGATTAGCATGGCGGCAAAGAAAACCGGCCCGGATGCCGGGTTAGCTCAACTGAAAAAAGACCTTTCCGACGGAAATTTAGGGACCTGCTACCTCTTTTATGGGGAAGAAGACTACCTGCGGGACGACTATCTCAAAAAGATCCAAAAACAGCTCATTCCCCAGGGGATGGAGAGCTTTAACCTCCACATCTTCCAGGGAAAAGATTTGGACCTGCGGGAACTGTCAGAGGCGGTGGACGCTTTCCCCATGATGAGCCAGAGGACGCTGATTCTGGTCTATGATTTTGACCTCTACAAAAACGAGAGCCGCAGAAACGCGCTGGAGGAGCTGCTTTCCGACCTGCCGGAGTATGTCTGTTTGATTTTTGTGTTCGACCAGTTGGAATACAAAACCGGGGGCAATACCCGGCTGGGCAAACTGGTCAAAAAGACGGCTACGGCGGTTCAGTTCCAACCCCAGAGCCAGAGCGACTTGAACGCCTGGGTGCGCCGCCGGTTCAAAGCCTATGGCAAGGAAATCGACATGGGCATGGCGGAGTACCTGACTTTCCTCTGCGGGGGATTGATGACCGGCTTGCAGAGCGAAATCGACAAAATCGCCAACTATGCCGCCGGGACGAACATCCAAAAGGCGGACATCGACACAGTGGCCGACCCGGTGCTGGACGCGCGGGTGTTCCAGATGACCGACGCGATCAGCGCCGGAAATTTCCGCCGGGCGGCAGAAATTCTATCTGACTTATATCTGATGCACACGGAACCCATTATGATTCTCTCTGTCCTGGGCCGCCAGATGCGGCAGCTGTGGTCGGCGCGGCTGGCGCTGGAGAACCGGAAGGGTCAGAACGCGCTGGCGGCGCTATGGGACATCCGCAGCGACTGGCAGGCCCGGAAACTGATGAACGCCGCCCGGCAATTCGACTTGGGCTGGTGCCGCCGGGCGGTGACCCTCTGCGCGGAGACCGACCTTGCCATGAAGTCCAGCGGCCTGGACAATGAGGAACTGCTGACCGAACTGCTGCTCCGGCTGGCGAACGGGGGTTCAAAATGCTAAAGCTGAAAGAAGCTATAGTGGTTGAAGGCCGTTATGACAAAAATACCCTTTCCCAACTGGTGGACACTCTGATTCTGACCACGGACGGGTTCCAAATCTTTCACCGGAAGGAGCAGGAAGCCCTCCTGCGGCGGGTGGCCGCCCATCGGGGGCTTATCATCCTGACCGACAGCGATGGGGCGGGGTTTCTCATTCGGAACCACTTGAAAAGCATCCTCCCGCCGGAGCAGGTAAAGCAGTGTTATATTCCTGACGTGTACGGCAAGGAAAAGCGCAAAAAGGCCCCCGGCAAGGAAGGCAAGCTGGGGGTGGAGGGAATGTCTCCCGCCGTGCTGGAGACAGCGCTGCGCAGTTGTGGAGCCACGATTTTGGGAGAGACCGCTCCTGACCAGACCGCCGGGCGGGAAATCACCAAGCTGGACCTGTATCAGGTGGGACTTTCCGGCGGAGCGGGCAGCGCCCAGCGGCGGAAAGTTCTGCTGCGGACGCTGGATTTGCCGGAACATCTGACCGCGAATGCCCTCGTGCCGGTGCTGAACACGCTGTTGACCTACGAGGAGTTTTTGGCGATAGTGGAACAAATCGAAACCATTTGAGCTTTCTATGTCGAACCTGCGGCGACATAAAAAGTTTACAACTCGTTTTAATAGCGCGCTATTGACTTTTTGCAGAGTGCCGCCCTATAATAATGTCTGCGTAATGGAGGATGGTCAGATACCAAAAAACATCTTTTATGTGAAACGAGGTGAATGGGATGAGTGCCAAACCGGACGTTGCGGAGTTGCCGCCGGACAGCGGGTTCCTGCTAAAAAAAATTGACGAAGCCCTGAAAAAGCGGGCAGACCAGAGTTTGCGGGAGCTGGATCTGACCATCACCCAGAGCCATATTTTGCGTGTGCTGGACAGCCAGGAGAACGGAACCTGCACATTGAAGGAACTGGAACGCTTTTTTTGTGTGGCGCAGCCCACCATCGCCGGAACAGTCTCCCGCCTGGAGAAAAAGGGATATGTGGAGGCCCTGGCCGACGAATCAGACCGGCGGGTCAAGGTCGTTCGCCTGACGGAGCTGGGAAAGCGTCAGAATCGGCTGAGCCGGGAAAAAGTGCAGGAGACAGAATGGCAGATGACGGCCGGTATGACCGAGGAGGAGCAGAGAGAGTTGAAGCGTCTGCTGCAAATGGTCTACGAAAATATTCGGTAGCGGCGCAATTCATCGTCTCTGTCGATTGACAGAATCAAAACGATTCTTTATAATGTTCTTTATGGAAGCAAAAAACAAACTGAGGAGGTATATCCACTATGCTCAAAACCCTTGGCGCGCACCTGGGCGAGTACAAGCGGCCATCCATTCTGACGCCGCTTTGTATGCTGCTGGAGGTACTCATGGAAACCGTCATCCCCTTGTTGATGGCCTCCATTGTTGACAACGGCATTGAGGCGGGGGACATCACCCATGTATACCAAATGGGCGGCTGGATGATTCTCTGCGCCCTGGTCGGGCTGCTGGGCGGTGTGCTGGGCGGCAAGTTTGGCGCTCAGGCATCCGCCGGACTGGCCCGGAACCTGCGGGAGGCTATGTTCACCAACATCCAGCGTTTCTCTTTTGCCAACATCGACAAGTATTCCACTGCCGGACTGGTGACCCGGCTGACCACCGACGTGACCAACGTCCAGAACTCCTACCAGATGATTCTGCGGATGTGTACCCGCGCCCCGGCATCGCTGATTTGCGCCATGGCGATGGCATTCTTCATCAACGCGCGGCTGGCCAGCATCTACCTGGTAGCGGTCGTCGTCCTGGGCGCGCTGCTGGTTTTCATCTCCACCCGCGCCATGAAGTATTTCAGCCAAGTCTTTAAGAAGTACGACGACCTGAACGCCTCTGTGCAGGAGAACGTCTCCGCCATCCGGGTGGTCAAAGCCTACGTCCGGGAGGACTATGAGACCTCCAAGTTCACCAAAGCCAGCCAGAACCTCTACCGGATGTTCATCAAGGCGGAGGGCATCGTGGCCTGGAACACCCCGCTGATGATGGCCACCGTTTACACCTGTATCCTGCTGCTGAGCTGGATCGGCGCAAGGATGATTGTGGTGGGCAACCTGACCACCGGCGAGCTGATGAGCCTGCTGACCTACTGCATGAACATCCTGATGAGCCTAATGATGCTGTCTATGGTTTTTGTAATGATTACCATGTCTGTGGCTGCGGCCCGGCGTATCTGCGAGGTGCTGGAGGAGGAACCCACGCTGGTCAACCCGGAGCAGCCCGTCATGGAAGTGCCGGACGGTTCCATCGACTTCAACCATGTGAACTTCGCCTATAAAGAGGACGGCAACCTGGTTCTGAGCGACATCGACCTGCACATTAAGTCCGGCGAGACCATCGGCGTCATCGGCGGCACCGGCAGCGCCAAGACCAGCCTGGTGAACCTGATTTCCCGGTTGTACGACGTGCGGGACGGCAGCGTCTCTGTGGGCGGCCTGGATGTGCGGCAGTACGACATGGAGGTCCTGCGAAATCAGGTCTCCGTGGTGCTGCAAAAGAACGTCCTCTTCTCCGGCACCATCCTGGATAACCTGCGCTGGGGCAAGGAGGACGCCACCGAGGAGGAGTGCATCGAAGCCTGCCAGTTGGCCTGCGCCGATGAGTTCATCGAGCGGATGCCCGACCGATACAACACCTACATTGAGCAGGGCGGCAGCAATGTCTCCGGCGGTCAGAAGCAGCGGCTGTGCATTGCCCGCGCTCTTTTAAAGCACCCCAAGGTGCTGGTGCTGGACGACTCCACCAGCGCCGTGGACACCGCCACCGACGCGAAAATCCGCAAGGCTCTGGCCGAGTTCATTCCTGAGACCACGAAAATTATCATTGCCCAGCGTATTTCCAGCGTCCAGAACGCGGATCGCATCCTGGTGATGGAAGACGGCAAAGTAAACGGCTTCGGCACCCACGAGGAGCTGCTGGCCACCAACAAGATTTACCGCGAGGTCTACGAAGGCCAGACCCAGGGCGGCGGCGACTTCGACCATGCGACAGGAGGTGAGCAGTAATGCCCGGACCCAACGGAGGAGGAAGAGGCCCTCAGGCTCACGGTCCTCGACCCAAGATCAACAACCCCATGAAACTGCTGTTTCGTCTGCTGGCGTACATCATGAAGAGCTACGCCCTGGCCTGGATTGTGGTGGTCATTTGTATCGTGACCACGGTGCTGTCCACTGTGCAGGGTACGCTGTTCATGCAGACCCTGATCGACGACTATATCACCCCGCTGCTGACCCAGCCCGATCCCGATTTCAGCGGACTGGCCGCAGCCATCACTCGTGTTGCGATTTTCTACGTCTGCGGTGTGCTGGCGTCTCTGGTTCAGAGTCGAGTGATGATTTATATCAGCCAGGGGACCCAGAAAAAGTTGCGCGACGATGTGTTCTCCCACATGGAGACCCTGCCCATCAAGTATTTTGACACCCACGCCCATGGCGACATCATGTCCATCTACACCAACGACATCGACACCATGCGGCAGATGATTTCCCAGTCCATCCCTCAGTTGCTGAACAGCGTCATCACCATTGTGGCCGTGCTGATTTCCATGATTCGGATGTCGCTGCCGCTGACCCTGCTGTCCCTGGTGGTGGTGTGCGGTATGCTGCTGGTCACCAGGAGCCTGGCCGGACAGTCCAGCCGGTACTATGTGGCCCAACAGAGGGACATCGGCAATGTGAACGGCTACATCGAGGAGATGATGGAGGGCCAGAAGGTGGTTAAGGTCTTCTGCCACGAGGAAAAGACCCTGGAGGAGTTCAAAAAGCGCAACGACCAGCTGTTTGACAGCGCCTACAACGCCAACCAGTTCGCCAACTTCCTGGGACCCATCAACTCTCAGCTCGGCAACCTGAACTACGTACTCTGCGCAGTGGTGGGCGGCCTGCTGGCCATCAACGGCTTCGGCAACTTCACCCTGGGTCGCCTGGCCTCTTTCCTGACCCTGAACAAGAGCCTGATGCAGCCCATCAACCAGATTTCTCAGCAGTTCAACTTCATCATTATGGCTCTGGCCGGCGCGGATCGTATCTTTGCCCTGCTGGACGAGGAGCCAGAGGTGGACGACGGCTACTGCGAGTTGGTCAACGTGGTCAAAGCCGGCGGCACTCTGCTGGAAAGCCCCACCCGCACCGGTGTCTGGGGCTGGAAGCACCCTCACCGTCAGGAGGGCAACACCTCTATCACCGAACTGACCGGCGACATCGTCATGGACGATGTGGACTTTGGCTACACCGACGACAAGATGGTGCTGCATAACATCAAGCTCTACGCCACGCCCGGCCAGAAAATCGCCTTTGTCGGCTCCACTGGCGCAGGCAAGACCACCATCACCAACCTGATTAACCGCTTCTACGACATTCAGGACGGCAAGATTCGCTATGACGGCATCAATATCACCAAAATCAAGAAGCCGGATCTGCGGCGATCCCTGGGCATCGTCCTTCAGGACACCCACCTCTTCACCGGCACCGTCATGGAGAACATCCGCTATGGCAAACTGGACGCCACCGACGAGGACTGCATTGCGGCCGCAAAGCTGGCCAATGCCGACGCTTTCATCCTCCACCTGCCAGAGGGCTACAACACCATGCTCACGGGCGACGGCGCAAACCTGTCTCAGGGCCAGCGGCAGCTGCTGGCTATCGCCAGAGCTGCGGTGGCCGACCCGCCGGTGCTGATTCTGGACGAGGCCACCAGCTCCATCGACACCCGTACCGAGCAGCTGGTGCAGGACGGCATGGATAAGCTGATGAACGGGCGCACCACCTTCGTCATTGCACACCGGCTGTCCACCGTCCGCAACTCCGACTGTATTATGGTGCTGGAGCAGGGCCGCATCATCGAACGTGGCACCCATGACCAGCTCATCTCCGAGAAGGGCAAGTATTATCAGCTCTACACCGGCAACGCCATCAACAGCTAACAGATTACACCAAAAGCAGCCTGTTCCGCCGTTTTCCGGAACGGGCTGCTTTGTCAGGCAAAAAACCGAAGAGGGGAGAGGGAGCATATGAAAAAAGAAGCGAACCAGACCAGTCAATCCGCCAGCCGCGACCTGGGCAGCGGCAGCGTCGGCGGCCTGCTGGCGCAGCTGGCCATCCCGGCGGTGGTGGCGCAGGTCATCAACCTGCTCTATAACATCGTGGACCGCATTTACATCGGTCACATTCCAGAGGTGGGAGCCACCGCCCTGACGGGCGTGGGCCTGTTCACCGCCATTTTGATGCTGCTCAACGCCTTTGCAATGCTGGCCGGGTCGGGCGGCGCGCCTCGCGCAGCCATCGCCATGGGCACCAAAAAGAACGATGCGGCGGAGAAAATCATGGGCAACTGCTTTACGCTGCTGCTGTGCATGGCGGTAATACTGACCGCGGTGTTCTACGCCGCCGCGCCTACGCTGCTGCGGCTGTTTGGGGCCAGCGACGCCACACTGCCCTATGCCGTGTCCTATGCCCACATCTACATTTTGGGGTCGATTTTCGTCCTTATCGTCCTGGGCATGAACCCCTTCATCACCACCCAGGGCTTCTCCCGTGTCAGTATGCTGACCACAGTTATCGGGGCAGTCATCAATATCATCCTGGATCCCATTCTCATCTTCGGGCTGGGACTGGGGGTGCGGGGCGCCGCCATTGCCACGGTGTTCAGTCAGGCGGTGAGCGCGGTGTGGATTTTGCGCTTCCTGACCGGGAAAAAGACCATCCTGCACCTGCGGCGGGAGAACCTGCGGCTGGAGGGGAATGTTGTTCTGCCCTGCCTGGCCCTGGGCATTTCCAGCTTCGTCATGCTCAGCACTGAGGGCCTGCTGTCCATCAGCTTTACCTCCAGCCTGTCCCGCTACGGCGGCGACCTGGCCGTGGGCGCTATGACCATCATCACCAGCGTCAGCCAAATGGCGGTGCTGCCCATCCAGGGCATCTGTCAGGGCGGGCAGCCCATTATGAGCTTCAACTTCGGTGCAAAGAAGGAGCAGCGGGTCCGGCAGACCTTCAAGCTGCAACTGACCGCCTGCGCGGTCTACGCCACCGTTTTCTGGGCGCTGCTGATGCTGGTTCCCCAGGTGTTCGCTTCCGCCTTTACTGCCAACGCGGAGCTGGTGTCGTATACCGCTTGGGCGCTGCGCATTTATGCGGCGGGTATTTTCGCCTTGGGCTTCCAGATGGCCTGCCAGCAGAGCTTTATGGCCCTGGGACAAGCGCGAACCAGCCTGTTGATGGCCTGTCTGCGCAAGTTGATTTTGCTGATTCCGCTGATTTTCATTTTGCCTCACATCTTCACGGGCAATCAGGTCATGGCGGTGTTCCTGGCGGAACCGGTCAGCGATGTTCTGGCCGCCGCCGTCACCGTGACCACCTTCCTGTTGAGCTTCAACAAAATCCTAGAAAAGGGCGCAGCATAAAAAACCGTTGCGTTCGCGCTTTCCTTTTTGCCCGACTTGTGGTATCCTATCCTCAAGGTGATTTTCCAACCGGGACGGGCATAAGATACAGCGGTGATGAAAATGGTGAAACCCCGACAAACCGCGTTTCTGTTCCTGCTGCTGTTCCTGTTGGCCCTGTCGTACCTGCTGTATTATCTACAGGGAAGCGTTCAGACCGCCAACTATTGCCGCTTTCCTGCTCAAACGCTGGTGATTGACGCTGGGCATGGCGGGGAGGACGGCGGCGCGGTGGCCCTTTCCGGTACGGCGGAGAGTTCTATCAACCTGGCCATTGCCCTGAAAATGGACCAGCTCTGCGGTCTGTACGGTGTGCAAACCAGGTTGGTTCGCACGGAGGATGTCTCCCTGGCCGACGTGGACGCTGCAACCCTCCGGGAGAAGAAGCACTCTGACCTTTTGAATCGGGTGGCGCTGATTGAAGAAACGGAAAACGCCGTACTGCTCAGCATCCACCAGAACAACTACACCAGTGCGTCCTCCCACGGGGCGCAAGTCTTTTACCGGGCCGATGGGTCGAGCCAGCAGTGGGCGGTGCAGCTCCAGGAGCTGCTGCGGAAGAGTCTGGATCCGGAAAACACCCGCCAGGCCACGGAGATTCCCGACACCGTCTATCTGATGAACCACGTCTCCTGTCGGGCGGTGCTGGTGGAGTGCGGTTTTCTCTCCAATCCGGCAGAAAACGCTCTGTTGAAGACAGATGGATACCAGACCCGTATCGCGGCGGCGTTGACGGCTTCCTATTTGCGATACAATGAATCTTTAGGTGATTGACGAATGAGAGCGAAAACCCTGTTTTATTGCACCTCCTGCGGCAACGAGTTTCCCAAATGGCAGGGGAAATGTCCCGCCTGCGGCAGCTGGAACACCATTGTGGAGCAGCCCGCCGAGAGCCAAAAGGCTGCGTCTCCGGCCCGCTCCGGCCTGCGGCAAAAGGCCGTTCCCCAGCGGCTGGCAGATGTGACCACGTCGGAGGAGTTGCGGTTTTCCACAGGTATGAGCGAGTTGGACCGGGTGTTGGGCGGCGGAGCCGTCCAGGGGAGCCTGGTGTTGGTGGGCGGCGCACCGGGCATCGGCAAATCCACACTGATGCTTCAAATCTGCAACGAACTGTGCAGGCAGTACACCGTTCTCTATGTCTCCGGGGAGGAATCCACCCGACAAATCAAGCTCCGCTCCCAGCGGCTGGGCGTGACAGGGGAGACCCTGTATCTGCTTTCCGAGACCCATTTGGAGGACATCACCGACGCCGTTCACCAGGTCAGGCCAAATATTTTAATTGTGGACTCCATCCAGACCGTCCTGACCGGCAGCTCCGATTCTCTCCCCGGCAGCGTCACCCAGGTGAAGCAATGCACCATGGCGCTGATGGAGCTGGCGAAAGGGGAGGGACTGACCGTTTTCGTCATCGGTCACATCAACAAAGAGGGATCCATCGCCGGGCCAAAGGTGCTGGAACACATCGTAGACTGCGTGCTTTCCTTCGAGGGGGAGCAGCACCTGTCTTATCGCATCCTACGGGCCACCAAAAACCGCTTCGGGGCGACCAATGAAATCGGCGTATTTGAGATGCTGGACGAGGGACTGGCGGAGGTACCCAACCCCTCGGAAATGCTGCTCAGCGGCAGACCGGAGGGCGCGCCGGGGACCTGCGTCACCTGCGTGATGGAAGGAGTGCGGCCCGTGCTGGCGGAGGTGCAGGCGTTGGTTACTTCTTCCAGCTTTGCGGTGCCGCGGCGCACCAGCAACGGCATCGAATACAACCGGGCTATGATGCTGATGGCGGTGCTGGAGAAGCGGGGCTGTCTGAACGTGGGGGGCTGCGATGCCTACCTCAACGTGATCGGCGGGCTGAACCTGGGGGAACCGGCGGCGGATTTGGCCACGATATTGGCCTTTGCGTCCAGCTTTCGGGGCAGGCCGGTGCCAAACGACTTGGCCGCCATCGGAGAAGTGGGGCTGACCGGCGAGCTGCGTACCGTTAATGGCCTGAGCCAGCGACTCAGCGAAGTGCATCGAATGGGCTTTACCAAGTGCATGATCCCCAGCCGGAACAGCAGTCGGCTTCAGGAGATTTCCGGGTTGCAGCTGATTCCCGTGAAGAACATCCGGGAGGCGCTGGCGGTGCTGCTGTGAGGAGAGAGAGCTATGAACGACAACGATGTTTATATCTCAAAAACCAAGCTGATGCGCTATCTGGAGGAGCAGCTGGATTTGTGCCGCTATTGTTTGGAGTACGACACCGGCGTCAGTCTGTCCGATGAACAGCTTGGCGCCGCCGAAGCGGTTTTGTTGGATGTCATCCAAAAAGTGAATGAGCAGCCCGTCCTCATCCAAACGAACTTCGGTATCTCCCGGTCTGGACTGACAGTGGACAAGCCGGAAGAACCGTCCTTAAAAAATGAGAACTGACCCCTCTCTAAGCCCGTTCCCTCCGGGGAGGGAGCCTGAAAAAAAAGTCAACAAAATAAAAATTTTGTTGACTTGGAGGGAGGCAAAATCCAGCCTCCCTCGGGCAGGCAACCGATTTTCAGCCATTTTACCACCGAGAAAGGAACTCGATTTTTATGGATTATCGCAGCGCACCAAAGATTTTGGTGGATTTCCTCTCATACCACGAGAGCGTTCAGGGACATTCCTCCGGTACCGTAGATGAATACTTCCTGGATCTGCGGAGTTTCCTCCGCTACATGAAGCAGCGCCGAAACCCGGCGCTGGCCGACCTGAACCCGGATGCCGTAGACATCACCGATGTTGACTTGGCTTTTGTCCACAGCATTTCCCTCAGTGAGGTTTACGACTACCTGGCCTATCTGTCCCGGGAAAAAAAGCTGAACAATGCCTCACGCGCCCGCAAGGTCTCCAGCATCCGATCGTTCTTCAAGTACCTCTCCAACAAGACCCACCAGTTGGATAACAACCCCGTTCAGGATCTGGACTCCCCCCGCCATAAGAAAGCCTTGCCCCGTTACCTGACGCTGGACGAAAGCATCCAACTTCTGGAAGCCGTTGACGGCAGAAACCAGGAACGGGACTACTGCATTTTAATGTTATTCCTCAACTGTGGTTTGCGTATCTCCGAGTTGGTGGGCCTGAATGTCATGGACGTGCGGGAAAACACCATTCGGGTGCTGGGCAAGGGCAACAAAGAGCGGATTTTGTTCTTAAATGACGGGTGCAAACGGGCGATTTCCGACTATCTGGCGGTGCGTAACGGTATGACGCTGATCGACAAACAGGCTTTTTTTGTCACCTCCCGCCGGACGCGGATGACCACCGCCGCCGTCCACAAAATGGTGAAAAAGCGGCTGCTGGAGGCTGGACTGGACCCCACGCTCTACTCCGCCCACAAGCTGCGGCACACCGCCGCCACGCTGATGCTGCAAAATGGCGTGGATGTGCGTACCCTTCAGGAGGTGCTGGGCCACGACAACCTGAACACCACCCAAATTTATACCCATGTGGACAGCGACAGCCTCCGTATTGCGGCAAAGGCCAACCCTCTCAGCCGGGAAAAACGGAAGAAGTCCTCCTCCCCGGAATAAGGGGATTCAGACGGGCATTACTCCCAATATGTGCAGAAAACGCAGTTTTTTTGCGGGATAACTACCGAGGGGACGATTGTCCGCGTCGTCGCTGTGGGCTGCCACCAATGTTGTCTCAAGTTTTACAGGGCGGGAGACGGACACAATGACCAGGCTGTGGGCAAATATCTCCCCGTCAAAGCTCAGCTGCACACAGTCCCCCGGCTGGCACTCCCCTATCGCCGCGACTGCCGCCAGCGGTCCGGGAGAACGCTCCTTTCGGGTTATAAAGTTGAAAAAATAAGGCACACCAGTCCAGGACGGTGTGCGGTCAGCGGCGGTATGGTAATACCAGCCAGGGGTCAAAATTCAGATAGGCGGGATTCCGGCCAAGGGCCCAGCGGTGGGCGTAGTCCACCGCCGTCTGCCGCCGGTATGGGAGGAAGTCTGGCATAGCAATCACCTCTCCCCTATCCTATGCGTCAATCCTCCATCACATGATCGAAACCGATGGAGAACAGGCTCTTGATGTGTTCATCGTCCAGAGAGTAGTAGACCACCTTCCCTGCCCGCCGATTTTTGACGATGCGCCCCTGCTTCAAAATGCGCAGCTGGTGGGAGACGGCGGACTGGGACATATTTAAAATGCAGCTCAGGTCGCACACGCACAGCTCCGAGATGGTCAGCGCGCAGATAATACGGGTGCGAGTGGAGTCCCCCAGCACCTTGAACAACTCCGCCACCTCATAAACCGGGCCTTCATCGGGCATTTGCGCCTTCACCTTCGCCACAGAATCCTCGTGAATGACGTTGCTGTCGCACATTTCTGACAGTTCGATACGTTTCATAGTTCCCTCCGGGAATGATAGAAAACCCCCGGCGAGGCGTTGGCCCCGCCGGGAGCGATGCGTTGGGTCAGTGACAGATGCGCAAAATCAGATCTTGCCGTCGGAGCCAAGGACGTTGACGATCTTATGGGCGACCATGTCCTTGACAGCCTGACGAGCGGGCTTCAGGTACTGGCGCGGATCGAAGTGGTCGGGATGCTCGACAAAATACTTACGGATGTTGCCGGTCATGGCCAGACGGATGTCGGAGTCGATGTTAATCTTGCAGACAGCCAGTTTAGCGGCCTTGCGCAGCTGATCTTCGGGGATGCCGATGGCGTCGGGCATATTGCCGCCGTAAGTGTTGACCATCTTCACGAACTCCTGCGGAACGGAAGAGGAACCGTGCAGCACGATGGGGAAGCCGGGCAGACGCTTGATGCACTCTTCCAGCACGTCGAAACGCAGGGGAGGCGGAACCAGGATGCCGTCCTCGTTGCGGGTACACTGAGCGGGAGTGAACTTATAAGCGCCGTGAGAGGTACCGATGGCGATGGCCAGGGAGTCGCATCCGGTGCGGGAGACAAATTCCTCGACCTCTTCGGGGTGGGTGTAGCTCTCCTTGCCGGACTCGACGACGACCTCGTCTTCCACGCCGGCCAGGGTACCCAACTCAGCCTCGACCACAACGCCGTGGTCATGGGCATACTCAACGACCTTTTTGGTCAGAGCGATGTTGTCCTCAAAGGACTTGGAGGAGGCGTCGATCATGACGGAGGTGAAACCGCCGTCGATGCAGGACTTGCACAGCTCGAAGGTGTCGCCATGGTCCAGATGCAGCGCGATGGGGATCTCGGGGTTCTCGATGACAGCGGCCTCCACCAGCTTCACCAGATAGGTGTGGTTGGCATAGGCGCGGGCGCCCTTGGACACCTGCAGGATGACGGGGCTTTTCAGCTCGCCGCAGGCTTCGGTGATGCCCTGGATGATTTCCATGTTGTTGACGTTGAAGGCGCCAATGGCGTACCCACCATTGTAAGCCTTTGCGAACATATCTTTTGTGGTAACGAGAGGCATACGGATCAACTCCTTCTAAAATTTACGTTATTATTTTAACAGAAGCGATTGAAAAAAGCAAGAGGGTGTGGTATGATTTAGATGAAATTCCAAAAAGATATTTCGTGGAACGAGCCATACGAGGAGTTTGACGCGGTTTGTGCCAGGAATTTCCACAAAAGTACGGGTCATTTCCCAGGTGGCGGTCACTAAAACAACCAAATAGGAGGAAATTTCAACATGAGTGAACTCAAAGGCGCAATGATCATTGGCCAGTCCGGCGGCCCCTCTTCCGTTATCAACTCCAGCTGCTACGGCGCAATCAAGGCCGGCCTGGACAGCGACGCCATCACCACCGTCTACGGCGCAGCCAACGGCATCGTTGGCGTACTCAACGACAAGCTGTATATCATGGACGAGGAGGATCCTGCGGAGCTGGCGCTGATGCAGTATACCCCATCCTCTGCTCTCGGCTCCTGCCGTTATAAGATTGCCGATCCTGATGTGGACGACACCGATTATAAGCGCATCCTTGAGGTCTTCCAGAAATACGACGTCCGTTACTTCTTCTACAACGGCGGCAACGACTCCATGGACACCTGCAACAAAATCTCCAAGTATATGAAGCGGGTAGGCTATGACTGCCGCGTCATGGGCATCCCCAAGACCATCGACAACGACCTGTTCGGCACTGACCACTGCCCCGGCTATGCCTCCGCCGCCAAGTATATCGCCACCTCTCTGGTGGAGGTCTATCAGGATGCCCATGTCTACGACAAGGGCCAGGTCACCATCGTGGAGATTATGGGCCGTCACGCAGGCTGGCTGGCTGGCGCCGCTTCCCTGGCCAAAGTCACCGGCTATGGTCCCGACCTGATTTATCTGCCTGAGGTAGACTTCAAGATGGATGAGTTCCTCGAGGACGTGGAGCGCATCTGGAACGAAAACAAGAACGTCCTCATCGCTGTGTCCGAGGGCATCCACTACGCCGACGGCTCCTTCGTCTCCGAGGCCAAGACCTCTGCCACCGACGGCTTCGGTCATGCCCAGCTGGGCGGCCTGGCCGCTATGCTGGCCGACGTTGTCAAGAGCAAAATCGACGGCGTGAAGGTTCGTCCCATCGAGCTGTCTCTGCTCCAGCGCTGCGGCGCGCACCTGGCCTCCCAGACCGACATCGACGAGGCATTCATGGCCGGTCAGGCTGCGGTCAACTGCGCCGTCGCCGGTGAGACCGACCACATGGTCGCCTTCAAGTGTACCCGGGACGAGAACGGCTACAAATGTGAGACAGAGTTGCTGCCCTTGTCCAAGGTCGCCAACTACGAGAAGAAGGTTCCCGTGGAGTGGATTAACGAGCGCGGCAACGACGTCTCCGATGAGTTCATTAAGTACGCTCTGCCCCTCATCCAGGGCGAAACCCAAATGAAGAAGGAGAACAGCCTGCCTCGCTTCGTCCACCTGAAGAAAGTCGTGGCCAAGTAATCTGCCCGTAAGGTTTTTCAAATGCTACCCCTCTCCCCTGCCGCATCTGCGGCGGGGGAGATTGCTCTGTTTGCAGAACCAAAAAAGTTCGCAGAAAAAAATTCGCAGGACGAAACGCCTGCGAATTTTTTTGGCGGAGTGGGTGGGATTCGAACCCACGGTACCCAAAGGTACAACTGATTTCGAGTCAGTCCCGTTATGACCACTTCGATACCACTCCAGTTCTCACGTTTGTTTATTATGCCACAAAACGGCAGGAAACGCAAGGGGTTCCCGCCGGATTTCGCAAAATTCTTGTATGTGCCGCGCCGGGAGCAGAACCTGACCCGGCGCAGCGGGATGTACCTACAGGGCGGCGAACAGCGTCGTCAGCGCGCCGGACATACCGCCCCACAGCAGGAGCAGCACGATGGCGAACATGACGATTTTCAGGGCTTTCCGGACGACGCCCAGGAGAAGCGTTACCAGTCCCAGCAGGAGGAACAGCCCCAGCAAACTATCCATAGTCATTGTTTTGCCTCCCGGATAATCTCCTCGATGAGTACCCGCTCATCCATCGGGTATTTGACGCCGCAAATTTCCTGGTAGTCCTCGTGGCCCTTGCCCGCCAGAATGACGATGTCTCCGGCCTGGCCGATGCTCATGCAGTAGGCGATGGCCTCCTTCCGGTCCGGGATGGTGACATAGGCCCCGTCCGCCTTGGCAACCCCGGTGAGGATGTCGTTAATAATATCCATCGGCTCCTCGAAGCGGGGATTGTCGCTGGTGACAACAGTCAGGTCGGCCAGCCGGGAGGCCGCTTCGCCCATCTCGTACCGGCGGCTCTTGGCCCGGTTGCCGCCGCAGCCGAACAAACAGATGATGCGCTTCGGCCCGTAGGCCCGGATGTTGGTCAGCAGGGCCTCCAGGCTCATGGCATTGTGGGCGTAGTCGATCATCAGGGTGTACTGGCCAGGCGTGGGATAAATCTCCAAGCGCCCTTTGACCTGGATGGTGTCCAGCGCGGCAAGGACGTTCTTCTGGCTGACCCCCAGGTGGCGGCACAGAGCGATGGCCGCCAGGGAGTTATAAACGGTGAAGTCGCCGGGAATGTCCACCCGGACGGAATAGTTCTCCAGCCCCGTCAGGTCGTAGGAGACACCCAAATAGCCGGGCTGGTGAATGCGCTGGACGTTCACCGCCCGCAGGTCGGCGTTCTCGCCCATGCCGAAGGTCTCCAGCTGGCAGGTGTGGCCCGCCATGACCTGCTCCAGATAGTCGGCCTCGGCGTTGGCCAGGCCGATTTTGCACCGCTGGAACAGCAGGCCCTTGCAGGCGATATACTCCTCCATGTTCTCGTGTTCACCGGGGCCAATATGGTCCGGCTCCAGGTTGGTGAAGATGCCGTAATCGTAGGTGAAGCCGGAAACCCGATCCAGCTTAAGGGCCTGGGAGGAGACCTCCATGACCACGTATTTGAGACCGGCATCCACCATCTCCGCGAAATACTGCTGCACCAGATAACTCTCCGGGGTGGTGTTGACGGCGTGGATGTGCTTGTCGCCGATGATAACCTCGATGGTGCCGATAAGACCAGTGGGCAGGCCGGATTTCTCCAAAATGCCCTTGATCATATAGGTGGTGGTGGTTTTGCCCTTGGTGCCGGTGACGCCGATGGTGGTCAGCTTCTCTGCGGGGTGGCCGAACCAGGCGGCGGACAGCTCCGCCAGGGCCAGCCGGGCGTTTTCCACCTCAATGACGGTGATTTTTTCGGGAACCTCCACGGGATGCTCCACCACCACCGCCGCCGCGCCTTTTGCGAGCACATCGGGGATATACTGGTGGCCGTCCGTCACCGCGCCGGGCATACAGATGAAAATGCAGCCGGGGACGGCCTTCCGGGAGTCGTAAACCAGCGCGGAAATGTCGCTGTCCAAAGAACCCTGCACCAGGGTGTAGTTCATGCGAAAGACCAAGTCGATCAGTTTCATAGATGAATCCCTCTTAATGAATGTTTATGGTGAATGGTCGGAAAAGTGTTCTGTCTCAGTCGCACTCGCCCTCGAACACGGTGACGGCAGGGCCGGTCATAAAGACGCTGCCGTCGGTGACTTCAATTTCCAAATCGCCGCCCCGCAGGTGGACGGTAACGTGGTCGTCGGTCAGGCCGTTCTGGCCGCAGGCCACCGCCGTGGCGCAGGCCCCGGTTCCGCAGGCCCAGGTCTCCCCTGCGCCCCGCTCCCAGACCCGCATCTGGACGTTCTGCCGGTCCATGACCCGGACGAACTCGGTATTCACCCGATCGGGGAACATAGGGTGGTTCTCGAACTGGGGGCCGATTTTGTCGATGTCCAGCCCGTCCACGTCGTCGCACCAAACCACGGCGTGGGGGTTGCCCATGGAGACGCATGTCATGGTCCAATCCTGTCCAGCCACGTTCACCGGCTGCCCGATCACGGTGTCGCCCAGACCGGTAACAGGGATGTCCGTCGCCGCCAGACCGGGCGCGCCCATGTCCACCCGCACCTTGGAGACCTTGCCGTTCTCCACGGTCAGGTTAAGGTATTTCATCCCGGCGTTGGTCTCCACCGCCAGGTGGGTTTTGTCGGTCAGGCCTTTGTCGTAGCAGAACTTCGCCACACAGCGGATGCCGTTGCCGCACATGGCTCCCTCGCTGCCGTCGGCGTTGTACATCCGCATCCGGAAGTCCCCCTTGTCGGAGGGGTAAATCAAAATCAGCCCGTCAGAGCCAATGCCGAAGTGCCGGTCGCTGAGCCGGAGGGCCGTGCCGTTGGGGTCGGCCAGCGGCTTTTGGGTACAGTCCACATAGATATAGTCATTGCCGCAGCCGTGCATTTTTGTAAATTTCATTTGTTGTCCCTCCTAAATACGGGCGGTATGCAGCGGGTAAGGCGCGCATAAAATCCTACTCTTATTATACTGCCAAACGATTTAAAGTAAACTGGCGTTTCCGCTAAAAATTGCGCAAAAACCCCCTCTCCGCTGGGGAGAACCGGTAAGAAGAAAAGTTTTCCCATCGGCCCCATTTTCGCCAAAGTGTGGTATACTGGAGGTGGGAACAAACCAGCAGGCAGGAGGCGCGCACTATGGCCAAGAAAAGCAACCGCAACACCCGGCGCAAAATCGTCAGCGCCGCATGGAAGCTCTTTTATGAGCAGGGCTACGACGAGACCACCGTGGACGAAATTATCGCCGCCAGCGGCACGTCCAAAGGCTCCTTTTATCACTATTTCAGCGGCAAGGACGGGCTGCTCTCCTCTCTGTCCTCCCTGTTCGACGACAAATACGAGGAACTGATGGAGGAGATGGATCCCCGGATGGACAGCTTTGAGAAGCTGCTCTACCTGAACCGAGAACTGTTCGCCCTCATTGAGAGCAGCATCTCGGTGGAGCTGATGAGCCGGATGTACGCCACCCAGCTGACCACCTCCGGGGAACGGCACCTGATGGACCAGGGCAGGGTCTATTACAAGTTGCTGCGGCGCATCGCCGCCGAGGGCCAGACCAGAGGGCAAATCACCGCCGCCCGCTCTCCGGCGGAGGTCAGTCGCATTTACGCCATGTGCGAACGGGCGCTGATCTACGATTGGTGCATCCGGGGCGGGGAATACTCCCTTGCGGCCTATGGCCGGGAGATGATGCCCCTGCTGCTGCACCAGCTCCGGGGCGAGGTGTACCGGTAAGAGAACGGCCGCTCCAAAAAGTTTTCCTTTTCCCCTATTCTCTATCGAGTAAAATGTACAGTTATTTTCGATTGATATTTCAATAAAAATTTGAATTACCATTTAAAAAAGTCTGTAGTTCGTTCTGTAATTTGTTCTGTATTGACGTACTCCTCCCAAAGGCGTAAAATAAAAACAATTTTGGGAGAAAAGAGGAATCAATACCTATGTTATCTTCATCCGTCATCTGTATGGTGATCGCTATCGTCTGCTATCTGGCGTTTCTGATTTACCTGGGCTTCCGCTGCGCGGGCGGCAACCGCACCGTGGGCGACTACTACTTGGGCGGGCGCAAAATGGGGCCGCTGGTCACCGCCATGAGCGCCGAGGCGTCGGATATGTCCTCCTGGCTGCTGATGGGTTTGCCCGGTGTGGCCTACGCCGCCGGTATCTGCGATGTGTTCTGGACCGCTCTGGGCCTGGGTATCGGCACCTATTTCAACTGGCTCATCGTAGCCAAGCGGCTGCGCCACTACTCCGCCTTGAATGACTCGGTCACCATCCCGGACTTCTTCGAGAACCGGTTCCGGGACAGCAGCCACATCCTGCTGGGGGTCTCCGCCCTGGTCATCGTGGTGTTTTTCATCCCCTACACCGCCTCCGGCTTCTCCGCCTGCGGCAAGCTGTTCTCCTCTCTGTTCGGCATTGACTACGTGCTGGCAATGATTCTCTCCGCCATTGTCATCATCGCCTATACCGCCGCCGGCGGCTTCCGGGCGGCTTCCCTGACGGACTTCGTCCAGTCCATTGTTATGACCGTGGCGCTGATTGCGGTGCTGTGCTTCGGCGTGGCCTGCGCCGGGGGCGTGGGCGAAGTGACCAGCTACGCCGGTTCTCTGCCCGGTTATATCGACCTGCTCAACACCCATGACTTTACCACCGGCACCGCCTCCTCTTACGGCGGCCTGCTGACCATCGTCTCCACAATGGCCTGGGGCCTGGGCTACTTCGGTATGCCCCACATCCTGCTCCGGTTTATGGCCATCGAGAACCCGGAGAAAATCAAGCTCAGCCGCCGGGTGGGAACCATCTGGGTGTTCATCGCTATGGGCATCGCCATTTGCGTGGGTGTGGTGGCCCGCACCCTGACCCACGTGGGTATCCTGGAAGAGCTGGCCGACTCCGAGCGCGCCATCATCGGTATCGCTCAGTACCTCTCCAGCTTTGGCATTCTGCCCGCTCTGCTGGCTGGTGTGGTGCTGGCGGGCATCCTGGCCTGCACCATGTCCACCTGTGACTCTCAGCTGCTGGCAGCCTCCTCCTCCATCTCGGAGAACATCATCCACGGCGTGTTCGGCCTGAAGCTCAACGAAAGGCAGACCATGCTGATGGCTCGCGGCACCCTGTTGGTCATCGCGGTTATCGCGGTCATCTTTGCCCGCGACCCCAACAGTTCCGTGTTCGGCATCGTCTCCTTTGCATGGGCCGGATTCGGAGGCGCCTTCGGCCCGATTATGCTGTGCGCTCTGTTCTGGAAGCGCTGCAACCGCTGGGGCGCTATGGCCGGTATGGTCGGCGGCGGCGCGATGGTCTTTATCTGGGAGTACCTGGTCAGCCCCATGGGCGGCGTGTTCGGCATTTATGAGTTGCTGCCGGGCTTCCTGGTGGGTCTGTTGCTATGCTTTGTGGTCTCGCTGGCCACACCGGAGCCTTCCCAGGAGATTCAGGACGAGTTTGAGAAGGCCAAAGCGATGGACAAGGGCTGAGACCGCTCTATTAACGTAAAACCATAAAACCCGCCTGAGCATCGGCTTTTCGCTGCTGTTCAGGCGGGTTTCCGTTTGTTTATCGCTCCTTCCTGCAAATGCTGTCAGCTCAAAATTGGCCCATCCACAGCCCTGTGCAGAAGCAGTTTATGATATGTATCATCCGTAAACCAGCGCGGGAGCGTCTTTTCGGGACGCTCCCGCGCACAGGTTCGTATGTAATTGGTTCAGAACTGGTCCGCCGCACGGGAAATGGCCAGATTTGGCACCGTCCACAGCAACAGGAAAATCAACATGGTCAGCGGCGTCAGCGATGCGAAGGCCAGAGACCAGGTCAGGTAGAAGGCAAGAACCAGACCCACCAGCGAGGCCAGCACGGCGATCCAGGCGTTCAGCCGAACCACAGCACACAGCCGCCGTCCGCCCAGCACCGCGTCGGAGTAGGAACCCATCCCTTCGCGGGTCAGCAGCGCCCCTAACACCGGATTGTGAGGCTGCCCCGGCTCAGAGAGATCCCACCGCCGCTCAATGGGCGGGAACTCCATTTGGCTCACCGGCAGGTCGTAGAGAGTTTGCAGCATACTGGGAATCACGTTAAAGTCCCGGGTGACCAGCACCGGACGCACCCCGCCTTTCACCAGGGCGCGAATCGCAGCCTTGGAGTAGTGAGACATCTCGTAATCCAGGCTGAAAAAGCCCGCCAGTCTTTTGTTAATGACGCAGTAGACCGTCCGGCGCAGTTTCATGCCGTTTTCCAGCTTGATGTTCATAACGGTCAGGAACCCGGACGTGCCAATCAACACCTGTTCCCCTCGGATATCCGCCGTCAGGCCCCCCGCCTCGTAGCACTCCAGGTTGTCCACCCGGCGGTAGAACCCGCCTTGACGGCGCAGTTCGGCGTCGAACAGATGGTAGAGGCCGCTGCCAGCGCTGCGCAGCATGGAGGCGGTGCAGCCGGTGAGTTTCTCCAGGGAGACGCCTTCGCTGTGCTTGATGGACTTCATGATGACGCTGCCTTCCGGGAATAAATCCTCGTCCTTGACCAGGATGTTGGCCTTGCCCCGCATGGAGGCCGCGCCGTCCCAGCCCGCCAGCACCGCTCCGGAACGATCCAGCCGACGGGTCAGGCGGAGATAGGGCTGACCAAAGGCCAGCAGTCCGCTGACCGGCGCCGCCGCCACGAGGATGGTGGACAGGCACCAGGGCAGCAGCGCCGGGCGGCCACAGCCTACTGAGGACACCACCGCGCAGACGACAGCGGCCACGATCAGCACAGGGACCCAGGTGCGGTAGATGCGCTGGGCGCCGTCCATGCCCTGAATTTGACTGCCGAAGTCCTCTGCGGTGCCTTCCTCCCGGTTAAAGGCGCTGATGCCGTCCCACTGGTTTTCATCCAGTGTCACCCGATAGGGTTGGGACGAATTGGATGCCGTCCGGCAGGAGAGGTAGAGGGCTTTTTTGCGGTCATAAGCTCCCCAGGCCGCGCCAAAGAGGCTGAACAGCGCCAGCGCCGAGAAGGGCAGCGGCCCTTCCCGTCCTACCAGGGCGGAGAGCAGACCGTCCAGCAGGGTAGCCAGCACGGCCAGCGACGTAATGGTGTGCAGACCGGGCTTGCCCCGCCAGGGGGCGGTCAGGCCCATCCAGAGGATGTCCAGTTCAATGGCCGCGCCCAAGGCCAGCACCCAGGTCAGCACGCCGGACATGACCTGACGGTCCAGCAGCGCGGCGGGCAGGGGCAGCCCGCACCCCTCCGCGATGGAGAGGTAGAGCAGCACCAGGATGAGCGCAAAGGTGTAGTACAGCCGCTGGCGCATAAAGCGCAGCCCCAGCCGGTAGCGGCTTGCCAACTCCTCCGCAGAGAGGTCCGGGGCCATGGGCGGTTCCTTTCGGGGGCGGCGCTCCCGCCAGGGACGTTTTTTCTCCGGCGGCGTCTCCTCCTCGTCGGTGCCGGGGAGGCTGCTGCTATCCCCACCGGGTTTTTCGGCCTCGGCAAACATATTGTCGGCAAAGTCGTTGGCCCTGTCCTGGATGCGGCCCAGGCCGTCCCGAAAGAGCTTTCCTTTGGGGGTGGGCATCTCCACCACGTTTTCTGTAGTTTCCACGGCCTCTTTCGCGGATTTTGCCTCCGTGCGGGCTTCCTCCACGGTGGCGGTCATGGCGGCGGCGGCCTGAGTCATGTCCTCAGAGGCATCTTTCTTTCGCAGCCGCTTGCGGAAGGATTTGCGCCGGGCATCCAGGAAGAACTGCCGCAGTCCGCCAGATGTGTCCTCCTCAGGCCCCGATTCCTCCCCGTCCGGTTCTGTGTCCAGACCGATGGCCTCGCCCACTTGCCGACCTATAAAGGCGGCGGTGTCGGTGAGGTCCGTCTCCCCTGCCGGTTTCTCCTGCGGGGCGGACTGTTCCGGCTCCTCCTCCGCTGCGGTTTCCTCCGGCTCTTCCGGCGTTTCTTCCTCCAAAGCGGCAGATTCCGGTTCTGATGAGGGAGAGTTATCCGTGAAGGCAGATTCCGGCGGTGCTTCTTCCACCGTATTGGACGCTTCCGGCTCCGGTTCCGGCGTCAGGGAAGGGACTTCCTCATCGCCGTACTCTCTCAAAATATCGTCCAGGGAATAAACGGTTTCCTCTGGAACCGCGCCGCTGTGCATCAGCTCGTCGGTTCCCTCCAGTTCATCCATCGGATTCCAATTGCGTTTTGTTTCCATTTGTTGTTCCTCCCTGCTTATCCCAGCCGCTGGCGGACCGCCTCATACAGCAAAATCGCGGCGGCGGCGGACGCATTCAGGGAATTGATTTGCCCCCTCATGGGGATACGCACGGTGAAGTCGCAGTTCTCCGCCACCAGGCGGCTCATGCCGCTGCCCTCGCTGCCGATGACGATGGCGGCGGGGCCTTTCAGGTCGGCCTGATAGAGAGATGTCGCTCCCCCGGCAGCGGTCCCAAAGACCCACACTCCCTGTTTTTTTAAATCCTTTAGGGTGGCGGTCAGGTTGGGAACCCGTGCCACCGGCAAATAGGAGACGGCCCCGGCGCTGGTCTTGTCCAACACTGCGTTGAGGCCGTCGCTGCGGCGTTGGGGGATGATGACCCCATTCGCTCCGGCACAGGCGGCAGTGCGGAT
>JAJQBR010000075.1:65676-72133 GCA_021203185.1 Clostridiales bacterium
TGCTTGTTCACCCCTGACCTGGAGCACCGCCTCCTCCCTCTTTTCGGCGGCGGCGGCCAGAATATCCTCCACTGTGGCATACTACCGGACGGCGGAGACGGCGATAACCCCCTGGTGGGCGTGGGTGTGGGACATATAGTCCAGCTTGCGTCGATCCACATCCACCACCACGGCTCCGGCTTCTCTGGCTTTGGCCGCAATGTGGCCCAGAGCGGCGTCAGTCTCCCCTTTGGCGATGTAGATTTTGTCGATGGCGGCCCCGGCGCGCAGGGCCTCGATCACTGCGTTGCGCCCTTCAATCAGGCCGTCCGCCTCCGCCTCCCGGCTGTCTCTGCGTCGGCTGGCGTTCTCCCGGGGCGGGTGTTGTTTCTTCTGTTCGTTCATAAAATAGCGTTCTCCAACGATTTTCTGTTGTTTGGGTTTTGGCTGTACGTAGGGCCAGCGGACTTAATCGCTATACACGAACCTTAGTATAGCACAGTTCTTCGCCATAAAAAAGACAAATTTGAAAATATTTGCGGCAACCGGCTTGAATCTTTCGTACTATTCACAAATTGTTTATCGGGATTTCCTTGTAATCGCGGAACGTTTGTGATATATTACTTAGACACAGCGATAACAACGGATTTCGGCAGCTTCTGCCTGTTCCGTAGGAAGAAGGTTTCCGTTTGAAAAAGAATGATCCCCCCAAGAAGGACTCAAACAACAACCGTAGGATTATGGGCGTGGTCAACATCGTCGTCTGGGCGCTGGTGATTTTGGCTGGGTTCAACTGGCTGATTTCCTCCGCATCCATGTCCGGCAGCGTAGAAATCAAGTTCAGCGAATTCATCTCCCTGGTCAAGGACGACCAGGTGGAAGAAGTGGTTATCCAGTCCAGCAAGTACACCATCACACTGACCGAGGAAGGCGAAACGGCATGGCTGGCGGAATACTACGCCGACGACTCCAGCGTAGATTTGTCCTCCGTCTCCATGCCCACCCTCTACACCGCCCCCCTGTCCTACACCGACCTGGCCCTGCTGCTGGAGGAGCATAATGTCACTTACAGCACCCCCTATCAGCAGGACAGCGCCGTCACCACCTTCCTGCTCAGCTATATTCTCCCCCTGGCGCTAATGCTGGGGGCCATGATGCTGATTTTCCGTATGTACGGTAACCGGATGGGCGGTGGCATCGGCAACGTGGGCAAGTCCAACGCCAAGATGTATGTGGAGAAGGAGACCGGCGTCACTTTCCGAGATGTGGCCGGTCAGGATGAGGCCAAGGAGTCCCTGGAGGAAATTATCGACTTCCTCCACAACCCCGGCAAATACACCGCCATTGGCGCAAAGCTGCCCAAGGGCGCGCTGCTGGTGGGTTCCCCCGGCACCGGCAAGACCCTGCTGGCCAAGGCCGTAGCAGGCGAGGCTAAAGTCCCCTTCTTTTCCATCTCCGGTTCGGACTTTGTGGAGATGTTTGTGGGCGTGGGCGCCAGCCGTGTGCGTGATTTGTTCAAAGAAGCCAGTAAAATGGCCCCCTGCATCATCTTCATCGACGAGATCGACACCATCGGCAAAAGCCGCGACAACCGTATGGGCGGCAACGACGAGCGGGAGCAGACCCTGAACCAGCTGCTGGCCGAGCTGGACGGCTTCGACCCCACCAAGGGCGTCATTGTCCTGGGGGCCACCAACCGCCCGGAGGTGCTGGACAAGGCGCTGCTCCGCCCCGGCCGGTTTGACCGCCGCATCACCGTGGATCGGCCCAACCTGGCGGGCCGTCTGGCCACCCTCCAGGTTCACACCCGGAAAATCAAGCTGGCGGAGGATGTAGACCTGAACAAAATCGCCCAGGCCACCGCAGGCTCCGTGGGCGCGGACCTGGCCAACCTGGTGAACGAGGCCGCCCTGCGGGCCGTCCGTATGGGCCGCCAAGCGGTAAACCAGAACGACCTGCTGGTCTCCTTTGAGCTGGTCATCGCCGGTGCGGAGAAGAAGGGCACCGTTCTGACAGAGAAGGAGAAAAATCTCATCGCCTACCATGAGGTGGGCCACGCCCTGGTGGCCGCCAAGCAGAAGAACACCACCCCTGTCTCCAAAATCACCATCGTCCCCCACACCCAGGGGGCCCTGGGCTACACCATGCAGACCCCGGAGGAGGAGAAGTTCCTGGAGGACAAGGAGGAGCTGCTGGCCGACCTGCGTACCTTCCTGGGCGGCCGGGCCGCCGAATGGCTGGTGTTCGGCACCATGACCACCGGCGCCGCCAACGACATCGAGCGGGCCACCGACATGGCCCGGAAGATGGTCACCATGTACGGCATGAGCGACAAGTTTGGCGTCATGGGCCTGGCCACAGTGCGCAGTCAGTACCTGGAGGGTACCTACGGTATGGACTGCGCCCAGGAGACCGCCGCCCTGGTAGATAAGGAAATCTATCAGATCCTAAACCAGTGCTACGAGGACGCCAAAGCCATGCTGGTGGAAAAGCGGGATCTGCTGGATCGGATCGCCGCCTATCTGCTGAAAAAGGAGACCATCACCGGTCAGGAGATGATGGCTATCATCGAGGGCCGGGATCCCGACCTGGTAGACAACTACGGCGCGAACCCCACTTTAAACAGCGCCAACATCAAAAACGAGGGCATTGAGCCTGCCGCCAAAAAGGTGCATATGCTCAGCGAGCCGGTTTCGGCCCCCTCTTTGGACCCTGCGGAGGACGACGCACCGGAGCAGCCGGAGGACATCCCTGATGGGGATTCGCCGGACAAGCCGGATACCACGGTATAAGCGTCCATGTCAACAACCATCAAAACCGGTTGATCATTCGTTGACCAGCCGGTTTTTTCTGCCTTTTGTCAGGGTACCGGCGAATAAACGCGAAATATAGCGGTTTTGCAAAATCCTTTCTTCCCTTTTCGCTGGGTCGTGATATAATAAGTCTGTTGAATGTCATTTTACCGATTCGGAGGAATTGTTATGGGAGTATCATTTGACGTTGAGGAACTGCTCCGCCTGCTGCGCCAGTGCAAGCCCATCGTCATGGACCGCCGCGCGGTTCATCAGGTGACGGAAAAGGGCCTGTCTGACTATGTGACAGAGGTTGACTTCCATGTGCAGGCGTTTCTGTGGCGGGAACTGAGCCAGCGCTGGCCAGAGGTGCAGCTGTTGTCTGAGGAACAGCCCCCGGAGGCGGTGGATTTTACCCGGCCCTGCTGGATACTGGACCCCATCGACGGGACAGCCAACCTGATTCACGACTTCCAGGAGAGTTCCATCTCCCTGGCCCTGTGGGACGGGGAAGCACTGGTCTTTGGCGCGGTCTATAACCCCTTCACCGACGAACTGTTTCACGCCGCCAGAGGGCAGGGCGCTTATCTGAACGACATTCCCATTCACGTCAGCCGTCGCCCCGACCTGCTCCACAGCCTGATGATTGTGGGAACCTGCCCCTACCACAAAGAGCGCGCAGAGGAGACCTGCGGCATGATCCGCCGGATATTTGAGCGCAGCGAGGACATTCGCCGGGGCGGTTCCGCCGCGCTGGAGATCTGCAAGGTGGCCTGTGGCCGGGCCGACGGCTTTGTGGAACTGGGGCTGAAACCCTGGGACTACGCCGGAGGCGTCGCCATTCTTCTGGAGGCCGGTGGCACTGCTACCGATTTGGAGGGGTCTCCCCTACCGTCAAGCGGTACTTCCGAAGCTTCGCTTCTCCCTGTACCGATGGTTCTGCCCTCGTCCTGTGTGGTGTCCAACGGTATCATTCATGCCGAGGTGCTGGAGGCGGCCAGAGGCTGAGGTCAATGTGTAATTTGCAATGAGCAATGTGCAATGACCGGTTTTCGAGCATGTCTGTTGGGCCTGCTAAAGCTGCTTCTGCATCATTGGCTAAATAAGCGAAAGAGAAAGGCCCGGTACAGGTTTCAAACGTCTGTACCGGGTCTTTTCTGGACAGGGACGAAAGATTCTCCTTCTAATCCAGTTTTTTGAGCGTACTTCGCACACGATTGACAATGTATGAAAGCGACAAATTATGGCGTTTAATATCCCACTCCCGGACGCTTAGAACAACGATTCTGGGATACGCGATTTCCTCTTGCGCCCGGCGCTTCTGACACCATTCATATGCGGTAATAATGGTGTCCAACACTGGGGCATAGGGAAAATTCCCAGCGTTTGTTCCCATAGCGCCTACCACGATACAATCAATTTTGGGTTCACTTGCACTTGCATACTGAAACAAATCAATAACGGTTTTTCGTCCGTCCTCGACAACCACCACATTACGGTTCTCTTTGTTGACCGCCTCTACCGGAACTAGATGCTTTGAATTTGAAATCAGCAACAAAAACAAACGAATATGATCCATCTGGACTTTCAAATTATCGCTCACTTCCGAGAGGCTGACTGAAAAGCAACACCCAAACTCCAGCGATTCCGCTTCATCCCGCTCTGGCAAGTTATCATTAAAACGCTTTTGCAACACTTCCTCAGAAAGGCCGTATTCACCAAGCGTCTTCACAACGTCTCTCACAATGCCTTCATCGGTGAACACATGCAGCCGGGCAGAGGCATCTATTCCCATCGCAAAGGCTATCGTTCGCACGTTTTTCTCTTTCAGCTTCCGCAGCATTTTATCAGAGCTAAGGATTCTCTGCATGGTTTCCGTGTAACCGCCTATGGACAGGTAAAAAGCGCGGTTGCCGTTTTCATAGAGCCTGATAATTCCCTGTTTACAAACGAAAAAATTACGTGCATACGAGTAAAGACAGACAAGTACAGAGATACCCGCACAAACAATTACAAAATTACGCAAACTGGCAAACGGAATCCACTTAGTCAAGTCAGGCAAGAAAGGACTTACACTCAGCGCAACACTAACAAAAGCCCAAAACGCTGCCAAAAACGGACAAACATGAGACACTGTAATATAAAATGCCTGTTTTACTGCAAAAATGCAGTATTTGATACCCTTTTTCATTCTTCCAACCGCTTTCTAAACCGTCGGTCTGTCACTTCACAGCCGGGCCACGCCGGAGTCCCGCGCTGCCTGGGCCACGGCGGCGGCCACGGCGGGGCGCACCGCCTCATCGAAGGCGTAGGGCAGAATATAGTCGGGGCTGAGCTTGTCCTCCGGCACCAGGGAGGCCAGGGCTTCAGCGGCGGCGATTTTCATGGCGTCGTTGATGTCGGAGGCCCGCACATCGAAGGTCCCCCGGAAGATGCCGGGGAAGGCCAGCACGTTGTTAATCTGGTTGGGGAAGTCGCTGCGGCCCGTTCCCACCACGGCGGCTCCGGCGGCCTTTGCCAGGTCGGGCATAATCTCCGGGGTGGGATTGGCCATGGGGAACAGGATTGCGTCGGGGTTCATGGATCGCACCATGTCCTCTGTCACCATGCCGGGGGCGGAGACGCCGATGAACACATCCGCGCCCTTGAGCATTTCGCCCAGGCTGCCGCTGCGCTTCTCCCGGTTGGTGACGGCGGCAATTTCCTCTTTGGCGGCGTTCAGCCCTTCCCTGCCCTGATAGATTGCGCCCCGCCGGTCGCACATGATGACATCGTTCAGCCCGCGGGCCAGGAGCAGCTTAATGATAGCGATACCAGCCGCGCCGGCCCCGCAGGTGACTACCCGCACGTCCTCCATGCGCTTACCCACCAGTTTCAGGGCGTTGGTCAGCGCCGCCAGGCAGACCACGGCGGTGCCGTGCTGGTCGTCGTGGAAGATGGGGATGCTGCACCGCTCTTTCAGCTTCCGCTCGATTTCAAAACACCGGGGCGCGGCGATGTCCTCCAGGTTCACCCCGCCGAAGCTGCCCTCCAGCAGAGCCACGGTGTTGACAATGGTGTCCACATCGTGGGTGGCTATGCACAGCGGCACTGCGTCCACCCCGCCAAAGGATTTAAAGAGAACACACTTCCCCTCCATCACCGGCATGGCGGCCTCCGGGCCAATGTCGCCCAGGCCCAACACGGCGGTACCATCGGTGACCACCGCCACCGTGTTCCAGCGGCCTGTCAGTTCATAGCTCTTGGCCGGGTCCTTTTGAATCTCCAGGCAGGGCTGGGCCACGCCGGGGGTGTAGGCCAGGGAGAGGTCGTCGCTGGTAGCGACGGGCATTTTGGGGACCGTCTCCAGCTTGCCTCTCCACTGGTAATGTCGTTTCAGGGATTCCTCCGCGTAATTCATGGTGTTCCTCTCCCGTTTTCTCTCAAATTTCATGGCAGCACCGCATAATTTGTGCGGTGCTGTCTCTTTTACCGGTTCTTTTTGCCGTGGATGCTCTTCATCCGCAGGTCGTTGGAAAGGATGCGCTTGCGCAGCCGCAGGTGGTTGGGCGTGACCTCCAGCAGCTCATCGTCGGCCAGGAACTCCAGACACTGCTCCAGGCTCATCTGCTTGGGGGGAATCAGCCGCAGAGCGTCGTCGGAGCCGGAGGCGCGGGTGTTGGTCAGCTGCTTTTTCTTGCAGACGT
>JAJQBR010000118.1 GCA_021203185.1 Clostridiales bacterium
TGTCTTTCTTTATTTGAAGAATTTGAAGGTGTTGCACTTCGTATTGTAACCTACCGCCAACCCTTCGGCAAGGAGGCGGCCATGGCGAAGCTCTTCGCCAGCGAGACCGCCAACGAAGTCACAAGGGCCTGCCTCCAGCTCTTCGGCGGCTACGGCTACACCCGCGCCTACCCCATCGAGCGGATGATGCGGGACGCAAAAATCACGGAAATCTACGAAGGCACCAGCGAAGCACAGAAAATCGTCATTTCAAGGGCCATTGGAGTGAAATAAGCTCTTAGCTGTTAGCTGTTAGCTGTTAGCTATTAGTTGCCAGTTTCTAATTCACTACTACCTATAAACACCCCCTTCACCAGTGGACACAGTCTGCCACAGTGGAGGGGGTGTTTATAAGATAACAGATGATTCCAGCGATTGGCTTTTTCGCTGTTTCGTTTTAAGCTCTACGATTTTCGCTGGCAGCACCCTACTAACAGCTAATAGCTAATAGCTAATAGCTAACAGCTATTATTCTTCCGGCTGGGAGATAACCTCGCCGTTGAGAACAGCCTGCATCAGTTCTTTTGCAGTGGCCACAGTCTCCTCATCGGGGATCATCACATAGTTGGGCTTGCTCAGGGAGTAGGTGGAGGAATTGCCGTCAGAGCCGTTGACGCTGTAGGTGATGATGTCCCAGTCCGCGCCGGTGCTGAGTTGGTTGTTCACCAGCCCGGCGATGAGGTCATAGGGCAGGGTGGTTTCAAAGTTATCCTCCACAGCGGTGAGGATGGAACTGTATTTCACCAGAATGTCCGGGGAAATGGCCTTGTCAATGATGGCCTGAATCAGCGCCATCTGGTTTTTGCCCCACTGCCGGTCCCCGGTGGGGAAGGCGTACCGCTCACGGGCGAAGCAAAGGGCCTTATTGCCGTCTACGTAGTTGTAACCCTCCACAAAGGTATAGTTGCCACTGTTGGATGTGAAGGCGTATTCCGAATAAACATTCACCCCGCCCAGGGCATCCACGATGTCCTCCAGGCCCTCGAAGCTCACCCGGAAATAGTAGTCGATCTCGGTCTCGTAGAGCATCTCCATGGTGTCTACGCAGACGGAAATGCCGTAAATCCCCGCGTGGGTCAGTTTGTCCTTCACCCCGTTGGAGATGGACAGCGGCACATAATAGTCTCGCGGCGTGGAGACCAGCAAAACCTGGTGGGTCTCCGTGTTGACAGTAGCCAGAATGTTCACGTCACTGCGGCTCTTGGCGACCAGTCCGTTCCGACTGTCCACGCCGCTGATGTACATGGTAAAGACAGTGTCCGAAAGCTCCGTCTCCACGTATTCCTCCTCCGCCTCTGCCTCTACGCTCAGCCCCGTGACCTCCCGAATCTGGTCCTCGATGTCCTCATAGCCCTCGATTTCTGCAATCACATCCAAATAGGCGCTGTTGAGCAGGATGACCCGGCACTCCTGGCTGTACAGAGCGTCCACCAGGTCGGTCAGTCCGTCATATTCCACCGTTGTGATTTCAGTGTCCAGCGACCTGTTGAGCTGCTCGATGGCACCGTCCGTGCTGGTTCGATCCAGCTCGGCCAGGATACCGAAGGTCTCTGTCTCCAGGTCGTTCAGCGTCTCCGCCTCATCGTCGGTCAGGACGTAAGCGCCCACATAGGAAACCTCGGTGTTGACGGTGGTGATATTGTTCAGGGTGCTTGTGACCCTGGCCAGCGCCACAAGGCCGTAGACCATGACCGCCGCCACCAAAACGCTGATAATCGTCCCCGCGACAAAACGGCGGCGGTTGCCCGTCCGGTGGGTCAAAAAGCCCAGCAGCGCTACTGCCAGCAACAGCAGGATTACCACTGGTGCCAGAAATTTCGCGGGGAGCATTCCGCTGCGCACGAGAGAAACGTCCAGCGCCAACATCAGCACGGCCAGTACGCCGGTGATGATACCTCCCGGCAGGGCGGAACCGCTCTCCTGTTCTGTTGGTTTTCTATTGGTTCGACTGCGATTCATTCCCTGTTCCTCCTGTTTTTTGGAAATGCCATGGCCTGTATCCCTCCGAGGGGTGCAGACTCAGCGGTGTTTTTTCGTTTTTCGTTTCCCCATTATAATGCGCACGGGGCAAAACTGCAAGAGGCATTCATCCCTCCGCGCTGCTGTCCCCGTCGAACCCCTCCTGGCTGGCCTCGTAAGTATCCAGCACGGACTGGGTGATGGCCTGGGCGTACTCCTCCAGATAGGTGTCGAAATACCAGTTGTCCTCGCTGTCTTCCACAAAGCCCATCTCGATCAGGACGCCGGGCATGGCGGTCTCCCGCAGCACCTGATAGTCCTCGTACTCGCTGCTCTGGGAGCCGGTTTGAACGCCCCGGTTCCGGGAGACGCCCACCGCCTCCAGTGCGGCGGAAACAGTGTCCGCCAGATAGACAGAGGCGTCGCTGGCGTTGGTGGACTTCCACACCTCCACGCCGTTGGCTACGCCATCGGCGTAGTTCCGGTGGATGGAGATAAAGTAGTCCGCGCCGGCTGAGTTGGCGATGTAACACCGGTCGTCCAGGGAGACGTAGGTGTCGTCCTCCCTTGTCATGACCACGGTGATGCCCGCCGCCTCCATGTCCTCCCGCACCGCCAGGGCCAGGGCCAGGGTGTCGTCCTTTTCCAGCCGGTCCTCCACGTTGCAGCCGGGGTCGTTCCCCCCGTGGCCCGCGTCCACGCAGACGATGATGCCCAAATCCGTCTCTTCCGGCTCCTGGGCCACTGCCGCCGCTGCGCTTGCATCGCCTTCCGCGCCCGCCTGGGCGGATACATTGCCGCCAAGCGGCACTTCCGCTGCGCTCCCTGCCGCCGCGGCAGAACCCTCATTGTCGCCGCCGGTGGAGTCGAACATATGGAAGAAGTTGGCCGCCATCATTGCAACCACCACCAGCACCACGACGACCACCACCAGTACGCCGACGGCGGGGCCGCTCCGTCTGGTTTTTACTGCACTTGAACGTTTTCCTCTGTAAGCCAAACCAATCGCCCTCTCTTTGTCTTTAAAATGGTTACATCCGCTCCGGGGCCTGGAAGCCCAGCAGATCCACCGCCAGCTCCAGCACCTCCAGCACCAGCCGAATCAGGCTGACGTAGCTGGCCTGCTTCACCGGGTCCGGCTCCTTGAGGATGTTGCGCTCGGCGTAGAACTGGTTCAGGCAGTTGGCCAGGTCGTAGATATAGCGGCAGAGCCGGTTGGGCGCGTTCTGCTCGTAAGCGTCGTCGATGGAGTCGCTGAACCGGGCCAGAGTCAGGTACAGGTCGGTCTCCTTCTGTCCCTCCGGGGGCAGAATGTGACCCAGCTCCGCCTGGGGGTTGCCCTCCCGGAACCGTTTCAGGATGGACTTGATGCGTACCATGGAGTACATGATATAGGGGCCGGTGTTGCCCTCAAAGGCGATGAAGCGGTTCAGGTCGAAGATATAGTCCTTGCTGGGCTGGTTGGACAGGTCGCCGTACTTGATGGCGGCCAGCCCAACCTGGTCGGCGATTTCCCGCAGCTCCTCCTCGCTCAGGTCGCTGCCGTTGGACTTGGACTTCTCATAGACGGCATCGCTGACATCCCGCAGCAGGTACTCCAGCCGCAGCACGCCGCCCTCTCTGGTCTTAAAAGGCTTGCCGTCCTTGCCGTTCATGGTGCCAAAGCCCACAAACTCCAGGCTGCATTTTTTCCTGTCCACCAGGCCGGTCTTGTAGGCGCAGCGGAACACCCGGACAAAGTGCAGCTCCTGCCGCTTGTCCACCACATAGATGATGCGGTCGGGGTGGTAGTCCTCCTCCCGCTGGATGATAGTGGCAAGGTCGGTGGTCTCGTACTGGGCGGCGCCATCGGACTTCAAAATCAGGCAGGGCGGCACCTCCCGGGCGTCTGACTCCTCCGCCACGTCCACCACCAGCGCGCCATCGCTGAGGTAGGCGTACCCCTCCGCCTTCATCTTCTCCACCATGGGCGGGATGTAGGGCTGGCAGTCGCTTTCGCCCTTCCATAGGTCAAAAGTCACGTTGAGCTTCTCATAATTCCGCTTCAGGTCGCTGACGGAGACGTTGATGATGTGCCGCCACAGCGCCCGGTAACCGGGGTGTCCCTCCTGGAGTTTGGCGGTGGCCTCCTGGGCCTCGGCTTTGTACGCCTCGTCCTCTTTGGACTTCTTGGAGGCGCAGGGATAGATTTCCTCCAAATCGGAGATGGTGAAAGGCGGATTTTCCGGGAAGTTCTCCGTCACCACCGGGTCGAAGTAGGGTAGGCCGGGCTGGCGGTACTTCAGTTCGGTGATGATCTGGCCAATTTGCAGACCCCAGTCCCCCAGATGCACGTCCCCGATGACGGTGTGACCCTTGAACCGGGCGATGCGTTTGATGGCCTCACCGATGATGGCCGAGCGCAGGTGGCCCACATGGAGGGGCTTTGCCACGTTGGGGCCGCCGTAGTCCAGCACGATGGTCTTGGGTTGGCTGTCCGGCTCCGAACCCCGCCGGGGGTCGGCTTCCATGGCCTCCATCCACCGGGCCAGGAACGCCGGGGCCACGTCCAGGTTGATGAAGCCCGGACGCACGACCTCTGCCTTGGAGAACATCTCCTCCCCGGCCAGGGCCTCCACCACCTGCTGCGCGATGAGGAAGGGGGCCTTGTGGTAGACCTTGGCGGCGGACATCGCCCCGTTGCACTGGTACTGGCACAGATCCGGCCGGTTGGAGGGGGTGCAGCGGCCCAGCGCTGGGTCGTATCCGGCAATCTCAAACGCCTGGGAAACCTTCTCCGTGATTTGATCCGCTAATTTCTTCATGGTTTCAAAAACCTCTCTATTCCAACGCCCACAGGCTGAATTTCACACGTGTTTTAGTATACCGCAGGAATGGCTCACTGTCAATGTACCGCTTTACCTGGAACAGATTAAAAATCTAACTGGTTATCCCTTTTGCTCAGCCCTATGAGCAGTTCAGCTCTTAGCTCTAAGCTGTTAGCTGTTAGTATTCGTAGTTCTTAACCTTTGTTGACAGCGCACCATAAACGGTTATTTTCACTTTATGTTTTCTGCGCTATGCTTTCTACTGGCAGTACCTGACTAAAGGCTAACAGCTAACGGCAAACAGCTCATTGCGTGGACTTGGCCGCCGGATAAATCACGTCCAGCACCTCGTCGCTGTAATACTGGTCCAGCAGATCGTCAACAACGTTGACAGCCTCCACGCCCTCCGCCCGCTGGGCGCTGCGCACCAGCGCCAGGAAGGACACCGCCATGTTGCACACCATAAACACCACCAGCACCCAGGTCAGCACTGTCCCCACCCGGATGGGGATGCGCTCGATCCACTTGGCGGCGAAGGGATAGACGTGTTCCAGCCACACCACCGCCGCGATGCCCCAGAAGAAGCAGTACAGCAGGTTGATACGCCCGCCCAGGTTAAAGGGAATTTCACTGTAATCCCAGAACACCTTGCCAAAGACCATCTCGGAGAGGACGCTGCACAGGTACTCATACGCGCCCCCCAAAAAGGTGCCGAACAGAAACAGAAAGCTGTCGGAGCGGTCCCGGTAGTTGTAGAGCATGACGGTTCCCACTGCCAGGGCGAAGCCCCAGACGATGCTGAACGGTCCCCAGACCAGGCTGCTGCGGCTCATCCAGTACCCCATGGAGAAGCGGCAGAAGATGGTTTCCACAATGTCCCCCAGCAGGGAACCCAGGACGAACAGCCACACCACCTTGTAAAATCCGCAGCCGGAGGCGAACACCGTGGCGTCCGACGGGCGGCGGAACCGCTTGGCGGCGCTGGGGTGGGCCGCTTTCACTCTTCGGCTGACCCTGCGGACAATCCAGGCGTTGAGCCGGTTGGAACTTTCCTGCAGCCGGGCGTTGATCTCCTGGAGCTGCCGCTCCCGGCGCTCCAGGCCCAACAGGGCGCAGACCGTCCCCACAGCGTCCACGACGCTCAGCCCCAGCACAATCCACAGAGCGATCCGCACCACCCGCTGGGGCAGCATGGCAAAGCCGGTCAGCAGCAGGGGATTGACGAACAAAATGCCCAGTGTGCCGCCCACGCCCCACAGCAGGAAGGACTCCAGCGAAACGTAGCCGTCCAGGTGGAACCGGCGGCGGGAGTAGTCCCACCAGCGGCGGTGGAAGAACCGCTCCAGCAGGCGGCCGGTCAGCCACTCGATGAGGCCGCCCAGAATTGCCGACCCCAGGAACAGGAACACCGGCGCGGTGTCCAGCTCCTGCAAGCCCAGGGAGAACACCAGAGCGGCCACACCGTAAATGCAGCACAGGGGGCCGTTCAGCAGGCCCCGGTTGACAAACTGCTTCTGCCGGGCGGCGGCGTAGAGGGACTCGCCCACCCAGCCCAAAAAGGAATAGAGGAAAAACAGCCACAAAAGCTGGTATCCCATATTAAAATCCATACCGATTCTCCTTATCCGCGCCGCCGCGCCGTATTCCTGCGGCGCGGCGCTGCTAATGGCTCTATTTTACCTGCTGCCGAGAGGTTTTGCAATCGGCAAAACGGCGAATTCCCCAGAGACGGCATTTTGTCCAGACGAAGGCAGGCGTTTTTGCCCCCACTGCGAAGCAACGGATTGTATTTTTGCACTGCTATTCTACAGTTCGTATTCATTTTCCCACTTCTATTAATATCTTTTTTCTAAGATTTCCGCAAAAATCTCAAGAAAACCTTCGTTAAAAAGTTGACAAACTTCTGTGAATCGATTAAAATGTAGAAAAGTGAGCGTCACATTCCAGCCATATATCAGTTACATCAGGGAAGGAAACCACCTAGATAGGAGCGCTATTGAACATGAAAAAGGGCAAGGTATCCAACGCAGTTATCCGACGGCTCCCCCGCTACTACCGCACATTGGACACCCTCTATCGGGAAGGCGCCGTGCGCATTTCCTCCTCCGCGCTGGGGGAGAGCATGGGCGTCACCGCCTCCCAGATTCGTCAGGATCTGAGCTGTTTTGGCGAGTTCGGCCAACAGGGGTACGGTTACAACATCGCCGATTTGCGTCAGGCGCTCTCTGATATTTTGGGCATGAACGCCGGTTATACCTCCGTCCTGGTGGGGGCGGGCAACCTGGGCCGGGCGCTGATGCGCAATTTCCACTTCAACAAAAACGGATTTACCCTTTCCGCCGCTTTCGACGTGGACCCCAAAATCGTGGGCACTGTCTTGAACGGCTACCCCATCTACAGCATGGACCGCCTGGACAGTTATCTGGCGGAACACAAGCCCAGCATTGGGGTGCTGACCGTCCCCAAATACGCGGCGCAGAGCGTAGCGGAGCGGCTCGTCGCTGGCGGCATCCGGGGGATCTGGAACTTCACCAACATCGAACTGGACGTCAGCGGCTCCGACGTGGTGGTGGAGAGCGTCCACTTTGCCGATTCCCTGCTGACGCTGAGTTATCTGATTTCCGAGTGACGCTTTTCCGCTGACCCCGGCAATGTGATATTCGTATTCCTATTTATAATGTGATGTATATATTTATCTGGTTATCCCTTTGAATCAGCTGCGTTGTGATAAGCTATTAGCCGTTAGCTGTTAGCTGTTAGTCAGGGACTACCAGTTTAAAGCAAATAGATAAAAAGGAAACTGAGAGCGAAACCACCCGTTTGTAAAGCCATACAAACGATAAGCGTAGCACGTAATGCGAGGAATCACAAAGCTAATGGCTAAAAGCTAAGAGCTAATAGCTAAAATGCTTATAAGGCTGAGTAAAAGGGATAACCAATTATATTTATAATGTAATGTATAAATGCGACGGGGAGGCAGACCGTTTACCGGTCAGCTTCCCCGTCGTTGTTTTTCAAATGCAGGTCGAACAGCGATTCCGCCGCAATTACAGCACATTTTTCCAGTTCAGCGCTTCGATTTCCGCCAGATGCTCCACCTGGGCCACCAGCGCGCCGTTGGCACTGTCGTACTCCGGGGCGGAGCGGTACTGAAGGAACCCCAGCACCTCCTGGAACCCGGTGGTGACATCGTCGGTGTTTTCGTGGCAGAGGACAAAGGCCAGCCACGGCTCCGCTGCCGCCCACTGGTTCAGGGCCTGCTGGGTCAGCTCCTCCGCCGTGTCCCAGTCGTCCTCCGCCACGGCGGCCTCCGCCTGGTTCAGCGCGGCGGCCAGGTTCTCCGAAACACGGGTCACCCGTGCGGTGTTCCACAGCGACCCGGCCAGCAGCAGCGCCAGCACCCCCAGGGCGATCCACAGGCGCTTCATCAAAAGTCCTCCTTCGGGGCCAGATAGATGTTATCCTGTTCGTCCAGGGTCATCAAAAACACCGAGCGGATGTCCTGATACCCCCGTTTGCGGAGCATTTTCTTCAGCCATACGTCGGTTTTGCCCAGCTGCTCCAGGTTGTAGCGGATGAGCCGCCCGTCGTTGATGACCACCCGGGGCAGACCGTCCTCCTCCGGGGTCAGCCCCAGCTGCTCCGGCGTGGCGGGGGATTTGGCGCTGTAGAGGATGACGGACACCTGACCGGAGTCCTCCAACACGGCGTATTTCACCGAGGAGATGTCGGTGACGCCCTGCCGCCGCAGTTCCTCCAGCAGCTCGTCTACGGTGAGTCGGTTCCGATCCATGGCCTGCTGCACCAGCGTCCCGTGGTCCACAATCAGGCTGGGCCTGCCGCAGAGCAGCGCCCGGAAGTGGACGCTCTTCATGGTCAGCACCGAGAAGATCATGGTCAGACACAGCAAAATCAAAATGGGCAGCACCCCGAACAGCAGGGGGATGCCAAAGTCCTGCATGGGTACCGAGGCCAGGTCGGAAACCAGCATGGTCAGCACCAGTTCCGCCGGTTCCAGCTCCCCCACCTGCTTTTTCCCCATCAGCCGGATCGCGGTGATGAGCAGCAGATAGAGAATCACCGTGCGCGCAAAACAAACCGCCATGAACCGTCCCCCCGTCTTTCCTGCGGTGTGCCGCCTGTGACCCCGGGCGGCTCCTTTTTCTGTCGTTATCTTGTCCAAACAGCCGCCGCGTTATGCTGAGGACTTTTGGTGGAAGTGAGAAAACAGCAAAAAGTGTGTACGGAAACTTGCAAACGGGGCGGAATTGTGTCATAATACACCAAAACAGCAAAGGGGGCAGTGCGCACACACAACAGGGTGAGGCGGCGGCCCCTTTTTTTCAAATTTAAATGTAGACACGAGAAGGAGAAAGGCGGATTTTCAATCTATGAAGGCGATTTTGATCCTGGAAAACGGACAGACCTTTGTGGGGGAGAGCATCGGCAGCACCCGCGACTGCGTGTGCGAGATGGTGTTCAACACCTCCATGGTGGGCTATCAGGAGATCCTCACCGACCCGTCCTACGCAGGGCAGGGCGTGGTGATGACCTACCCCCTCATCGGCAACTACGGCGTAAACCACGAGGACAGCGAGAGCCGACGGCCCTGGGCGGAGGCCCTCATCGTCCGGCACCTGGCCCCCAGGGGCAGCAACTTCCGCTGCGAGGACACGCTGGAACACTATCTGGTGGAGCATGACATCACCGGCATCCAGAACGTGGATACCCGTGCCATCACCCGCATCCTCCGCAAACAGGGCGTTATGAACGGCATGATCACCTGTGCGGAGCATTTTCATGTGGGGGAGTGCCTGGAAAAAATCCGCGCCTACCGGGTGGCCGGTACGGTGGAGCGGGTCACCATCCCCGAAGCGGAGCATTTCCCCGGCTCCGGCTATAAGCTGGCCATGTACGACTACGGCCAAAAGACCAACATGATTAAGCGGCTGAACGACCGGGGGATGGACATCACCCTTTACCCCGCCCACACTCCCGCCCAGGTCATTCTGGACGGCGGCTTTGACGCGGTCATGCTCTCCAACGGCCCCGGCGACCCCGCCGACTGCGGCGACATCATCGCCGAGGTGAAAAAGCTCTACGACTCCGACCTGCCCATCTTCGCCATCTGCCTGGGCCACCAGCTGATGGCCCTGGCCACCGGCGCACAGACCCGGAAAATGCACTTCGGCCACCGGGGAGCAAACCACCCTGTCCGGGACCTGGCGCGGAACCGCTGCTTCATCACCAGCCAGAATCACGGCTATGTGGTCATGCGGGAGAGCATCGACCCGGACGTGGCGGAAATCAGCCACATCAACGTCAACGATGGCAGCATCGAGGGCCTGCGGTACAAAAACAAGAACATCTTCACCGTCCAGTTCCACCCGGAGGCCTCCCCCGGCCCGGTGGACACGGATTATCTGTTTGACGAATTTCTGGACATGATTGAGCGCCACAAGAAAGGAGCGTGCTGACCTATGCCAAAGGATGCAAGCATCAAAAAAGTGCTGGTCATCGGCTCCGGCCCCATCATCATCGGCCAGGCCGCCGAGTTCGACTACGCCGGCACCCAGGCCTGCCGCGCCCTGAAAGAGGAGGGCGTGGAGGTGGTGCTGGTCAACTCCAACCCCGCCACCATTATGACGGATAAGGACATCGCCGACCACGTCTATATTGAGCCGCTGAACGTCTACACCCTCCAGGAGGTCATCGAGAAGGAGCGGCCCGATGCGGTGCTGCCCACCCTGGGCGGCCAGGTGGGTCTGAACCTGGCTATGAACCTCTTTGAGGACGGCACTTTGGAGAAGTTCAACGTCAAGCTGCTGGGAACCTCCGCCGACTCCATCCACAAGGCGGAGGACCGCCAGGGCTTTAAGGACACCATGGAGTCCATTCACCAGCCCTGCGTCACCTCCGAGGTGGTTCACGATGTAGAGGCCGCCGTCGCGTTCACCAACTCCATCGGTTACCCCGTCATTGTCCGCCCTGCCTACACTCTGGGCGGCACCGGCGGCGGCATCGCCTACGACGAATATATGCTGCGGGAGATCTGCGACCGGGGTCTGAATCTGTCCCGTGTCCACGAGGTCCTCATCGAGCGGTGCATCGCCGGGTGGAAGGAAATCGAGTTCGAGGTCATGCGGGACTCCGCAGGCAACGTTATCACCATCTGCGGCATGGAGAACCTGGATCCTGTGGGCGTCCATACCGGCGACTCCATCGTGGTGGCCCCCACCCAGACTCTGGCAAACAAGGAGTACCAGATGCTCCGCACCGCCGCTCTGGACATCATTTCCGCCCTGAAAATCGAAGGCGGCTGCAACTGCCAGTTCGCCCTGAACCCGGACTCCTATGAGTACGCGGTCATCGAGGTCAACCCCCGCGTGTCCCGTTCCTCCGCCCTGGCCTCCAAGGCCACCGGCTACCCCATCGCAAAGGTCGCGGCGAAAATCGCCCTGGGCTACACCCTGGACGAGATCCCCAACGCCGTCACCGGCAAAACCACCGCCTGTTTCGAGCCGACGCTGGACTACTGCGTGCTGAAAATTCCCCGCCTGCCCTTCGACAAGTTCACCACCGCCAGCCGCAAGCTGGGTACCCAGATGAAGGCCACCGGCGAGGTCATGGCCATCGGCAACTCCTTCGCCAGCGCCCTGATGAAGGCGGTACGCAGCCTGGAGCAGAACGTCTACTCCCTGCGTATGCCCAAGCTGGAGGAGATGTCCACCGAGCGCATCCGGGAACAGCTCAGCGTGGTGGACGATGAGCGCATCTTCGCCTGCGCCGAGGCCCTGCGCCGGGGCATCACCCCGGAGGAAATCAACCGCATCACCAAAATCGACATCTGGTTCCTGGATCAGGTAGACATCATCATCCAGATGGAGAACGAGCTGAAACAGGGTGTCCCCAACAGCGCCCGTCTCCGCTGCGCCAAAGAGCTGGGCTTCGGCGACTCGCTCATCGCCGAGCTGTGCGGCTCAACCCGGAAGGAAATTCGGGATCTGCGCAAGCGCTGCGGCATCCACCCCACCTATAAGATGGTGGACACCTGCGCCGCCGAGTTCGACGCGGAGACCCCCTACTACTACTCCACCTATGACGTGGAGAACGAGGCCATTGTGGATTTCAGCGGCAAAAAGAAGGTGCTGGTGCTGGGTTCCGGCCCCATCCGCATCGGCCAGGGCATTGAGTTCGACTACTGCTCCGTCCACTCCGTTTGGGCGCTGAAACGCCAGGGCTTCGAGACCATCATCATCAACAACAACCCGGAGACCGTCTCCACCGACTTCGACATCGCGGACAAGCTGTACTTCGAGCCGTTGACATCCGAGGACGTGGAACACGTGGTGGAGCTGGAGCATCCCTGGGGGGCTGTGGTGCAGTTCGGCGGACAGACCGCCATCAAGCTGGCCCAGGCTCTGGCGGATATGGGCGTGCCGATTCTGGGTACCTCCGCCGACGGCGTGGACGCCGCCGAGGACCGGGAGCGGTTCGACGAAATTCTCCGCAAGTGCGAAATTCCCCGGGCCGCAGGCCGGACGGTCTACACCACCGAGCAGGCCCTTGCCGCCGCCAACGAAATCGGCTACCCGGTGCTGGTGCGTCCCTCCTATGTGCTGGGCGGCCAGGGCATGGAAATCGCCTACCGGGACTCCAACATCGTGGACTTTATGAAGATCATCAACATGACCGTTCAGGAGCATCCCATTCTCATCGACAAGTACCTGATGGGCCGGGAGGTGGAGGTGGACGGCGTGTTCGATGGGGAGGACATCCTCATCCCCGGCATTATGGAACACGTGGAGCGGGCCGGCATCCACTCCGGCGACTCCATCGCCGTCTATCCGCCCCTGCACATCGATGAGAAGCACAAGCAGACCATCCTCCGCCACACCAAGAACCTGGCAAAGCACCTGGGGGTCATCGGCCTTATCAATGTGCAGTTCATCATCTACAACGACACGGTGTATATCATCGAGGCCAACCCCCGTTCCTCCCGCACCATCCCCTATATCTCCAAGGTGACCAACGTCCCCATCATCGACCTTGCCACCAAAGTTATGCTGGGCCAGAAGCTGAAGGATTTGGGCTATGGCACGGGCATCTATCCCGAAGCGGACTACTTCGCCGTGAAAATGCCGGTGTTCTCCTTCGAGAAGCTGACCGATGTGGACATCAACCTGGGGCCGGAGATGAAGTCCACCGGCGAGTGTCTGGGTGTGGCGGAGACCTTCCCCCAGGCCCTGCTGAAAGCCTTCAAGGGAGCCAACATGAAGGTTCCCAAAAAGGGCGGACGGGTCATCATCACCGTCAAGGACGAGGACAAGGGCGAAGCCCTCAGCGTGGCGCGGGAACTGGAGGACCTGGGCATCGAGCTGTACGCCACCCGGGGTACCTATGAGTACCTGAAACGGGCCGGGGTGTCCGTCAAGATGGTCAACAAAATGGGCCAGGCCCACCCCAATATGCAGGACATGATCCAGTCCGGCACCATCGACATGATCCTCAACACCCCCCGCCGCAGCAAGCGGGAGGACGGCGACGGCTGGAAAATCCGCCGCATGGCGGTGGAACACTCCGTCCTCTGCCTGACCTCCATCGACACCGCCCACGCCATCCTGACCGCACGGGAGCGGGGCCGCAGCGAAAAGCTGGTGCCGGTGGACATCACCGCCATCTAATTATCGCTACGATACACAGCAAACGCAAAAAGGCAGGGCTGTCGCAAGCCTTGCCTTTTTAAATGTGCAATGTGCAATGGACGGGTTTGCAGCCGTGTTCATTGCCGGAATATTGCTGGAAAACGACTTCCTACCCTCGCCGACAGGCGATGGAAAAAGCCGGGGTTTCCCCTATAATTGCACATTGCACATTGCTAATTGCTAATTTTAATCAGCCACTCCTCCACCAGCGCCTGCACCGGCTCCCCGCCGGGGCCGTTCAGCAACTCATGCCGCAGGCCCTCCAGCAGCCGGGTCTCCACCTCTGGGAACCCCAGCTCGGTGAACCGCTCCGCCGTTTGCAGCATCCCACGGCCCTGGCCGTTGGTGGGATCCTCCGCCCCGGAGAGCAGCAGCAGCGGCACGGGCGGGTGAGCGTAGCCCTCCGCCTCCCGCTGGCGGAGGTACAGCAATCCCTCGAAAAAGTCCTCAAACAGCCGCACCGTGGGGATAAATGAACACAGCAAGTCGATTTTCCCGTCCTCGGTCATGGCATCGGCGGCGGGGTCGAAGTGCAGTACGTCGGTGAAAATCAGCGCCGCCAGTTCCCGGCTCCGCCCGGTGGGGCCGATGCGCCGCTCCTCCTCCCGGCAGCGCTCCAGCAGCGATTCCAGCGCCGGGACGGGCGGACTGTTGGTGCCGGTGAACACGCAGCCATCGAAAGCGTCCGGGTGGTCGATGAGACAGGTGCGGGCCAGCAGCGACCCCATGGAGTGTCCCACCACGAACCATTTTTGTCCCGGGTGCCGGGCCTGCGCCTGCTTCCCCAGGGAATAAACGGCCTCAGACATTAAATGCCAGCCCCCGGAGGGAGCAGTGTAGCCCAGCTGCCGGGCGCGCCGAGCGCTTTTGCCCTGACCCAGGTGGTCCTCTCCAAAGACCAGAAATCCCCGGTCTGCCAGCCGCCGGGCGAAGCGGTCATAGCGGTCCACCCGGTCGTTCAGGCCGTGAACCAGCTGCACCAGGCCGCAGATTACGCCGTTTTCCGGGGACCAGACCCGCCCATAGAGGGGGGACGCGCCCTCCTGGGGCGAAAAATGAAATTCTCCGGTTTCCGCCATAGCCAAACGCCCTCCTTTGTGGTAGAATACGTGTTTAGCTATTATTTTAGACGGACGGACGCTGTCCGTCAAGAAAGGGAATACAAATGATGGACGTTTTACAGCGTTTTTTAACCTATGTCTCCTACGACACCCAGTCTGCGGAGGACAGCGATACCTTCCCCAGCACCGCCAAACAGCTGGCGCTGGGCGGCCATCTCTGCGCGGAGCTTCAGGAGATGGGGCTGGAGGCCCGGCGGGACGAGTGGGGCTACGTGTACGCTCTGCTCCCCGCCACGCCCGGCTGTGAAGGGGCCACGCCGCTGGGCTTCATCGCCCATATGGACACCTCTCCCGATGCACCGGGGGCCAATGCAAAACCCCGTATTGTCGCCTTCTCCGGGGCGGACATTGTCCTCAACGAAAAAGAGAACGTCATTCTCTCACCCACCAGCTTCCCCAGCCTGTGGAATTACCTGGGGCAGGAGCTGGTGGTCACTGACGGAACCACCCTTCTTGGCGCCGATGACAAGGCGGGCGTGGCGGAGATCGTCAGCGCGGCGGCGTATTTGCTCCAACACCCGGAGATCGCCCACGGCCCCCTGTGGCTGGCCTTCACCCCGGACGAGGAAATAGGCGCGGGAGTGGCACACTTCGACCTGGAACACTTTGGCGCGAAATACGCCTACACCGTGGACGGCGGCGAGTTGGGGGAACTGGAGTTCGAGAACTTCAACGCCGCCAATGCGGGGGTGTTGTTCAGGGGCCAGAATATCCACCCCGGCGAGGGCAAAGACAAGATGGTCAACGCGGCGCTGATGGCCTGCGAGTTCGTCAGCCTGCTGCCCCCGGCGGAGGCCCCCGCCCACACTGAGGGCCGCGAGGGCTTCTTCCACGTCTGCGACATCAAGGGGGACGAGACAAAGGCCATGGTGAGTCTGCTGGTTCGGGACCACGACCGGCAGAAGTTCGAGGAGCGCAAGGAACTGCTCCGCACCATCGTGGACTACCTGAACCAGCGCTACGGTCCGGGCCGGGCGGAGCTGCGCATCCGGGATATGTATTACAATATGCGGGCGAAGATCGAGCCGAAGCATATGGATTTAATCCGCCGGGCGGGCGACGCGTTCCGGGCGGTGGGCGTGAAGCCGAAAATCGTCCCCATCCGGGGCGGTACCGACGGGGCGCGGCTGAGCTATATGGGCCTGCCCTGCCCTAACCTCTCCACCGGCGGCGTCAACTTCCACGGCGTCCACGAATATCTGCCGGTGGCCTCCCTGCGGAAGATGGTGGAGGTGCTGGTGGAGCTGGCGCGGGCGGAGAACTGGATGTAAATGCCGGATGCAGATGAAATCTCCATTAAAAATTTACAAATTCCTATTGCTTTTTTTGCCCGTATGCTTTATTGTGGTACAATGACAGGAATAAATGGTGTTTCGCTCCGAAACGTTGAAAGTTGTTTGTAATAAAGCGAAAAAAGGAGAAGTTTATGCGAAATCGAATCATTGCGTTTGTGCTGGCCCTTGGGATGGTGTTTTCCCTGGCGGGCTGCGGCGGCTCCTCGGACGGAGACGGCTCTGCAGACAGCTCCGCCGGTTCCACCACTGTGACCAAGACCTACACCAGCGAGACCGCCCTGGACGTATTTGAAACCATCGAGGCAGTCCAGGCCCTGGAAGATTTCACCTTTACGTTACAGGTCAATTCCGTAGACGAGGAGACCGGCGAAGCGGCGTCCACCAACATGACCCTGACCGGGGAGTGGTATGCCAGCGTCAAACAGGCGTCCCTCACCGTGACGATGGCAAACGGCGAGACCCTGACCACCATGCTTGTAGACGGGGAAACGCTCTATGTGGACGTGGTGACAGCGTCCAATTACCTCTCCGAACGGTTCAAGGACACCGACGAGGAGGACAGCGACTACTTTGTGGAGGAGTTGGCGGACCTGGCGGAGAGCTTCCCCACGGATTACATCTCCGTCTCTCTCCAGGAGGATCCCTGGGCCACCCTGGACGGCGACGGTTTCGCGGCGGTGAAAGAACTGCTGGAAAACGTCTATAAGAGCATCAAAAAGGCCACGGCGGACGAGGTTTCCACCAATTCCAGCACCTGCACCCTGAGCCTGGGGCTGGGCGACTTGCAAACCCAGCTGCTGGAGGTCTATGAGAGCCTGGTGGAGGACAAGTCCACCTATCAGGACTTCCTCAGCGACTACATTAATCAGAATTTCAGCGCCCTGCTGGACGCCTCCGGCTGGACTATGACCGACCTGATGGACACCATCTGGTACGACTTTGAGGAGACCTACGAGGAACTGACCGAGCTGGAAGCCTACGGCGACTGGAACAGCTGGACCATGAAGCTGGTCACCTGCGGCGATGAGGACTCCGGCTACACCCTGGACCTGACCGACTGCCGGGACGACAGCGTCAACTACTGCCTGAACGTCTACCCCGTGGATTCCGACGCTGACCTGGCCATCGGCGTGCCGGAGGAGGCCACCGAGTATTCCACCATGTCTGAGGACGTGTTCACCGTCTTTATGGACGCCATCATCTGCCGCAACTACCTGGAAGGCTTTGACGACGAAGAGGACGAGGAGGACTACGACGACGAAGAGGACTACGAGGACTTTTTCACCGACGACGAGGAGGAGACCGAAGTGTCTGACGAACTGGAGACCACGGCCATCGACGGCTATGACCGGCTGTTGGCCACGGAAATGGTCACCGACGACGGCGTCACCGCCACCATCCCCGTGATGAAGAAGTACAACACCGTGGAGGTGGAGAGCGGCGAAAACGGCGTAGTGGACATCTTTATGTACACCTCCAACTATCAGATGGAGTACTCCAACATCGTCACCGACGGCCGCTCCGTCGAGGACATCACCCAGGAGAATCTGGAGATTTTCGCCAGCACCTTCGAGGAAGATTATGAGTACGTGCTGACCCAGGAGGCCAGCGAGGTGGTCACAGCGGCGGACGGCTCCGCCTGCGTGGGCGGTCTCGCGTACTATGACGAGGACGAGGAGTGCGATGTCACCATCCTCACCGGCAACATTGTCGTGGAGGGCAGCGACTATGTCATCGGCTTCGACCTGTTCGTCTACAACGATTCTCTCAGCAAAAAGGAGAAAAATTCCATCACAGATTTCCTGACCTATCTGGGGCTGGAGGCCCCGGTGACTTATGGGTCCTGACCGATTCCACTGACCCATATGGGCAGCGTGTAAATAAGGCAAGGGTATGATATGGGAAAAAATAAAAATAACAGGCTGACCGCAATGGTCGCCGCGCTGGTTATCATCGTCGCCATCATTGTGGGTCTGTTGATTTTCGTGGCCGTCCGGCTGACGCTGGCGACCAACCGGGGCAAGACCTTTTATGAGGGTACTACGGTGAATTCCGTGGATGTGTCCGGCCTGACCTACGAGGAGGCGGAGGCCAAGATCTCCGCCCTGGCGGAGGCGTACACACTGACGGTGCAGTTTGCCGACTCTCAGCAGACCGTCACCGGCCAGGAAATTTCGCTGGAGGTCAGCGCCAACAATCAGCTGAAAAAGCTGGTACGCACCCAGAACAAGACCGATGAAGCGGAACTGTCCGCTGCCGACCTGGATCTGACAGACGAGACGTTGTTCACCTATGATGAAACGGCGCTGGCCGCTGTGGTCGCGGCCTGGGACGAACTGGACGAGCTGTCCGGGGTGACGCCGGTGGACGCCAAGCTGGTCTACAACGAGACGATGGGCAGGTTCACCGTCGAGGAGGAGACCGTCGGCGGCACTGTGGACGCGGACGAACTGACCGAAGCCATCGCACAGCAGGCTTTCACGCTGTCGGAGGCGCTGGACGTGGTGGAAAGCGGCCTCTACGGAACCGAAATCCGCACCGCCGAAGGCGAGGAGATGCAGCAGGCCCTGGCGGATGCCAACACCAAGCTGAACTTGAGCATTGTCTACACCTACTCCGTGGAGAGCGCGGAAATCTACGGCACCGAAGAAATCGGCTATGACCTGTTGAGCCAATGGCTCTATGTGTCGGACGACGGCATTACCATCGCCGTGAACGGGGACAAGCTCCAGGCTTATGTGACGCAGATGTACGAGACCTACTCCGTCCACGACAACTCTACCTCCCAGTTTGTCACCAGCACCGGCGCCTTTGTGGAGGTCAACGTCCCTGCCTCCGACGAGACGGTGGATACAGACGCGCTGTATAACGACATCATCGACTGTGTGGATACCATGACCGACGGCCAGCGGGACGCCCCCTATGCCTCCACCTCTGTGGGCATCGAGGGAACCACCGACCTGGGCGGCAGCTATGTGGAAGTGGACCTGGACAGCCAGCACCTGTGGCTCTACAAGGACGGCGAACTGATTGCGGAGGGGGACATCTGCTCCGGCGATGTGGCCACCGGCTGCTCCACCCCCACGGGTCTTTATACCATCGACTCCATGGAGACCGACCGCTGGCTCAACGGCGCGGATTACCACGACTGGGTCAGCTACTGGATGCCCTTCAACGGCGGCATCGGCCTCCACGATGCCACCTGGCGCTCTGAGGACGAGTTCGGCGGCGAGGTCTATCTGGAATCCGGCTCCCACGGGTGCATCAATATGCCCCTGGACCTGGCCCAGCAGGTGTATGAAAACGTGGAGGTTGGCACCTATGTGATCCTCTACGGCGGCGTGGCATCCACAGTGGAGCAGGCGCAGACCATTACCGGCACCTCCTCCTACACTAAGACGGTAGGCGACGGCCCCTTCTATCTGGACGCCCAATCCACCGGCGACGGCGCGCTGGACTACGCCTCCAGCAACACCAACGTGGTCACGGTGGACGCCAACGGCAAGGTCACCATCATCGGGGCAGGCACTGCCACCATCAAGGTCACCGCCTTCGCCACCGAGACCTACACCAAGGCCACCAAGAACATCACCATCACGGTGAAGTCTGCGTCCAGCAGCAAATCCTCCAGTTCCTCGAGCAGCTCGACTTCTGACAGCGATACCAGTTCGTCCGGCAGCAGCTCCAGCAGCTCGGACAGCACGGACAGCAGCTCGTCCTCTGGCAGCAGCTCTGGTGGTTCTTCCTCCGGCAGCTCGTCTTCCGGCAGCAGCTCTGGCACTTCCTCTTCCGGCAGCAGCAGTTCCGGCAGTTCGTCCTCCGGCAGCAGTTCTGACAGTTCGGCTTCTGACGACAGCAGTTCCAGCTCCTCCGGCGGTTCGTCCTCGGACGACAGCAGTTCCGGCTCCTCCGGCGGTTCGTCCTCTGACGACAGCGATTCCGGCTCCTCTGGCGGAAGCTCCAGCGGGGACTCCGGTTCTTCCGGCGGAAGTTCCGGGGATTCCGGCGATTCCGGCAGCTCCGATTCCGATTCCGACGGGGACGACGAATAAACAACTCCATTTTCCCCTGGCGAAGCTCCTTTGCCAGGGGAATTTTATGACAAGGAGGAACCTATGGAACCCTACAGCGACACCAGAGCGCGGCTCCTTGCCGCCGCTCCCGCAGCGGTGCGGGAACTCTTTGACCGGAAATCGGTGCGGGCCTTCCAGGACAGACCCATCGACCCTCAGACGAAGGAGTTGATTCTCTGCGCGGCGGCGGAGGCCCCCAGCGCCGGGTGTCAGCAGCTTTACACGGTGCTGGACATCACCGACCAGACCCTGAAAGAGCGGCTGGCAGTGACCTGCGACAACCAGCCCTTCATTGCCCAGGCGCCGCTGGTGCTGATTTTCTGCGCGGACTGCAAAAAGTGGCTGGACTGCTACGAGACGGCGGGCTGCGAACACCGACAGCCGGGGGTGGGCGACCTGATGCTGGCGGTGGTGGACGCCTCTGTCGCCGCCCAGAACACCGTCGCCGCCGCCTGGAGCCTGGGCGTTGGCTCCTGCTACATCGGGGATATTTTGGAGCAGTACGAGCAGCACCGGGAACTGCTGGGCCTGCCGGAGTACGTCCTCCCGGCGATCATGGTGGTCTTTGGCTACCCCACAGAGCAGCAGCTCCAGCGGCCCAAGCCCCTGCGGTTCGACCAGGGGTATACCGTGTATGAAAACAGTTATCCCACGGAGCGGGACTGCCGGGGGATGCTGAACCAGCGCCGGGGCGACCTGGACTACGCGACCTGGACAGCCCGGTTCTGTGACCGCAAGTACAACTCCGATTTTTCCAGGGAAATGACCCGCTCTGTGGAAGAATACCTGAAACAGTACCGTTAAAAAAACGTCCTTCGCCAACCGGCGAAAGGGCGACCCTATGACATATTTTTGGGAGTTTTCAAAAAATTTATGGTTCCCTCTTTCCAAACAGGGGAAAATGGTTTAGAATAAGTTAGTCAATATGTGCAGCGGCGAGAGCCATGCGCTTTGCAGCAAAACGGAACCCAAAATAACAATACTTGAGGAGCTGGTAAATATGGCAACACCCCAATACAAACGTGTCCTCCTAAAAATCAGCGGCGAGGCCCTGGCCGGGAACCAAAAGCGGGGACTGGATTTTAATGTAATCGGCGAGGTCTGTGACGCCATCAAGGAATGTGTGGCGCTGGGCGTCCAGGTGGGCGTGGTCGTCGGCGGCGGCAACTTCTGGCGGGGCAAAAAGGACGGCGGCGAGAACATGGTTCGGGTCCGGGCCGACCACATGGGGATGCTGGCTACCACCATCAACGCCCTGGCTGTGGCCGACGTGCTGGAACAGAAGGACGTTCCCGTCCGGGTGCAGACCGCCATCGAGATGCAGTCCATCGCGGAGCCTTATATCCGCTCCAGAGCCATCCGCCACATGGAAAAGGGCCGGGTGGTTATCTTCGGCTGCGGCACCGGCAATCCCTTCTTCTCCACGGATACGGCGGCGGTGCTGCGGGCGGCGGAGATCGACGCGGACGTGATCCTGCTGGCCAAAAACATCGACGGCGTTTACACCGCCGACCCCGTGGTGGATCCCACTGCCACCCGCTACGACGCCATCTCCTACGACGAGGTGCTGCGGCAGCACCTGGGGGTGATGGACTTTACCGCCACGTCCCTCTCCATGGACAACCACATTCCGGTGCTACTTTTCGCCCTGAAGGACCCCAAAAACATCGTCCGGGCGGTCATGGGCGAAAAAATCGGCACGGTAGTCAGCTAATTAATTTTATTGGTTATCCCTTTGAATCAGCCGCGTTGTGATAAGCTATTAGCCGTTAGCTGTTA
>JAJQBR010000083.1 GCA_021203185.1 Clostridiales bacterium
GCCTGCCGGAGAAGGAGGAGCCGAAAGTGACGAATTTTGTCCGATGAGGGGGCCAAACCGTAAACAACCTGTCCAAATTTTGCACCTGCGGCGACCTGGCGTGTCCGCTGCACCCCACCAACCACGGAAAGGGCTGCGCCCCCTGTGTCAGCAAAAACCTGAAACAAGGGGAGATCCCCAGCTGCTTTTTTCATCAGGTGGAAACTGCCCACGAGGGAGACGGGTACACCTACCGGGATTTTGCCGAGGCGGTGCTGAAACAGAAAAAGCCGTGACGCTTCACACGGAAAGAGACCGGATTTTACATTTTGTTTCGGGAGGAAATTTGACAATGGAAATGGATAAGAGAGCAAGGAAAGAGCTTATTTCCGAATGGAAGGAACGCCATCCTGAAATGGGCGTGGTTTCCGCAAGGTGTATTGCCACAGGTGAGGAGTTTTATAGCACCTCCAGAGATACAGCGACCTGGTTTAACCGCCACCGCTTTGAATTGAACGGCAAATGTCACAGAAACAGGCGGTTACAGGAGCTGTGGAATCTGTACGGAGAAAGCGGTTTTGAGCTCACCCTCGTGAGCGAGTTGAAATATGAAAAAACGGATGACGTGAAAGCCGACGATTTGAAAGAATTGCTGGAGCTTTGTCTGCTGGAGAACTCCCAGGCAAAGAAATTGTAAATCGGGTTTGAAAGAGGAACCAGAATGGAAATCAGAAAGATTGAAAAGAACAATACTGTCTGCGCTGTGATTCAGAGCAGTAATGTGGTAATTGCCGACGCGCAATCCGCGCTGGAAGTGCTGATGGCGGCAAACTATGAAATTGGAACAAAAAATATCGTGATAGAAAAGAAACTGGTTGCAGAGGACTTTTTTATTCTCAGCACTGGGCTGGCGGGCGAGATTCTGCAAAAGTACGTCAATTATGGCGGACGCATTGCAATTTTCGGTGACTACTCTCATTACACGAGTAAACCTCTGAAAGATTTTATTTACGAGAGCAACAAGGGAAAAGACGTATTCTTTGTTGCAACAGAGGACGAAGCTGTTGATATGCTTACTCGTTAAACACGAGTTTGTCAACAAACGAAAAAGCGAGGTATCCCTATGGAAATCAAACCCTACATTCACAACGCGAAATACTACGAGACCGACCAGATGGCCATTGTCCACCACAGCAATTACATCCGCTGGTTCGAGGAGGCCCGTGTGGACTGGATGGCCCAGGTGGGCATCCCCTTCCGGGAGGTGGAGGCCAGGGGCATCGTGGTGCCGGTGGTCAGCGTCTCCGCTCAGTATAAGACCATGACCCACTTCGATGACACGGTATCTATCACTGTCAAATTGACCTATTACAACAGCGTCCGCTTCAAGTTCCGCTATGAGGTGCGGGACGCCGACACCGGCGAGCTGCGGGCCACCGGCGAGAGCGAACACTGCCTGCTGGACAAAGCGGGCCGGGTGGTCAGCGCCCGCCGCAAGGCCCCGGACTTTCACCAGCGGTTCGCGGACAATCTGGAGCCGGAGGAATAATGGGAAGGGTCGCCGCCTTTGGCGGTGGCGCAGGGAGAAGCGCAGCTTCGGAAGTGCCGCTTGACGGCGGAGGGGTTTCATCATAAAGCTGCGAAAAGGTTCAAATACCACAGGATTTTACAGAATTGAATTTTGCAAAAGAAGGAACAAAAATGAGCAAAATCCTCCGATGCAAGCAGTTCTGCATTTTGCGGGTCGCATACACAAATTATGCAGAAAAAACGCTCGATTCTGCAAGATAACTGTCAAAGCTGCAAAAAATAGAAATTTTGCTTGCAATTTGCCAGAAAATGATGTACTATAATCGGGACGGCAAAGGGGTCGCTCAGATGAGCCTTTTGTGCGGAACGCTTTTCGGAGTTGTTTCCGCTTTTTCAGCCTTTTTTGGAAGGGCGCGTACGCGCTCCTCGCGGGGGGCCGGTACAAAGGTGCAGGATGGCGGACCCTGTCCTGCGCCGGATGACCGGCCTGTATACAACCGTGCGGGGGGCCGTACCACCCTCGCCAGGAAAGGATGTTTTATTTATGGCAATCAACAACGCTTATCTGAACAGTGTCTATGAGGACCTGGCGGCCCGCTACGCGGAGCAGTCCGAGTTCCTGGAAGCTGTCCACGAGGTCCTAGAGACCCTGGTTCCCGTGGTGGAGTCCGACCCCCGCTACGAGCAGCAGAACATCATTGGCCGCATCGTCGAGCCGGAGCGCACCGTGATCTTCCGGGTACCCTGGGTGGACGACAACGGCAAGGTTCAGGTGAACCGCGGCTACCGCGTCCAGTTCAACTCCGCCATCGGCCCCTACAAGGGCGGCCTGCGCTTCCGCGAGAACGTCAACCTGTCCATCATCAAGTTCCTGGGCTTCGAGCAGATCTTCAAGAACGCCCTGACCACCCTGCCCATGGGCGGCGGCAAGGGCGGCTCCGACTTCGACCCCAAGGGCAAGAGCGACGGCGAGGTCATGCGCTTCTGCCAGAGCTTTATGACCGAGCTGTGCAAGCACATCGGCCCTGACACCGACGTACCCGCCGGCGACATCGGCGTGGGCGGCCGTGAAATCGGCTATATGTTCGGCCAGTATAAGCGTCTGACCAACTCCTGGACCGGCGTCCTCACCGGCAAGGGCCTGACCTACGGCGGCTCCCTGGCCCGTACCGAGGCCACCGGCTTCGGCCTGTGCTACTTCGCCAACGCCCAGCTGAAGGCCAACAGCCAGAGCTTCGAGGGCAAGGACGTTATCATCTCCGGCTCCGGCAACGTGGCCATCTATGCCAACCAGAAGGCCACCCAGCTGGGCGGCAAGGTCATCGCCATGTCCGACTCCAACGGCTATATCGTGGACGAGAACGGCATTGACTACAAGGTGATTCAGGTCATCAAGGAGCAGAAGCAGGCCCGCATCAGCACCTATCTGGACTATGTCCCCACCGCCAAGTACGTCCCCGGCTGCTCCGGCATCTGGACGGTCAAGGCCGACATCGCCCTGCCCTGCGCCACCCAGAACGAGATTGACGAGGACTCCGCCAAGGCTCTGGTGGCCAACGGTGTCGTCGGCGTGTTCGAGGGCTCCAACATGCCCTGCACCCCCGAAGCCATCGCCGTCATCAAGGGCAACGGCCTGCTGTACAGCCCCGGCAAAGCTTCCAACGCCGGTGGCGTGGCCACCTCCGGCCTAGAGATGAGCCAGAACTCCGAGCGCCTGAGCTGGACCTTTGAGGAGGTCGATTCCAAGCTCCAGGGCATCATGGAGTCCATCTACGCTGCCTGCGCCGACGCCGCCAAGAAGTACGGTATGCCCGGCGACATCCAGGCGGGCGCCAACATCGCCGGCTTCCTGAAGGTCGCCGACGCCATGCTGGCCCAGGGCGTTTGCTACTAATCGAATAAGAAAAGCGTAACAAGGCCGCTGGCGGGATTCCGTCGGCGGCCTTTTCTTATTGTGTTAGACGGTGCATTTTCTAAGAAATTGAAGATTTGTAAAAACGTTGTTGACACTGAATTGCGCATTGTGGTTTAATATTGATTAAGAAATGGAATTGTCCTGTTTGCCAAGTTTAAATGCTTGCGAATACTTGAAGTCGAAAATACATAAATAAATAGATATATTATTTAGGAGTGTTAGATTATGGCACAATACAGCGTAAACAATTTTACAGTAGAAAATATTCTTTCCAGTATTAAATCTGGTGCAATTGCGATTCCTGAGATGCAGCGTCCGTTTGTTTGGGATAGTACAAAGGTACGAGATTTAATAGATTCTCTTTATAATGGATTTCCGGTTGGATATATTATTGAATGGCAAAATCCGAGAGTTAAGTTAAAGGACGGCACAACAGCCGCAGGAAAAAAGGTCTTGATTGATGGTCAGCAGAGAGTAACCGCGCTTGCCGCTGCAATTGTTGGGCAAGAGGTTCTGGATAATCATTATAAATGGCGTTCTATTGCAATTGCATTTAATCCATTGGAAGAGATTTTTGAGGTATCTAATTCCGCCATCCGGCGAAGTGGTAAGTGGATTCCTGATATTTCGGCTGTTTTTAAGCCTGAATTTGATGTTTTGACTTTTGTTTTCGATTACTGCAAAAGAAACGATATTTCTGAAAAAATGTCTCGAATTAATGATGTAGTTATCAAGCTTCGCTCTATGCAGAATAACAGTTTGGGAGTTATCACGCTGGCTGAGGAATTGGATATTGACAGTGTAACAGAAATTTTTATACGAATCAACTCAAAAGGTGTGGTTTTGTCGCAGGCTGATTTTGCAATGTCCAAAATTTCTTCTAACGATACCTACGGAGGGAATATCACGCGCAAGACGATCGATTATTTTTGCCATTTACTGGAATCCCCAGAGGATTTAAAACAAATCAAAAACAATGATACAGAATTTGCAGAAAGTCAGGAATTTAACGCCATAAAGTGGGCGGCAGGGAAAGTTTCTCCGATATATCAAACGTCCTATAGAGATATATTGCGCGTCGCTTTTACTTTTAAATTCCAACGCGGCAGGCTTTCTGACCTTGTCAGCCTGCTCTCTGGACGTGATTTTGAAATACGGGAATTTAAGGTGGAAATTGAGGAAGATTCATTTTATAAACTTCATGAAGCAGTATTACAGGCAGTCAATCAAACAAACTATGAGAGATATTTGATGATTGTCCGGTCAACTGGTATCGTACGAAAGTCTCTGGTTCGCTCTCAGAATGTCCTCAATTTTGGTTATGCACTTTATCTCCTATTGCAGGAACGCAAGGTTGCAAGCGCTAAAATTGAGCAAATTGTGCGAAAGTGGATCGCGCTCACAATATTAACAGGCCGATATTCCGGTTCTCCCGAATCTGCCTTTGATTATGATATTAAACGCTTTTGTACTTATGATGACCCAATGGAATATCTAAGAATCACAGAAGCCAGCGAACTTTCTGATGCGTTTTGGGATGTCACTCTAATACAGCGGCTCAACACCTCAGTGGCGAGTAGTCCATACTTTAATATGTTCCTAGTTGCACAGGTTAAGGCGCATGACAAAGGGTTTTTGTCTGAACAAATTGACGTAGAGGCAATGTTAGAAAATCGCGGTGACATTCACCACCTGTTCCCAAAGAAATACTTAATGAAAAAGGGCGTGGTACAAGCGCAATATAATCAAATTGCTAACTATGTCTTTTTGCAGCAGGAAATCAATATCAAGATTAGTGACGATGCACCGAATGTATATATGAAAAAGGTTTTTGAACAATGTGAAACAAAACAAGCGGTATATGGCGGAATTGTAGACATTGATAAGTTGCACGAAAACCTTTCTCAAAATTGTATTCCAGACGGATTTGAGGATATGGATATTCGCAACTATCCGGCGTTTCTTGAAGCTCGACGTAGATTGATGGCCCAAAAAATCAAAGAGTATTATTGGGCATTGTGATATGAGAGAAGATGTATGCAGTAAGCCAATGCGCTGCACAAGCAACTTCAGTCCCTAAAACAGTAGCAGCAAGCCCCATCGGGAAACTTGCCGCTGTCATTCTATTCATTTGTATCGGCTCATCCCGCCTCCCAGAAGGAACTGATGAGAGCGGTATCTTCCTCCCAGCGGATGGCCCCGGTGCGGGTCTCGGTCTCGCCGTCGACAGTCAGCGTCACCACAAAATCGCAGCCCTCCTCACCGTCCTCCGGCGCTTCAAAGGCCACCGCCTCCACCGTGGCGGGGGTGTCGGCGTACAGCTGGTCATATTTGTAGGGGATTCTGTTGGTGATAAGCTGGCTCAGCAATGCCTCCGTGACCAGGTCGGAGAAGGAGAGGTTCCCATAGTAAGTGATCATGGCGGTGGCCGCGCCGTCCGGGTCGTCGGCGGTTTCCTCGGCCTCCAGATAGGCGGTGTACCGCCCGTCCTGATCGGTGGTGTAAATGGCGGTCAGGAAGTCCGCCGCCCCCTCCGGCACCTCCAGCCCTTCCTGGGAGGTGACATTCACAGTGACACCGGAGCCGCAGGCCGTTACCCCCAGGGCGAACAGCGCCGCCATCAAAAGCAATACCGCTTTTTTCAACATCTCATTCCACATCCTCGCCGATAGTGCTGTGACAAGTATACCATACTATGTCGAGTATGTCAATGAGCTGCTAAAAATCCATTCAAAAGCAGAAATAAAGTGAAATCGCCCTCCCGGAAAGGAAACCTCTCCGGGAGGGCGATGCTTTGTGTTTTGCAGTAACTTGTTACAGGCAGGTGTACCCCATCAGGTACTCATCCACCTCACGGGCGCAGGCCCGCCCCTCAGCGATGCCCCACACCACCAGGGACTGGCCCCGGTGCATATCGCCGGCGGTAAAGACCTTCTCCACGTTGGTTTTGTAGCTGCCCTCGGCGGTCTTGACGTTGGTGCGCTGGTTCAGCTCCACGCCGAAGGCCTCAGACACGTACTTCTGGTTGCCCAGGAACCCGGCGGCGATGAGCAGCAGCTCGCAGGGGAGCGTTTCCTCGCTGCCCTCCACGGGTACCATCATGTAGCGGCCTGTCTTTTCATCCTTTTTGGACTCCAGATGGACGATGGTGACGGCGCACAGGTCGCCCTTTTCGTCCTTGTGGAACTCCTTCACCGTGGTCTTGTAGATGCGGGGGTCCTCGCCAAAGACGGCGATGGCCTCCTCGTGGCCGTAGTCGGTCTTGAGGACCCGCGGCCACTGGGGCCAGGGGTTGCTGGGCAGCCGGTCCACCGGAGGCTTGGGCATCATCTCCAGAGCGGTGATGCTCTTGCAGCCGTGGCGCATACAGGTGCCGATGCAGTCGTTGCCGGTGTCGCCGCCGCCCACTACAATGACGTTCTTGTCCTTGGCGGAGATGTTCTTGCCGTCGGTGAGGCCGGAGTCCAGCAGGCTCTTGGTGTTGCGGCGGAGGAAGTCCACCGCAAAGTAGATGCCCTCGGCGTCCCGGCCCGGCCCCTGCAAATCTCTGGGGTTGGACGCGCCGCAGCACAGCACCACCGCGTCGTAGCTATCCATCAGCTCCTGGGCAGGGACGGCGTTGCCCACATCGGCGTCGGTGACGAAGGTGACGCCCTCCTCTTTCATCAGGTTCACCCGGCGGTCTACAATGGACTTCTCCAGCTTCATGTTGGGGATGCCGTACATCATCAGGCCGCCGATGCGGTCAAACCGCTCGTACACCGTCACGGAATGGCCCCGGCGGTTCAGCAAATCTGCCACCGCCAGGCCGGAGGGGCCGGAGCCCACCACGGCGATGCGCTTCCCTGTCCGCACGGCGGGGATGCGGGGCTGAATCAGCCCGTTCTCCCAGCCGTACTCGATGAGGGCCAGCTCGTTCTCCTTCACGGTGACGGGGTCGCCGTTGGCTCCGCAGGTGCAGGCCGCCATGCACAGCCCCGGGCACACCCGCCCGGTGAACTCCGGGAAGGAGGCCGTCTTGCACAGGCGGGTCAGGGCGTGCTCCCAGTTGCCCTTGTAAATCATGTCGTTCCACTCCGGAATCAGGTTGTGGAGCGGGCAGCCGGAGTACATCCCGGAGAGCTGGATGCAGCTCTGGCAGAAGGGGACGCCGCAGTTCATGCACCGGGCCGCCTGCTCCTTCCGCTCCTCCCTGTCCAGCATGGGGTGAAATTCGTTGAAGTTCTGAATCCTGGCAAGGGGCTGGATGGTGGGGTTCTCCTTGCGCTCATAGTCTAAAAATCCGGTCGGTTTACCCATTGTCTGTTCCCTCCTGCTCAGTTCGCTGCGATGCTGTAGAACGCATCAATTTCCGCCTGCTCATGGGTCAGGCCCTTTTCCTCTGCCCTGGCGATGGCCTTCAGCATCCGGTTGTAATCCACCGGCATGATTTTCTTAAAGTAGGGCAGGTAATGCTCGAAGTCCGCCAGCACCAGTTTGCCCTTTTCTGAGCCGGTGGCGGCAACGTGTTCCTCAATCATGGTGCGCAGCTCCTGGATGTCGTGCTTCTGCTCCACCAGGTCAATGTTGACCATGCTCTTGTTCACCCGGAGGTACAGGTCCCGCTTCATGTCCAGCACATAGGCGATGCCGCCGGACATACCGGCTGCGAAGTTCTTGCCGGTGCTGCCCAGGACTACCACTCTGCCGCCGGTCATGTACTCGCAGCCGTGGTCGCCTACGCCTTCCACGACGGCGTAGGCTCCGGAGTTCCGGACGCAGAACCGCTCCCCGGCCACACCGGCCACGAAAGCCTTGCCCGCCGTGGCGCCGTAGAGGGCCACGTTGCCGATGATGATGTTCTCATCCGCCTTGAACTGGGAGCCCTTGGGGGGATAGACCACGATTTTGCCGCCGGAGAGGCCCTTGCCCAGGTAGTCGTTGGAGTCGCCCTCCAGTTCCATGGTCAGCCCCTTAGGGATGAAGGCCCCGAAGGACTGGCCGCCGCCGCCGTAGCACTTGATGCGGTAGGTGTCGTCCGGCAGGCTGCTGCCGTGGAGGCGGGTGATCTCGCTGCCGAAGATGGTGCCCAGGGTGCGGTCAGTGGAGCTGATTTTCAGCTCCATGGAGGCGGGCTTGCCGCTCTTCAGCGCCCGGCCCATCTTCTTCAGGAATACGGATTCGTCCACCGTCTTTTCCAGCTCAAAGTCAAAGACCTTGGCGGGGTCGAAGTGGCGCTCCTCGCTGTCAATGTAGGGGTTATTCAGGATGGCGCTCAGGTTCACCGTGTCTGCCCGCTGGGTGATGCGGTTCTGACGGGCTTCCAGCTTGTCGCTGCGGCCGACCATCTCCTCCACGGTGCGGAAGCCCAGCTTCGCCATGATTTCCCGCAGCTGCCGGGCGATGAAGAGCATATAGTTCTCCACATACTCCGGCTTGCCCTGGAAGCGCTTGCGGAGGGTGGGGTTCTGGGTGGCGATGCCCATGGGGCAGGTGTCTAGGTTGCACACCCGCATCATGACGCAGCCCATAGCCACCAGGGGGCCGGTGGCGAAGCCGAACTCCTCCGCGCCCAGCAGGCAGGCAATGGCCACATCCCGTCCTGTCATCAGCTTGGAGTCCGCCTCGATGACCACCCGGGAGCGCAGGCCGTTCTGAATCAGGGTCTGGTGGGTCTCCGCCACACCCAGCTCCCAGGGGAGGCCGGCGTTGTGGATGGAGCTCTTCGGCGCTGCGCCGGAGCCGCCGTCGTAGCCGGAAATCAGGATGACCTGGGCGCCGCCCTTGGCCACGCCTGCGGCGATGGTGCCTACCCCGGCCTCGGACACCAGCTTCACGTTGATGCGGGCCCCCCGGTTGGCGTTTTTCAGGTCGTAAATCAGCTGGGCCAAATCCTCGATGGAGTAAATGTCATGGTGGGGCGGCGGGGAAATCAGGGACACGCCGGGGGTGGAGAATCTCGTTTTCGCCACCCGGGGGTACACCTTCTTGCCGGGCAGGTGGCCGCCCTCGCCGGGCTTCGCACCCTGGGCCATCTTGATTTGAATTTCGTTGCCGCTCATCAGGTACTGAGAGTTGACGCCGAACCGGCCGGAGGCCACCTGCACGATGGTGCAGGCCCGCTCAGTGCCGTAGCGGTCGGCGGGCTCGCCGCCTTCGCCGGTGTTGGAGTGGGCTCCCAGATGGTTCATGGCGATGGCCAGGCACTCGTGGGCCTCTGCGGACAGGCAGCCGTAGCTCATGGCGGCGGTCTTGAACCGCTTGACGATTTCGTACTCGCTCTCCACCTCGTCCAGGGGAACGCCGCCGTTCTCGTCAAACTTGAAGTCCATCAGGCCACGGAGGGTGTGGGGGACGGAGTCATCGTCCACGGAACGGGCGTACTCCTGGAAGGTCTCGTAGCTGCCGGTGCGGACGGCCTGCTGGAGCAGGGCGATGGTTTTCGCGTTGTACAGGTGATCCTCCGTGCCGTTGCCCGCCCGGGACTTGTGGGTGCCGGGGCTGTCCAGGGTGGTGTCAATGGTCAGGCCCAGGGGGTCAAAGGCGTGGTTGTGGTTATACTCCACCGTCTCCTCGATTTCCTTCAGGCCGATGCCGCCCACACGGGAGACGGTGTTGGTGAAGTACTGGTCAATGACCTCCTTGGAGATGCCCACCGCCTCGAAAATCTGGGCGGACTGGTAGGACTGGAGGGTGGAAATGCCCATCTTGGAGGCGATTTTCACGATGCCCTTCAAAATGGCCTGGTTATAGTCGTCAATGGCGACGGAGACCTCCTTGTCCAGCAGCTTCTTCTCCACCAGCTCCATGATGCACTCCTGAGCCAGATAGGGGTTGATGGCGGACGCGCCGTAGCCCAGCAGAGTGGCGAAGTGGTGTACCTCCCGCGGCTCCGCCGTCTCCACCACCACGGACAGGCTGGTGCGCTTCTTCGTCCGCACCAGGTACTGCTGGAGGGCGGACACCGCCAGCAGGGAGGGGATGGCCACATGGTTCTCGTCCACCCCCCGGTCGGAGAGGATCAGGATGTTGGCCCCCCGCCGGTAGGCCCGGTCTGCCGCCACGAACATCCGGTCAATGGCCCGCTCCAGGGGGGTGTTCTTGTAGTACAGCATGGAGATGGTCTCCACCTGGAAGCCGGGCTGCTTCATGCTGCGGATTTTCAAGAGGTCGATGGAGGTCAGAATGGGGTGCTTGATGCGCAGGGCCTTGCAGTTCTCCGCCACCTCCTGGAGGAGGTTGCCGCCGCTGCCCAGGTGGACGGCGGTGTCCGTCACCACTTCCTCCCGGATAGCGTCGATGGGCGGGTTGGTGACCTGGGCGAACATCTGCTTGAAGTAGCTGAACAGGGGCTGATGCTGCTCAGACAGCACCGCCAGGGGAATATCCACACCCATGGCGGCGGTAGGCTCCTCGCCGGTCTGGGCCATCAGCAGAATGGCATCCTTCACCTCCTCATAGGAGTAGCCGAAGGCTTTGTACATCCTGTCCCGCTCGTCCTGAGTGTAGGTGGTGATGTGGTGGTTGGGGATGGGCAGGTCGTGGAGTTCGATGAGGTTCATGTCCAGCCACTCGCCATAGGGCTGGCGGCGGGCGTACTTCTCCTTCAGCTCGTCGTCGGTGACGAGGCGGCCCGCCACCGTGTCCACCATCAGCATACGGCCGGGCTGGAGGCGGGATTTCATGACGATTTTCTCCGGGGGCACATCCAGCACGCCCACCTCGGAGGCCAGCACCAGCTGGTCGTCGTCGGTGACGTAGTACCGGGAGGGGCGCAGGCCGTTCCGATCCAGCACGGCCCCCATGATGTCGCCGTCGGAGAAGATGATGGAGGCGGGGCCGTCCCAGGGCTCCATCATGGTGGCGTAGTAGCGGTAGAAGTCCCGCTTCTCCCGGCTCATGTTCTGGTCGTTGGTCCAGGGCTCCGAGATGCACATCATCACCGCCATGGGCAGCTCGATGCCGTTCATCACCAGGAACTCCAGGGTGTTGTCCAGCCGGGCGGAGTCGGAGCCGTTGGGGTTCACCACGGGGTAGACCTTATCCAAATCCTCCTCGCTCATGACGTTGGAGGCCATGGTCTCCTCACGGGCCAGCATACGGTCGGCGTTGCCCCGGATGGTGTTGATCTCGCCGTTGTGGAGGATAAACCGGTTGGGGTGCGCCCGCTCCCAGGAGGGGTTGGTGTTGGTGGAAAAGCGGGAGTGGACCATGGCGATGGCGGACTGGTAGTCCTCGTCCAGCAGGTCACAGTAGAACTTCCGCAGCTGGCCCACCAGGAACATCCCCTTGTAGACGATGGTCCGGCTGGAGCAGGACACCACATAGGTGTTGTCGTTGGACTGCTCAAAGACCCTGCGGGCGATATAGAGCTTTCGGTCAAAGTCCAGGCCCTTTTCCACCTTGGCGGGGCGGGCCACGAAGCCCTGCTCGATGTGGGGCATACAGGCCAGAGCCTTGTTGCCCAGCACCTCCGGGTTGATGGGTACGGTGCGCCAGCCCAGGAACTCCATCCCCTCTTTTTCCACGATGATCTCAAACATCTTCTTGGCCTGGGACCGCTTGAGGATGTCCTGGGGGAAGAAGAACATCCCGATGCCATAGTCCCGCTCGCCACCCAGCTGGATACCGGCGGCGGCGGCGGCCTTGACGAAGAAGTTGTGGGAAATTTGCAGCATAATGCCCACGCCGTCGCCGGTCTTGCCCTCGGCGTCTTTCCCGGCCCGGTGTTCCAGCTTTTCCACGATGGCCAGCGCGTTGTCCACCGTGGTGTGGGTCTTGCAGCCCTTGATGTCCACCACCGCGCCGATGCCGCAGGCGTCGTGCTCAAAGGCGGGGTTATACAACCCCCTGGGCGGCATGGTGGTCTCTGTCCTGATTTCTTCCATGAACTGTTTCCCCTTTCACAGGTGTTCCGGCGTGAGCCGGAGGAGGGCTGAAAACAACACGCGGCGTCCCGCCGGGGCGCGTCGACCACTGGCAGGAGACGGGAAAGGGGCAACACGCCCGCTCCCAAACCTCCGCCGGACCGCCGCCGCCTCCCCATTGAGACGCCGTTCGTTTTTTTATTTCAGCGTTGTTTTCCGCTCTATTTGCTGCATTTCAGCGCAAAACTGCGTGAAATGCCTGACTGACGATTTTTTGCTAACAAAAATGCGGTTTCAGTTTAATAAACATCCAGCTCGCCCAAAATGATTTGTGCGGTTTGAACCATTTTGGCTCCGGTGTCCATGCTCTTTTTCTGAATAAACCGGTGGGCCTGTTCCTCGGTCATGCCGTGGCGATCCATCAGCAGGCGCTTGGCCTCTTCCACCAGCTGCTGGTCCTCGTCGCTCCGCTTGGGCCGGGCCAGCCGGTTCAGGCGGCGGTTGATTTGGAACAGCATCTGCACCGAGGCCACCAGGCTTCCCCGGGAAATGGGAGCGGGCAGGCGGAAAATGTCCTCGTCCACCAAGTCCAGCTGGGCCTGGCTTGCCACCATCAGCACCGAACAGTTAGGCGGCAGCTCGTGGTGGAGGACTGCGGCTGGTCCGTCCGCCAGCTTATAACCGCAAACCACGATGTTTACACGGGCTTTGTTGGTGATGCGTTTCACCTCGCCGCAGCTGCGCACGTTGACGCAGCTGGCAATGCCGGAGCTTTCGATCATTTCGCTGACGCGGCGGCAGGTGGCTTCGTTCTCAAACGCAACGATGATTTTTTCCACCACGATCTCACCTTGATTCCAAATATGGAACACGCGGCCAGAGGGGTCAATATACGGTCATGTATTTGTCCCGCTCCCATTGACTGACCTGGACGCGGTATTCTTTCCATTCCTTCTCCTTGCCCTCGATATACGCTTTGGCTACGTGCTTGCCCAGGGTGTCCATAATGCAGGAGTCCTTCTGCATCTCCTCCAGGGCTTCGTGGAGGCTGGTGGGGAGAGTCTCGATGCCCAGATAGGCCCGCTGGGCGTCGCTCATGGCGTAGATGTTCTCGGTAATCTCCGCCGGAGGGGTCATATCCCGCTCGATGCCGTCCAGACCGGCGGCCAGGCAGGCAGCCAGCGCCAGATAGGGATTGGCGCAGGGGTCGGGGCTGCGCAGCTCCACCCGGGTGACCTGGCCCCGCACCTCCGGGATGCGTACCAGAGAGCTGCGGTTGCCCACAGACCAGGTGATATAGCAGGGGGCCTCATATCCCGGCACCAGCCGCTTGTAGCTGTTGACCAGGGGGTTGGTCAGGGCGCACAGACCCCGGATGTGGTAGAGGATGCCGGCGATGAAGGAGTACGCCTCTTTAGAAAGACCGTGCAGCCCGTCAGGGTCGTAGAACAGGTTTTTGCCGTTGCGGAACAGGGACATATTGATGTGCATCCCGGAGCCGTTGACCCCATCGATGGGCTTGGGCATAAAGGTGGCGTGCAGTCCGTTGCGCTGGGCCAGGGTCTTGACCGCCAGCCGGAAGGTCAGGATGTGATCCGCCGCCTCCATCGCCTCGGTGTAGTGGAAGTCAATTTCGTGCTGGCCGGGTGCGTTCTCGTGGTGGGAGCCTTCGATCTCAAAGCCCATCTTTTCCAGCGCCAGACAGACCTCCCGCCGGGTGGACTCGCCCTGATCCAGGGGGGACAGGTCAAAATAGGTGGCGCTGTCGCTGGGCAGGGTGGTGGGGCGGCCCTGGTCGTCGGTTTTGAACAGGAAGAACTCGCACTCCGGGCCAATCATCAGGTTCAGCCCCATAGAGGCCGCGCGGGAAACCACCCGCCGCAGTACGCTGCGGGGGTCGCCCACAAAGGGGCTGCCGTCGGGGTTGTACACGTTGCACAGCAGCCGGGCCACCTTGCCCTGCATGGGCCGCCAGGGGTAAATGGCGAAGGTGTTCAGATCCGGGCGCAGATACTGGTCGGATTCGTTCACCCGAACGAAGCCCTCGATGGCGCTGCCGTCGATCATAATCTGGTCGTCCAGGGCCTTGGGCAGCTGGGAGGGGGTGATGGCCACGTTTTTCAGCTGGCCGAACACATCCACGAACTGCATCCGAATGAACTGTACATCCTCCTCCTCCACCAGGCGGAGAATGTCCTCTTTGCTATAGGCCATAAATAAATCTCCTTTCACCCGGCCTGCTCTCCTTCTATTTTTTGAGAGAAAAGAACCGAAATGAATTTCGCTCCGGGGAATATTGCATATCCCCGCCGATATGTCTACGATTTTTAGTATACACGATTCCGTCCGGCTGTCAAGTAATTTCTGCGTTTTTGCGTTTTTGTCCAATTCATTCCGTCAATTTTGTCTAAAGGGAGCGGGAAATAGCCGGTTGTTTTACGTTATTTTGAATGAAAGAAAAAAAATATCCTGCAAATCGCTTGCAAATTGGCGTGGAATGGGGTATAGTAACCACAGTGATTCAAGTTCACCCGAAAACAACAGAACAGCACGAAGCTACGAAAGCTGCTTTAAGGAGGCAATGGAGTCCCATAAACGAGACGCCATCGCCTTTTTCTTTTCGTGCGTTCCTGAACTCGTACCACCCACCATTTCCAGCAGTCCCATTTTAAGGAATGAAAGAAAGGATCGGTTTATTGCAATGAGTATCCCTGAGATCTTTGGCTCCAACGTATTCAGCCGCGCCGTTATGAAGGAGCGCCTGCCCAAAAGCGTCTACAAAGAGGTCGTCTCCGTCATGGAGAACGGCGGCACCCTCAGCGCCGCCTCCGCCGACACCGTGGCCGACGCCATGAAGTGCTGGGCCGTGGAAAAAGGCGCCACCCACTACACCCACTGGTTCCAGCCTCTGACCGGCGCCACCGCAGAGAAGCACGACTCCTTCCTGACTTCCCCTGACGAGATGGGACACACCCTGATGCAGCTGTCCGGTAAGAAGCTCATCATGGGTGAGCCTGACGCCTCCTCCTTCCCCTCCGGCGGTCTGCGCGCCACCTCCTACGCCCGGGGCTACACCGCCTGGGACATCACCTCCCCCGCTTTCGTGAAGGAGCAGTCCTGCTGCGGCACCGTGCTGTGCATCCCCACCGTCTTTGTCTCCTACACCGGCGAGGCGCTGGACACTAAGACCCCGCTGCTGCGTTCTATGGAGGCTGTCTCCAAGCAGGGCATCCGCATCTGCCGTCTGTTCGGCAACACCAAGGCCACCCATCTGACCGCCTCTGTCGGCCCGGAGCAGGAGTATTTCCTGGTGGACCGCAAGCTCTATGAGCAGCGCAAGGATCTGATTTACACCGGCCGCACCCTGTTCGGCGCTCCCGCCCCCAAGGGTCAGGAGCTGGACGACCACTACTTCGGCAAAATCCGCACCCGCGTCGGTTCCTTCATGAAGGACCTGAACGTGGAGCTGTGGAAGTACGGCATCACCGCCACCACTCAGCACAACGAGGTGGCCCCCGCCCAGCACGAGATGGCCCCCATCTTCTCCACCGCCAACGTGGCCGTCGACCAGAACAACCTGGCCATGGAGACCATGAAGCGGGTGGCTTACGCCCACGATATGTCCTGCCTGCTCCACGAGAAACCCTACGCAGGCGTCAACGGCTCCGGCAAGCACAACAACTGGTCCCTGGGCACCGACACCGGCGAGAACCTGTTCGACCCGGGCGACAAGCCGGAAGAGAATTTGCAGTTCCAGCTGGTCCTGGCCTGCGTCATGAGCGCCGTGGATAAGCACGCCGACCTGCTCCGGGATTCCGCCTCCAACGTGGGCAACGACCACCGTCTGGGCGCGCAGGAGGCTCCTCCCGCCATCATCTCCATCTTCCTGGGCGACCAGCTGGAGGCCCTGGTGGAGAAGATCGTGGACGGCGACGCCCCCACCGTCGTACCCGGCGAGTTGGATACCGGCGTCTCCACCGTCCCCGTGTTGAAGAAAGACGCCACCGACCGGAACCGCACCTCCCCCTTCGCCTTCACCGGCAACCGCTTCGAGTTCCGTATGGTCGGCTCCAGCGACAACATCGCCGGTCCCAACACCGCTCTAAACGCCATCATGGCCGAGGCGTTCTGCGACGCCGCCGACGCTCTGGAGGGCGCGGAGGACTTCGAGACCGCCTGCAAAGCCTACGTCAAGGATCTGATGACCAAGCATCAGCGCATCGTCTTTAACGGCGACGGCTACTCCGAGGCGTGGGTGGAAGAAGCTGCCCGCCGGGGCCTGCCCAACATCAAGTGCATGGTGGACGCCATCCCCGTGCTGACCCAGCCCGATGTGGTGGAAATGTTCGAGAAGTTCGGCGTCTACACCAAGGCGGAGCTGGAGTCCCGTGAGGAAGTCTCCTACGAGAACTATGCCAAGCGCATCGGCGTGGAGGCCAAGGTTATGATTCACATGGCCGGTAAGCAGTACATCCCCTCTGTCATCGCCTACTCCACCACCCTGGCCGAATCTGTCGCCGCCGTGGAAGCTGCCGGTGCGGACGCCTCCGTCCAGAAGGAGCTGCTGAACAAGGTCTCCGCCCTGTTGAAGGACGCCCAGGCTGCCCTGACCCAGTTGAAGCAGGTCTACGCCGAGACCGACGCCATGGACGACATTCCCGCTATGGCCAAAGAGTACCGTTACACCGTTATCCCCGTGATGGACGCCCTCCGCGCCCCCATCGACGAGCTGGAGATGCTGGTGGACAGCGATTACTGGCCGGTACCTTCCTATGGCGACCTGATGTACGATGTGTAATCGTTCCTCTTCCCTTTTGAACGATACCGATACTCCTTACTTTTGCATATCACTATAACGCAGGAACCGGCGGCGCATGAGCGCCGCCGGTTTCGACTTTGTACGATTCACGGACAAAGCAAGACCCGCGCCGGGGCAAACCTGGCGCGGGCCTGTTGTATTTCGTGATTGGATCACGGCAGCTCAAAAGGGAATCTCCTCGTCGTCGCCGTCCTCTTCCTCGAACTCCAGCTCGATTTGGAACCGCTGGCCGCAAGAGGGACACTTGACCTCGCCGGAGGCCAGATGGCCCTCGTGGATGGTCATAGGTTCACCGCAGGAGGGACACTCCACCTCGACGGCGGTCTCGTAGTCGTCCTCGTCCTCATCGTCCTCATATTCGTCCAAATCGTCGAAAGCGCCGCCCAGCAGCTCGTCCGCCTGGTCGGCCAGAGCCATGATGCTCTCCTCGTTTTCGGTCACGTGGTCGGCCAGTTCCTCCACCACGTCAATGATGGCCTTGAACAGCTTGGCCTCCTTGGACTTTTCCTCGCTCAGTTCCATGCCGTCGTACAGGCCCCGGAGATAACCGGCTTTTTCCGCAAGGGACATAAAACCTCCTCCTTTCGCGGGATATAGTAAAATGAGGCGGGAAATTTACTTGCAGCGGGACATATACTCGCCGGTGCGGGTGTCCACCTGGATGCGGTCACCTTCGTTGATGAACAGAGGAACCTTGATTTCCGCGCCGGTCTCCAGAGTGGCGGGCTTGGTGACGTTGGTGGCGGTGTCGCCCCGGACGCCCGGCTCGGTCTTGACGACCTCCAGCTCCATGAAGTTGGGGGCCTCGATGCCGAATACCTTGCCCTTGTAGGACAGCACCTTGCAGGGGGTGTTCTCCTTGACGAAACGGAAGGCGTCGCCCAGCTGGCTGCTGTTCAGGGGAATCATGTCGTAGGTTTCGGTGTCCATGAAATAGTACAGGTCGCCGTCAGAGTAGCTGTACTCCATCTCCTTGCGCTCAATGAACGCCTCCTCGAACTTGGCAGTGGGGTTAAAGGAAGTCTCAGTGACAGCGCCGGTGATGACGTTCTTCATCTTGGTGCGGACAAAGGCCGCGCCCTTGCCGGGCTTGACGTGCTGGAACTCGATGACCTGCATGACTTTGCCTTCGTACTCGAAGGTCTTGCCGTTTCTAAAATCGCTGGCAGTAAGCATAAATGAACTCCTCCAAATTATCAGTTGGCCCAGGCAACGGAAACCCAGGTTATCTTTTTACAGGTCTATTCTAACCTAAAATGCCCCGCTTGGCAAGAGGAACCGGGGAATTTACCCAAAGAAACCTCCTGAATCGCAAGAAACCGTCGCCTGTCGGGAGCCGTCAGCGGGCCGCCGCCAGGTCCTTGACCACCTCTCCTGCCACGATCAGCCCGGCCACCGCCGGGACAAAGGCGGTGCTGCCGGGAATCTGCCGCCGCTGGGTGCAGTTCCGGGCGGCGCCGGGGGGACAGACGCAGTGGTTTCGGCAGCTGATAGAGTCGTCCTCAATGGGGGTCATGGGGGATTCTTTGGAATAGACCACCTTCAGGTGCTTGATGCCCCGCTTGCCCAGCTCCTTCCGCATGACCCGCGCCAGGGGACATACGGAGGTTTTAGAAATATCTGCAACTTCAAAGGCGGCAGCGTCCAGCTTGTTGCCCGCGCCCATGCAGCTGATGATGGGGACGCCCGCCTTCTGCGCCTGTTCCACCAGCTCCAGCTTGCCCGTCACTGTGTCAATGGCGTCCACCACGTAGTCGTATTGGGAAAAGTCGAACTGCTCCGCCGTCTGGGGGGTGTAAAAGGTTTTGTAGGTGCGGACTACGGCCTTGGGGTTGATGTCTAAAATGCGCTGCTCCGCCACATCCACCTTGTATTTGCCCACAGTGCTGCGGGTGGCGAGAATTTGCCGGTTCAGGTTGGTCAGGCAGACCTTGTCGTCATCGATCAGATCCAGCTGGCCCACGCCGCTGCGGGCCAGGGCCTCCACGGTGTAACCGCCGACCCCGCCCACGCCGAACACCGCCACCCGCGCCCGGTAGAGCCGTTCCATGGCCTCCCGGCCCAGGAGCAGCTGTGTGCGGGAAAATTGGTCAAGCATCGTTGTTCCTCCTGTCCTGCGCCGATAGCGTCTCGTTCATGCTGCCGGTGCGGTAGCCCAGCAGATCCAGCGCTACATAAGTAAACCCATAGGATTTCAGCCGGTCATAGACCAGTCTGCGGGTGTCCTCCGCCAGCAGTTTGGGGAAGTCCTCCGGCTGTAGCTCGATACGGGCAATCGTGCCGTGGATGCGCACCCGCACCTGACGGAACCCCAGCTCCAACAGCAGCTGCTCCGCCCGGTCCACCATGCGCAGCTTTTCCTCAGTGATGGTCTCGCCGTAGACGAACCGGGAGGCGAGGCAGGCAAAGGAGGGCTTGTCCCAGGTGGGGAGGCCCAGCTCTTTGGACAGCAGGCGAATGTCGTCTTTTGTCAGTCCTGCCTGCCGCAGAGGGCTGACCACACCCAGTTCCCGCACGGCCCGCATACCGGGGCGGTAGTCGCCCTCATCATCCACATTGGATCCTTCTATCACCGCATTCAGCCCCCGCTCCTGTGCGATGGCGCAAATCTTTCCGAACAGTTCCCGCTTGCATAGGTAACAGCGGTCGGGCGGGTTCTGCCGAAAACCCTCGATGTCCAGCTCCTCTGAGGGGCAAATCACCTGGGAAATGCCGTGTGACCCACAGAAATCCGCCGCCTCCCGCCGTTCCCGCTCCGGGAAGGAGCAGGAGCTGGCCGTCACCGCCACCGCCTGGTTCCCCAGCACGTCATGGGCCGTCCACAGCAGAAAGGTGGAGTCCACGCCGCCGGAGAAGGCCACCGCTACGCTGCCCAGGTGACGCAGGCAATCCCGCAGCGCCTGATATTTTTCCTGTCGCAAGTCCATCGCGCGCCTCCATTTCACATCAAACCACAGGGTACATGGGATATTATACACGTTCTTGCCCCCGCCGTCCAGCGGGAGAGCGAAAAATTGTGCAGAAAAGCACCCCGAAGAAAAGGACAGGCAAACACACTAAGATTCACAGTTTATTCAAGACTTCCCTGCCCTGCTGTGCTATACTACCATTGTTACAGGAAAGGGGTGCAGCCCCACAGCTCCTGTACCGCATACCAAACCCGGCGGGGACAGATGCCTTTGCTGGGAATGGACTAAAAATTCCGAACTCCGTTTCGTTTTCTTTTCTCTTCCTTTTTCTTTTCCAAAAAACCGCTGTGACCGTCCGGTCATGGCGGTTTTTGCGCGCCGGTGCGGTTCTTTTCCCCCGCGCCGCCGCATAGAGTACCGCAGGAAACCAGGAGTGACGCCGATGCAATGGCCTCGACCATGAAACAGGCGCGTCCAAAAGGGAGCGATGCTTATGAGAACAGATTGGAACGAAAACCAGGCCACCTTGATTGGAGAGGCGGTGACAGAGCCGGTTTTCTCCCACGCCAGCCACGGGGAGGATTTTTTTCGCGTACCGGTCAAGAGCCTGCGGCTCTCCGGAGCGGAGGACGTCATCAACGTTATCCTGTCCCGGACGCTGCTGGAGAGCTGCCCCCTCCGGGCGGGGGAGCGGGCGGCCATCTACGGGGAGGTGCGGTCCTACAACAACCGGGGCGGCGTGGGCAGCCGCTTGGTTATCACCCTCTACGCCCAGGAGCTGTATTACGACACGGTGGGGGCCGACGACAACCGACTGACCCTGGCCGGGGTCATTTGCAAGCCGCCGGTGTACCGGCTGACGCCCCTGGGCCGGGAAATCACAGACTTGATTCTGGCAGTGAACCGCCGGTATGGACGGGCGGATTACCTGCCCTGTATCGCCTGGGGGAGTTTGGCGGTGAAGTGCGGGGCCATGTCCACCGGGGACGGTCTTCGGTTGGAAGGGCGGCTCCAGTCCAGGGGCTACACCAAAATCGTGGATGGGGGTGAGGTCAGGCGCACCGCCTACGAGGTGTCCATTATGACGATGGAGGCGGTGCCGTATCCACAGACGGTTGCGCCGGAGGAAATCGACGACCTTTAATTTTCAATGTGCAATGAGCAATGGACGGGTTTTCAGCTGTGGTTGTCCCTGGGGAACGCCAGTGGGAAGCAACGCCTTTTGCCAGGAGCCGCCAGCGTCCCGTTTCCCCATAATTGCACATTGCTAATTGCTAATTCTGTCAGGAGGGCGGACAGGCGCAGCCAGCAACCCTATTTATGGAACTTCAAAGGAAGCAGCAGGCAATAAAAAACCGAACCGTCTCCCCCAGGGGAAACGGTTCGGTTTTCTCTGTGGTGCGGGCGATGGGACTCGAACCCACACGTGCATTCACACACAAGCACCTCAAGCTTGCCAGTCTACCAGTTCCAGCACACCCGCAACTCAGCGAAAGATATTATAGCCCACGCGGGTGCGTTTGTCAACTCTTTTCGCTGGAATTTTCCCCGCTCGTCTTTTCGAGCCTGACAGCCCCATTGAATCCACTGTGTTTTTTAGTGGCTGGTGGCCAGAAAGAGGCATTTCTACTGAAAATTCCACAACTGTCGAACAATACTGACACCAGACGACAAGCAGTATCCCCTCTTGCCTCCCCTGAAAGGGGAGGAGGGTAGGTTACAATACGAAGTGCAACACCTTCAAATTCT